>NZ_JBANEW010000055.1:0-174990 GCF_049890855.1 Lacrimispora sp. 38-1 | reverse complement strand
GCGGGTCATGCTAATATAGGAGAAGGTGGAAAGAAGTTAGATTATTTGTTCGGCAAAGCTACTGGTAGTAAGCATAATATAGAACGATCCTTACAGATGAAGGAAGAACTTGCTCATATTGGTGTATATGATACCCCCAGTAATAGAGTTGCATTAGAAAAACATTTGAATGGTGTCTTAAATGATTCAAGTAATATTATTGGTACAGAAACGAGGTCTTATATTGCAAAAGAGTTGCCAGGTACACCGATGGTAGAGTATACTGCTACGACTAAAGAAAGTTTCTTTATGGGACCCGGTGGCGGAGTTAAGCTTGAAACTGTTTGGGATGGTGATAGGCTGATAACAATAATTGTTAAAACAGGAACAAAATAACAATATGTAATCGATGATAATAGGAGAATAGTATGCACAATGAATTTGAGATAAAGAACTATGGTACGGCAGAAAATTTAATAAGTCAAGCTCAAAATAACTTTTTGATTTATGGTAATTTAGATGATGCCGACAGATTTGAATCCATAAATATACTTAAAAGCGGTTTTGAATGTGGAATAGCTTATAATTATGCAGGATTAAAACCAGAAGTATTAATAATAAATAACAAAGAGGTATATATAGGTTTCGATAAAACTATATTATGCATAGACCAAGAGACTAAACAGTTGATTAGTGAAAATAAAATGGGTTCTTTGTTCTATGAATTCATACATGTAACTACGAAATCATTAGTTGTAGTTATTTTTGAATTAGATTTAATGGTAATGAATTATAAAGGAGATATTATTTGGTCAATTGGTTTTAGAGATATAATCGAAGTTTTTGATGTTGAACAAAATGAAATAATAAATATCAAATGTTCAGATGAAGAAGAATTTAAATTTAATTTACTTACTGGTCAATATATTAGTTAGAGTCTAGAGTAACAAATGCTGCAGGGCTACTGTTTTTAAGTGACTCTGCAGCATTTATAGTTATGCACCAATTCCCGGTATTCAGATTGCCAATAAAACGTTCTGCTTGTAAAATTCGTTCGTGTTCTTCTGGTGATTTATTAGGCCGAGTTTTACTGATTTTTGTGGAACATATCAATTAGCATGTTTATACGTTCCTGAATGAACATATCCAATAAATCTTGTTCAGCCATTGTGTTTTCCTCCTTTAACACCATACAGTACTGGAAAAGTTGTAGAAAGTTGATACCAAAAATCACTAAAAATCGTTGCATTTATTGGTGAAAATACAGCAAATAAATTCTAAAGGTTAACGGTATATATTGGCGAGAATAAATTGGTGATATTTTAAAGGTGAACCTATACAGACACCTTAAAAACCCTTGAACAAGGAGCAACTAATACATGAGTGATAATAAAATAAGCATTATATCAGAGAAGTTTGAAAATGAAAAAACGGGAGAACAAGTCGAAGGTATTACAGTTATAATAGATAAAAAATTAAAAAATATGTTTGATATTATAATTGAAAAAGAGGGGATTTATAGTGATTATAAAGAAGTTATGCGTGATGTACTTTTTTCTGGTATAAATAATTATATAGAGAAGTATAAAAGTGAAAATAATTCTCAGCCTAACAAGTAAAAACACCTTAGAAGAGAATAATAATGAACCTTTGAAAATATAGGAAATTAAATCAATTAGGTTTATGAACTTCTTGTTTTCCTGATTAACTGGTACTATTTTATTGGAGTCGTTCATAACCCCGTAATTCTTTTGCATAAATGGACATTCCCTGCAAGTACGACCCCGGTTACGACCCCCATGCCATGAATTCGACCCCGATGGAAAAGTTCTTTCAGTCCGCATTGCGGGCTGATGTTAGCGGAGCCGGGAGAGCTTTTGACCCCGGCTCTTTAACCAGCATCATTTTCGACCCCATGGTTCATCCCTGTTTTTGTAGCAAAAAGGGGCGTGAATCTTCCAGTTCAGGAATTTGTAAATGGTTGCGATTGTGCGACTTGAGGGATATGAAAAACTGGCCTATATGCGACATTTTTCTGAAAAAGCAACCGGAAGACGAACAGGAGGCAATAGCAATCCAAACAGTTATCAGGTGCAATGGGAAAGACCTATGTTTTTCAAATTTGCCCAACAAGGCTTTTTATCGCTTGAATGGCATACATGTTCTACCATCGGTTTTAAAGGTCACACAGGGGTAATATCTTGCGACACAGGGCTAAATGAGAACGGGACATCAATTCTTAACTGCCATTGGCTTAAAGATAACTGCCTACCCCCCATGGTTCATGGTGAACCATGGGATTTACAGAAAATTGGTTCTATGGTAAAATGGGGCTGCCGGGGGTTACAGGGGGTAAAAATACCTTTTCTGTAGCTCCCTTTTCTGTTCTTTTTTCTGTCGTTCCGTCTCCCGATAATAAATTCAGAAATGACTTGCAATCTATTTGATACAGAGTTAACATCAACAACCAATAAAAGAAATAACTTGTCCTTCCGCCCATTGGTTTGTTGTAGATTGGCTGTCGCCCCCTTGCGGACTCATTTAGAGTTAACGCTGTCATCTGAGGTTGCCGGTACAGGAACTGATCGGTTGGAAACAAGATCAGGAGGGAGAGAATTGCAGAAAAGAGAAAATCTGCTTTATGTGGGGATTGACCTGCATAAGGAAACACATACCGCAGTGATGGTGAACTGCTGGAATGAGAAATTAGAGGTAGTAGTGATAGAAAACAAGCCCAGTGATTTTAAAAAGCTGGCAGAAAAGGTAAACAGAAAATCCAATCATCTTGGTCTTGAACCTATTTACGGATTGGAGAATGCATACGGCTACGGCAGAAGTTTAGCTGTCTGGCTGATTGAAAACGGTTACATAGTAAAAGACATTAATCCTGCTCTTGCTTATGACCAGAGAAAAAGCGCACCCATGCTCCGTAAAAACGATGAGTATGATGCGTATTGTGTGGCAACGGTTCTGATTAACCAACTGCATACTTTGCCAGATGCAAAGCCCAAAGATAACGAATGGACACTGGCTCAATTAGTAAATCGGAGAGATTTACTGGTCAAAGACGGAATTCGATTTAAGAACGGACTCCATGAGCAGATATCCATGGCATATCCCAGTTACAGTAAATTTTTCAGTGAGATAGATGGGAAATGTGCCATGTACTTTTGGAAAATCTACCCATCCCCTGTCCATTTGCAGGAAAAGACGGCAGAAGAACTAACAATTGAATTCAAAGAGATATCCCCAATCATCAGAAAAGAGAAAGCGGAAATGATTCTTGACTATATCCAGCACGATGGAAATACCTATCGGGAATATCAGGAATCCAGAGATTTTATCACAACGAGTCTGGTAAGAGACTTGGAACATCAGAAAGAAGAGTTGGCAGGGCTTGATAAAGAAATCGAGAAAATCCTGCTTAGTTTTGATTATAAACTGACCAGTATGCCTGGAATTGGAACCTCCGTAGCCAGCAAATTGATTGCAGAAATCGGAGATATCCGAAGGTTTTCCAGTGCAGACAAGCTGGCAAGATTCGCAGGAGTAGCTCCTGTAAAGTTCAGTTCTGCTGGAAAAGGCAAGGAGCAAAGCTCCAGACAAGGAAACCGTCAACTGCATGGACTGTTTTATTTCCTGGCAGTGACCATGGTGTCCAAACCAAAGAACGGAGTACCCAATCATCCGGTATTTTACGAGTATTACATTAGAAAAATCGGCGAAGGGAAGACAAAGTCTCAGGCACTGGTCTGTATCATGCGCCGATTGGTAAACATTGTTTACGGAATGATGAAAAATAAGACAGAATACCGGGAACCGATTCGAGAAGAAGAATAGTAATTTTTCTATTTAAAAACAGCACAAAGACGTGCTATAATTTTTTTAATTAAATACGAAAATTCACCGTTCGTCGCATATCTCAGTACTCCACCTGAGGGGGCGGGGCAGACTGGTTATGATTATCTGAATAAGCAATTAGGTGGCTTAAAAGATAAAGTCGAGATAAAAAAATATAGCTCCGCAGAAAGTGTAAATGATTGGTGGGCAAGTAAAGGCTATGATAATCCACCATATACTCCCCAAATGGTTGTTCAAGAAATTAAATTAAAAGAAGATACGGTTTTTGTTAGAGTATTTGATGGTGAAACTTCGGGCATGTATGGTGGTTGGGTGATGAAAGCAGAAGATATCAAAGGACTAACACCCTTACAGATACAAGATAAATTTGCATTACCAGCTACTCCAAAGTCTGTGGCAGAGGTAAAGCTTAAAGCTGGTGACACTATTCGTATGGGAGAAGCTAATCCCATATTTGGATCCGGCGGAGGTGGCACACAATTTGATCTAATGGGACAATATATTGGTGAATTTAATGAAATAGGAAATTTAACAGATTGGAGCTTAATGAAATGAACGAAATAAAAATTGACAATAATTTATTACATATTGGAAACTGTAGAATTACTTTTGAAAATAAAATTATGCAATATAAGATTATTGAGGATAAAATTTTTGTTCTGCTCAATATTTTACCTAAAAAAGAAATGAGTTATGATGATTATCATAACATATATTGTTATAATGACGAGGGTAAAAAGATATGGCAAGTAGGACAGCGACCTAAAGGAGATGATACAGTTTTTACGATGATAAACATTATTGATTCCGTGTTATATGCTAATGATTTCTTAGGAAGACGATTTTCAGTAAATAAAGAAAATGGGATAATAGAGAATATGAATATAACAAAATAAATTTAATAAAATTCCATCTATTTAAAGACTATAACATTTATAATAGCTGACGAAATGGGCATTTCGTACAAACGCGACCCTGCTTACGCCCCCCAATGCCACAAATCCGACCCCGATAAAAAATTCTCTCAGCCCGCATTGCGGGCTGATGTTAGCTGAGCCGGGGAAGTTTTTGACCCCGGCTCTTTAACCTGCATCATTTTCGACCCCATGGTTCATCCCTGCTTTTGGAGTAAAATAGGGTGAGAATCTTATAGTTCAGGAATGTTATAAATGGTTGCAATTGTGCGACTGGACGGATTTGAAAACTGGCATATATGCGACATTTTTCTGGAAAAGCAACCGGAAGACGAACAGGAGGCAATAGCAATCCAAACAGCTATTAGGTGCAATGAGAAAAGCCTATATTTTTCAGATTTGCCCAACAAGGCTTTTTATCGCCTGATTGGCATATATGTTCCACCATTGGTTTTAAAGGTCACACAGGGGCAATATTTTACGACACATGGCAAAATGAAAGTGGTATATAGATCTTGTTTCACCAGAAGTTTAGCCAGACCGTCTACCCTATGGTTCATGATGAAAAGAATGGATATTAACGAAGCTATCTATTTACTTGAGGAAGTAAATATACATATTATTGATGACGGGAATGCTATATACCATGATATTAGTTTTGGTGAAAACTTTCCTTTAGAAAATTACTATGCAATAAGGCTAAACGAACAAGATAAATGGGAATATTGCTTTGTTCAAAAAGAAAGACGAAATGTACCAGAGTATAAAACTGTTAAAGTTTTTAAAAATAAAGAAGATGCATTGAAGTATTTTTATCTTGATAGGCTCAGAGACTACTTTATGCAAAATTTTATTCAGAAGCGAATAGACTTTAACGAAAATTGGAACATTGATTTTTTATTATTATTAATAGAAAAACATGAAATACCAAAAGATTATTTTTCATATGGCTTCATTGAAAATAGGAATTCTATTTTATATTATAATGAGAAAGAAAAACATTATAATGCGTTTATTGGATCAAACGGTGATACAGTTTGTACATCTCCAGAACTCGAAAACGAAAAAACTGCACTTATTTCAACTTTCAAAAGAATAAATTTATTATATTTTTTAGATAAATTTATTGAAGAAAAACAAAAAGAACTGGAAAAATATTTCACTGATACCGACAGAGGTGAATTTTTGAGTTACAAGTTTTAAAATATATTATTGTAGTCTCATGCCGCATAGCAGAAACCCTTCTAATATTACTTATGGGTATTAGGCGACTATCCAACAAATAAAAACACAATTTGGTTCTTTGAAAAAAAGAGAAGGTAGTCACAATTCCTTAAGCAGTCGGCATTGCCGTCTGCTGTGAATTGGCAGGAGCGCCGTAAGGTGCACCTGCCTTTAACCTGCATCATTTTCGATCCCATGGTTCATCCCTGCTTTCGGAGCAAAATAGGGCGAGAATTTCGGTAATCATAAAGGCACATACCGTATGGCAGGAGCTGAATTCTACTTCTTGTATTGATTTATCAATGTTTCTGTAATTACCCAGAGACTATTTCTGATTATATAATCATTCCAATACGATGTAAGTGTTTTCTCTAATTTTCCGTCAAATACTTTTCCGGATTTCGCTTGTACTTTATCCGAAGATGCATGCAAAACAATATTTTCTGCGGCTTTGTCAGCGGAGATAGCAAACAAATCTGTTATCATGCCTAGGAGCCAGGGACTTTCTCTACGGAGCTCTGATTTGAATAATCCCGGGTTAATTGAATTTACTATTATCCCTGTATCGGCTAATTTTTTCGAGAGTTCAAGACTATATAGAAGTAGATAGAGTTTCGTTCGCATGAAGTCTTCATAAGGCTTATATTTCTTTTGGAACTGTAAGTCTTCAAAGTCAATGCGAAGTTTTTCTGGTGGTACTGCTATATTTATAATCTGTGCATTTGAACTGTTCTTTAATAAATCCATTAAGGAGGTTGTAAGTAATACTGGTGCCAGATAATTTGTCTGAAACATCATTTCAAAACCATCTTCTGTAACGGTTCGATGCTGTCTCATAACGGCAGCATTATTAAAAATCACATTGAGACTTGAATGTGTCTCTTTAAACTTTTGAAGAAAATCTTGAATTGACTTTATTGAGGATAGATCACAATACATCAGCTCGAGTTTAGCATCCGGGACTTCCCTTTTAACTTCAGCTAATGCATCTCTACTTTTTTGGGAGTCTCTGCACACTAATACAACTATAGCTCCCGATTTGGCAAATTTTTTCGTTACAGCAAGCCCCAGTCCTGAACTAGCCCCAGTAACCAAGCATATTTTATCTGATAAATTCATATTTAATCATCTACTCCTTTCGTATTTTTTGATTATAATACAGAAAGGATTTTTATTCTGTTAAAAATTTTACACTTTAATAAATACATTGTTTTTTTACTATATAATGTTTTCTCTTCCTGCAAATATAATTACTTTTTATAAGCTCCTGTAGAGCTTGAGAAACCATAACTCTGGACGCTCCCACAGCAGAAGCGATTTCCTGTTGAGTCAAGGGAATCTTGATTAATGTACCCTCTGTACAAGGCTCACCTTGTTCCTGTGACAATAGGATTAAGAAGCTGATCACTTTTTCTTGAATTGTCTGAGTGTTCAATTCAGTAATCTTTTCCCAGGTATCATATAGGCAAGTAGAAAGGTTCTTTATTATTTGCAAAGCAATTTCCGGATTTCCTATAATAATTTTTTCAAATGATTTACTGTCAATACTGCAGACGTTCGCTTCTTCTAGTGCTATAGCAGATACAGGTGAAAATGCGCCTTCTCTAAACAAGGCAGTCTCACCGATAACTTCACCAGCTCCAACTATTTGAATAATTACCTCTTCACCATTTTCAGTAATTCTTACAAATTTCAGGCTTCCTTCTTTTATAAAATATACACCATCTTCCGGTTCACCTTGTTTGAACAGATATTCTCCTTTTTTCATATGTTGTTTCTTTGTAGCATAACAAATCGGAGTAAAAGAGGTTTTATCTATTCTTGAAAATAATGGAATATCATTTAAACATAAGTATTTTCTTTTTTCCATAACTTCCTCCATAAAGTAATAACATATCTGTTTTATATCATATACCGAAAAAAGAGATTTGAACAGATTGCATTTCGACTACAAAAACTGCACCTCGATTACAAAGGTTGCATTTGGGTTACAAAAAACTGCGTCTCGCTCTACAATTAATCTCCAAACAAAGCTGCTATTGACAAGAAAATTTAATAGTGGTATATTTATAACATAATGTTAGAAATATACCACTATTGGAGGTCTTTTATGAAAGTCAATAAACTGGGTTTCCTGTCCATCCTCGCTTTGTTAGGCTTTATGGGGTTTACTGTTAGTATACCGTTTTTCGGTTTTTTCGGCTTTGCCCAGTATATCCGGTATTTTTTTGTAACACCGGATGAGCTGTTCCAGCAAAATGTCAGAAAAGCGGCAAGTTATGGTTTCTTTTCCGGTGTATGGGTTACTGGTCTTGCGATTGTCATACACTTCCTGTTTCCAGCAATTCTGCCAGTCAATATTGTATTGGCATCGTGCTACGTTGTCTCTATGATTTGTTTTACAATCAGTCTCGTGGTACTGGAAATAAATGAACAGCGGGAGATTTAAACATGGCCTTAATTACTAAATTGCGGGAATACAGAGCAAAGCAAAGCTTAACACAGGATGAACTTGCTGTACTGGTTGGGGTGCGGCGGGAAACGATTATTAATTTGGAAAAAGGCAGGTATAATCCATCATTAAAACTTGCCATGGATATTGCAAAGGTATTTTCTACTACAGTGGAGGAATTGTTTTTCTTCCATGAGGATGAATAAGACTGTATGAAACGGACTGGTATTTCTAGAAAATATTGAAATTAATAAAAAGGATGCTCTGAAGCAAAAGCGTCCTTTTTTTGTTGATAAAAATGTGTTTCTTATCAAAACCTCCTTTATATAGCTGAGCAGCATTAATTTAACAGTTTCTTTATATCGTAAAATCTCTCTCTTTCGAACTGCCTGTATTTATTTCGGTATCGTGCTGAGCAACCAGCTTACCTGGATGTATTTTTGCTGGGAGCTTACGACCTTCTGTTCTTATCTGCTTATAGGGTACACAAAGACTAAGGAGGCAAGGAAAAATTCGTTTCGTGCACTTTTCATTAACCTTTTAGGCGGAGCTGCTTTTGCTGCCGGGATCATCATCATCGGCATCAGCAGAAATACGCTGGAACTGTCGGTTCTTCCGGAGCCAATCCATCTGGATCTGGTGCTGGAGGATGAAACGGTTGTGGAAGCAATTCCTAGAATTGGATATATTCACAGAGATTTGGAAAAGCTGGTGGAAAAAGGGATTATCAGCAGTATTGTTACGTTGCGGAACGGATCTGCGGAATCTGCTCTTTTATGCATGGAATGGGATATTGTATGTCCATTGAGCGTATTATGGATGTAGAGGTGCCGGAGCGGGGTGAATTCTTACGAACAATATGGGCAGAACTGTCACGGCTTCACAGCCATCTTCTCTGGCTTGGACTTCTGGCGGATGCCTTCGGATTTGAAAGTCTGTTTATGCAGTCCTGGAAGTTAAGGCAGATATCATTATGTTAAACAAATGTGATCTTTTACCCTATGTGGATTTTGATGAAGAGTTCTTCATGAAGGGAGTCCGGGCATTAAATAAAACAGCTCCGGTAATCAGGGTGTCGGGAAAGACCGGAGAAGGTTATGAAAAGGCAGCAGAATGGATAATGGAAAAAATAAAGAAACAGCAGTAAAAATTAAGGTCTGCGGTATTGTACAGGGGGTTGGATTCCGGCCCCTTGTTTATCGTGCAGCCAGGGAAATGGGAATCAAAGGCTGGGTACGAAACGTTGGCGGTGATGTGGAAATTGTGGCACAGGCGCCGAAAACGGCAGTGGACCGGTTTTTATCTGATTTAAAAGAGAATAAAGAGCGAAGATACGAGATTCTAAATATGGAGATGGAAGAGCTGCCGGTCTCTGTTTTTGATGATTTTGTTATTATACCAAGTGGTGAAGCAAAAGAAGTCTCCATGATACCTGTAGATCTGCCGGTCTGTCCGGAATGCTTAAAAGAACTTGCCGATCAATCAGACAGAAGATATGGCAATCCATTTATCAGCTGTATGGCCTGCGGTCCCAGATACACCATAATAGAAGAAATGCCGTATGACAGAGACAACACGGTCATGAAGGATTTTCCCATGTGCAGTGCCTGCAATAAGGAATACACCTCTCCTCAAAGCAGACGGTTTCATGCACAGACAATTTCCTGCAATGACTGCGGTCCCTATCTTTTATACCAGGATAACAGGCATCGGGAGGCGAAGGAGCTTACTGACCGGGAGGCCTTAAAAAAAGCCATAAAGGTGCTGGCAGACGGCGGAATCGTGGCAGTAAAGGGAGTCGGAGGGTATCACCTGGTGTGTTCCCCTTTTCTGGAGCCGTCGGTGGTCCGGCTGCGTCAATGCAAAGGACGGGAAGAAAAGCCTTTTGCAGTAATGTTTCATTCTGTTTCAGAAATAAAGAAGTACTGTGATGTTTCAGAGGAAGAGGAGATACTGCTGGCATCCAAAGCAAGGCCCATCGTGCTGCTTCCTATGCAGGAAGATCTGATGGCTCCGTCCACTAATAAGAAAAGCCTGTACTGCGGCGCATTTCTGCCGTATACTCCCCTCCAGCATTTGCTGACGGAAGAACTTGGTCCGCTTATTATGACCAGTGCCAATGTATCAGGACAGCCAATTATCCGTGAAGATGATTGTATGCTTTCTCTTTCAGATCCATTTCCTGATGGGGTTTTGTATAATAAAAGAAGAATTGTGAGATCTGTGGATGATTCTGTAGCAAAGGTTGTGGCAGGGAGCCCTCAGCTTATCAGAAGGAGCAGAGGATATGTTCCCTATCCTGTTTTTCTGCAAAAAGAGAAAGGGGGAGAAACAGAGATTTTTGCTGCCGGCGGAGATTTGAAAGCGGCATTTTGCCTTTGCCGGGGCGAGAGAGCAGTTGTATCCCAGTATTTTGGAGATTTGGAAGAATGTGGTGTCATGGAGGAATATAAAAAATCCTACAAAGACTTAACCTGCCTGTTAAACATCACACCAGGGCTGGCAGTATGTGATTTCCACCCCAATTACCACTCAGCCCGTTTTGCCCAGAGTCTGTTACTTCCTTTTATAAAAGTGCAGCATCATCATGCTCATATTGCGTCTGTGATGGCGGAGCATGGACTGAAAGGTCCTGTAATAGGCGTGGCATTTGACGGAACCGGCTATGGAACCGATGGGAGCATATGGGGAGGGGAATTCCTGATCTGTGAGGGAAAGGAATTTGTGCGGGCTGCTCATTTAAGCCCGTTCCCGGTTCTGGGAGGCGATCAGTCCATGCGGGATGGGAAAAAGACTGCAGTCTGTTATCTCCATCATGCAGGCCTTGACAGTTTCTTTCCAGATGAAAGAAAGCATATCATAACGGCGGCACTGGAACAAAGAATCAATACGGTTTCTACTTCCAGTATGGGCAGGCTCTTTGATGCAGCGGCCTCTGTCCTACAGATTGCCTATGAGAACAGGTATGAGGGAGAATGTGCCATACTGCTTGAACGGGAAGCTGAGATTGCCAGAAGAGAACATATAAAACCTCCTTCCCTGCCATTTCTTATAAAGGAAGAGGAAGAAGTTTTAAAACTGGACCCAAGACCATTTTTTGAAGCAGCGGTAAACTGCAAAGACAGAGGGATGACCGGAGCTCTGGCACTGGGCTTTCACCATGCAGCAGCAGAAGGAATTGCAGGAATCTGTGAAAAGCTGGGAAGTCGTCATCATATCAGCGATGTGGCACTTAGCGGAGGAGTATTTCAGAATACTGTACTTACAGAACTAACCCTTACCCTCCTGCGGGAAAGAGGCTTTCGCGTATACATAAACCGCCTTGTTCCTCCGGGGGACGGCGGACTGAGTCTTGGACAGATATACTTAGGAAGAAAGCATTTAAAAACAGATAACACGTAACCGGCAGAAAGGAGAAAATCTCATGTGCGTTGCAATACCTGGAAAAGTCATGGAAATACGGGGAGATTATGCAAGAGTGAATGTAATGGATAATATCACCGATGTGAATATAAAACTTGTGGATGCCGGAATCGGAGATTATGTTCTGATCCACGCAGGCTGTGCCATAGAAGTAATAAGCGGGGAAATAGCAGGGGATATACTTAGCCTGTTTTCAGAACTTCAGGAGGACAGATATGAAGATCCAGGAAGTGATTGATGAACTGAAAGCTTATGACGGGAAACCGGTAAAAATCATGGAGGTGTGCGGAACCCATACTTCCAGCATTTTTAAAAACGGAATCAGAAGTATGATTTCTCCCAGAATCCAGCTGATCTCCGGTCCCGGGTGTCCGGTTTGTGTTACCCCGGCTGCCTATATTGACCGTTTGACGGATTTTTCCTTAAAGGAGGATCACTGTGTCCTGACCTTCGCAGATATGATGAAAGTGAAAGGCAGCAGCATGTCCTTAACAGAGGCAAAGGCAGCAGGAGGAAAAGTGAAAATCCTGTATTCTCCGCTAATGGCGTTAAAGGAGGCTCAGGAGTATAAAAATATCCAGTATCTGTTTGCGGCTGTGGGCTTTGAGACAACGGCTCCCATCTATGCTCTGATGCTGGAGGAAATGCAGCAAAAGGAGATCACGAATCTAAAACTTTTAACTTCTGTAAAAACAATCGTTCCAGCCCTTTCCTATATCTGTGAGAGGGAAAAAAACATTGATGCATTCTTAAACCCTGGTCACGTTAGCGTGATCACAGGAGCTGACAGTTACCGGGAACTGGCAGACAGATACCGGAGGCCTTTTGTTATTGCAGGTTTTGAAGGAGAGCATATTCTGGCAGCTGTCTATGAAATTATGAGCCAGCTAAGAACCGGGCGGTTTGAAGTAAAAAACATGTATGCCAGTGCAGTGAAGGAAAAGGGCAATGAGAAAGCCCGTGCTTTGCTTTTGAAGTATTTTGAACAGGGAGATGATTTCTGGCGGGGAATCGGTATGATAGAAAATTCTGCTTTAAGGCTGAAGAAGAAATATGAGATCTATGACGGCGGAAGCCGCGTTCAGGGCAGGTACGAGGAAATGCCAAAAGGGTGTAAATGTACAGACGTAATTCTGGGACGGAAAAATCCAGGAGAATGCCCTTTATTTAAGACTGCCTGCACGCCGCTTCATGCAGTGGGGCCCTGCATGGTGTCATCAGAAGGAGCCTGCGGGATCTGGTATCAGAATTCTTAAGTAATCCGTTTTATAATAAAGTCGAAAGGAGCAGGGCAGAAACTATGAAAATTGACATGTCTTATGGCAGCGGAGGAAAACAGACGGGTGATCTGATTAATCAGGTTTTTTTAAAGCATTTCCATAATAAAACATTAAACAGGCTTGAGGATGCGGCAGTGGTGCCTGTTGAGGGGAAGATCGCCTGTACAACAGATTCATTTGTTGTTACTCCGCTGTTTTTTAAAGGTGGAAATATAGGAAAGCTTGCTGTGTGCGGAACAGTCAACGATTTGTCCATGATGGGAGCTGTTCCTAAATATCTCACTGCAGGCTTTATCATTGAGGAAGGCACAGAATTGGAAACCATAGAGGAAATTGCCCGCACCATGGCTTTGACAGCAAAAGAGGCCGGAGTAAAGATCGTTGCAGGCGATACAAAGGTGGTGGATGGAAACGGAGGGGTTTTTATCAATACTTCCGGAATCGGAGAAGTGAAAAAGGGAGGCATCAGCATTTCTAACTGTAAACCAGGCGATGCTGTTATTTTATCGGGAAACTTAGGAGAACATCATGCGGCAATCCTTTCCCACCGTATGGGCATAGAAAATCAGATTTCCAGCGACTGTGCACCTCTTACTTCCATAGTCCGGAACTTATTGGACAGCAGGGTCCGGGTGCACTGCATGCGGGATGTAACAAGGGGCGGCCTGGCCACTGTTTTAAATGAAGCAGCAGAGCAGTCCGCATGCAGTGTGGAGATCTGGGAGGAGGCTCTTCCTGTCAGCACGGAGGTGAAAGGCTTCTGCGGTATACTTGGGTTAGATCCTCTCTATATGGCCAACGAAGGGAAGATGATAGCCGTTGTACCGGGAAATCAGGCCGAAAAGGCATTAAAAGCAGTGCAAAGCAGTAAATACGGAACAAATGCCAGAATAATCGGAACAATACTTGAGGGAAGCGGAGTCAGAATGAAAACCAGGCTTAAGGGACTGAGGACCATTGATCTTTTGTATGGTGAGGGTCTTCCAAGAATCTGTTAGAAAAGTCGGTTTATGATAGACTGGCTTCCTTTTTTGCTCTAATTAAATTTATTGACTAAGTAACAACTTTTTTGTTATAATAAAGTTGCTTCTTTTGGAGCAAAAGGAGAATAAATATATGGAAAAAGAAAGAAAGCGTCAAATATCACTACAGCGTGCAGATGAACTGAAGGGGAGGATTGAAGATTTTCTTGAGGCAAGGAAGTCAATTCCTACAGGAATCAGCAAAGAAAATGAGCTGAAGGAACGGAAAAACAAAATTCTTCATATTTATTCGGCAACGGAAGAGGACTGGAATGATTACAGATGGCAGCTGAAAAACAGAATTACAGATGTGGAGAGCTTAAACCGGATTCTCCCTGTCAGCGAAAAAGAAAAGCAGCTGATCCGGGAAGTGGGGGAGAAGTTTCGGTGGGCAGTTTCCCCGTATTACTTAAGTCTTACAGATCCGGCCGACAGCTTTGATCCCATACGTCTGATGAGTATCCCAAATTATAAGGAGCTGGAAGATACCTGTACGGATTTAGATCCTATGGCAGAAGAATATACCAATCCTGCCGGATGCATTACCAGGCGGTATCCGGACCGCCTTATCATTAATGTGACCAATGAATGTGCCATGTACTGCAGGCACTGCCAGAGGCGGCGTAACATCGGTGAACAGGATGTGCACAATTCCCGGGAAAAAATTATAGAATCGATCAATTACATCAGAGAGAATGAGGAAATCCGAGATGTTCTCATAACAGGGGGAGATGCACTGACTCTGACAGACGAACAGCTGGAATGGATCATCAGCCAGTTAAAGGAAATTCCTCATGTGGATTACATAAGGCTTGGAAGCAGAATTCCCGTAACCATGCCACAGAGAATCACGAATGAGCTTTGTGACATGTTAAAGAAATACCACCCCATTTATTTAAACACTCATTTCAACCACCCCATGGAGGTTACAAGTGAATCAAAAGCAGCATGTGAAAGGCTGGCAGATGCAGGAATTGTCCTTGGTAATCAGGCAGTCCTGTTAAATGGTATTAACAATGATAAATTTGTGATGCGTGTGCTGAATCATGAACTGTTAAAATGCCGGGTACGGCCTTATTATATTTTTCATGCAAAACACGTCCAGGGAACCACCCATTTTAATACATCCATTGAGGATGGGATTGAAATTATGGAATATTTAAGAGGATACACCTCCGGTATGGCAATTCCCACGTTTATTGTCAATGCGCCGAAAGGGCAGGGAAAAACTCCCATATTCCCCAATTATATTATTTCAAGAGGTCCGGGTTATATAAAATTCAGAACCTGGGAAGGCAATATAGTTACGTATGAAGATCACGAGACAAAAGACATTCATGAGCTTCTCTGATTCAGGAAAACCGCTGATCCAAAGGCAGATTTGCTTATGGATCAGCGGTTTTCGTTACATGCTATTTTTGCATAATATGAATGGCAAAGCCGCCAAACTCACCGTCTAAATAGACGTTTTTCAGTTTGCCATCCTCAAAATATGCGGCAGTATCCATGTTGAAGGAAAAGCCTTTCTCTTTTAACTCTTCTACGGCAGCGGTCAAATCAGGTGTACGCATAGCGATATGACCGTTTTCTCCCAGGAATGGAGCTTTCATACATTCGAAGTAAGGGCCTCCAAACTCGGATTTTTGTCCATGACGAGGTTCCAGGTTAAACATCATACTCAGAAGCTGGGCCAGTTTTTCTGCTTCCTCAGCATTTGGGGTGTTGATGCCGATATGCTCCAGTTCAAATTTATTATTCATAATCATACCTCTTTCCGTTTCCTAAACAGTTGGTTAATTTTTAAATCTTACATTGGAAACAATAGCAAGGCTCCGGCTGTTAAGGCAAGCAGGCGGATAAAGTACATTGGAATTGTGTATTTCCAAAACTCGATCAGCTTGTATTTTCCAATTCCCATTACCATAGCCGGCATACCGTCAATTGGTAAGAAGTGCCCATTCCAGCCCGAAACTACAATGGCAGCCGCCGCTGCTGTTGGGTTTAGGCCCAGGCTCATGCAGGTAGCAATAGCCATAGGAGCAAATACATAAACAGTACCTATCGTGGATCCTGTAAGGGTAGCAAGTACACTTGTTAACATACAGAATACAAAGATGAGGATGAAAGGATTGATGTTCGTGCCAAGCATATTGGCTACAGTTTCGCCAACTAAAGCAGTCAGCCCCGTACTGCCGAGAGCGTCGGCAACACCGATAACGCCGGCGGACATCAAAATAATCGGAGCACCGATATTGTTACGGATTTCATCAAAATTAAGAACACCGATCGCTAAAATCAGACATGCAGATAAACCTGGAACCATATATCCTGCATCGCCAATTTTACTTTGAAGAATCATACCAACAACTGCTGCAATAAAGGCTGCATATGTTACATTTTCTTTCCATTTTGGTAAATCATAAACGGTGTCTTTAGACTTATCAGCTCCAATTTCTGTATCCTCAACATTTTTGTTTGGCAGAACTTTATATCCGATTAAAGCCCATGCGACATAAGCTAATGAAAGTATTAGATTTACAATAGAGAATTTTGCTAAGGAAACGCTGGTGATACCTGAACCGGCAGATGCTAAAACAGCAATAACAATGCCATATTGTAATGTAACATTTACAGGAATCAGTGGATGGTTCGCTGCGAAACCAGCAGCAGCAATCACTTTACCACGTGGTAATTTGTCAGTAAACTGTATGGTGGATAAAATACCTAATGTAAGAACATAGAATGCAGTTGAGCCTGTGCCAAAAATACTGCTGGCCAGCATAACGATGATAAATAACAGTATATATGCCTTGTATCCGCCTTTGTTAGCCATATTCAAAATTGTTTTTCTGAAAGTGCCGATAAGACTGGTCTTTTGAAGAGCGGCCACGATTGCCATGAAAGAGGCAAGCATAATTATGGTAGCGTTAGAAAAACCGCCGAAAGCAGTTTTAATATCGGTTATTCCAAAAAGAACCATTAGCAGACAGGCAAGTATTGGAGGTGCACCGAATGGAAGCTTTTCTGTCATGATTAAAACAATCATGAGTACAGTGACAGCGAGGGCAATAATCATTGGGATAGTCATTTGTTTGAACTCCTCTCTTTTATAAAGCATTATTTTTGGCAGTTGGAGACATTATATTAATTTCAGGCTTCTTTTCTGGCATTCACCATAAGGATGGCATAATCCATAGCATTGATCAGACTCAGCTCACTGGAGCGGCCGCTGCCTGCAAGATCGATGCCGGTGCCATGGTCCACGCTGGTACGGATGATAGGCAGACCAAGAGTTACGTTAACACCCTCTACAGCTTCCCAGTGCTTTTCTTCACGGTTATAAACAAAGCCTTTTACCTTTAGCGGAATATGGCCTTGATCGTGGTACATCGCAACAACGATGTCATACCAGCCGCCCAGTGCCTTGGAGAACACGGTATCAGGAGGAGTAGGTTTCTTTTCGGGGATAAGAATGCCCTCAGCCATGGCAGCTTCAATGGCAGGCTGGATTTCTTCCGCTTCCTCCCAGCCAAACATGCCGTTCTCCCCGCAGTGGGGATTCAACCCTGCAACACCGATTTTAGGCTCTTTAATTCCCAGTGCTTTGCAGCCATCGTTGGCAATGCGAATGCAATCCAGGACACGGTCCTTTCTGACACGGTCACAAGCTTCACGTAAAGACACATGAGTGGAAACATGGACTACCCGCAGATCTTTGTGAGCCAGCATCATGGTGTACTTAGGTGTGTTCGTATAATCAGCATAAATCTCGGTATGGCCGGAATAGTGATGACCAGCCATGTTTATGGCTTCTTTACTCAGGGCATTGGTAACCGTAGCGTCTATCTGGCCCTCCATAGCCAGCTGAATCACTTTCACCACATACTGGAAGGCAGCTTCACCGCCCAGGGCACAGGCTCCCACACCAAATGGCTCAGGCACCTCCAGTTTGGAGGTATCTGGAATTTCTTCTGCAGGAATCAGTTTCAAATCCATCAGGTCGATGGTACCATAGGTATACTTGCCTTCGGCGGGAGCAGAAACCACATTCAGCTCCAGATGAATGCCGTGAACTTTTTCAGCCACCTTCAAAGCGTAACTGATGGAAGTTTCATCGCCCACGATCAAAGGCTTACAGCGCTCGTAGAGTTTCGCATTTGCCAGCGCCCGAACTGTTATTTCCGGACCATTTCCAAAGGGATCCCCCATAGAAATGCCAATAATAGGTCTAAACTGAACATTCATATCAACACATCCCTCTTTCAGCGTTATCCTTCAAAACCTGTTTTAGTGCATCAACCCCTTCGTCACATAGATAGTTAAATGGACGCCGGCAGTCGCCTACCGGGTAACCAAGCAGAGAAACAGCCTTTTTAACAACAGTATTTGGGTTGCCATATTTGAATACGGCACGGAAGGAAGCGATGGAGTCCTGAGCAGCCTTAGCCTCCTCCAGTTTATCAGCCTTGAACAGTTCATATATAGATGCCAGAACATGAGGATATACGTTTGCACATCCTGCGATGCCGCCTGCACCGCCTGCCTCCAGGCAAGGCAGAATCAGTGAATCGTTTCCGGACAATACACGAAAATCTTTGTCCAAGTCCTTTGTAAGGTTGATGTAGGCAAGTAAGTTATCCCAGTCACCGCTGGAGTCTTTGGCCCCCATAATTAGATCAACATCTTTAGCCAGCTTTGCAACGGTCTCAGGAAGCAGTTTATTGCCTGTGCGTGCAGGGATGTTGTACAGCACGATGGGAATGTCTACATGCTTTGCAATTTCCACGTAATGATCGTAAAGCTCTTTCTGTGAAGCAAGAGCAAAGCTGGGTGTGATAATGGACAGCACGTCGGCCCCAAGTTCCTGCGCTTTCCTGCTGACGCGGATGGTATCAGCCGTGGATATGCAGCCTGTACCTGCATACACCGGAACACGATGCTTTACCTGGTCAATAGCAGCCTCAAGTATCTCAATTTTTTCATTTTCGCTTAAAATATAACCTTCCCCGTTGGTTCCGAATGGGAACAGACCATGAACACCGCCTTCCAGCATGCGCTCAATCTGATTACGCAGTTCCTCCAGATTAAGAGATTCATCGGGATTCATCGGGGTCAGAATCGGTGGGATAATACCTTTTAATTCAACGTTCTTCATCATAATATTCTCCTTTTATTAAATGATTTTCAGATAAAGCGCCCGTGCATCGGCAGGAGTAACTTCCCGCATATTATTTACCAGAAGGCGTGTAACCTGCATACCGGCTTCTACCAGTCCGTCTAAGTCTTCTGCAGGTACCCCAAATTCCTTTAAGCTGGCAGGAATGTCTAAGTCCTTAACGATCTTCTCCATCCATGTAAGTATATAAGCACTTTTTTCTTCCGCTGTGGTACAGTTTTGTTCTGTATGGACACAACGGTCATAGGCAGCTGCAAACTTCCCGCGGCATACCGGCTCGTTGAAACGCATAACCGGAGCCAGTAGCATTGCGTTGGATACACCGTGTGCGATGTGGTATTTGCCGCCGAGGGGGTAACTTAATGCGTGTACGGCAGTTGTTCCGGAAGCAGTGATGGCAAGTCCGCCGTAGTAGGCTGCAATCTGCATCCGGTTTTTTGCTTCCATTGCCTCAGGATCGTTACATGCATCCATGATGTTGTTAAGAATCAGATCCAGACCCTCTAATGCATACAGATCGCTGAACGAATTCGCTTTCTTGCTGGTGTAGCACTCGATGCAGTGAGCAAGAGCGTCCACACCCGTAGCCGCTGCAATCTTGCGGGGCAGGTTCTTGATCATTCTGGCATCCAGTATCACATAGTCAGCGATCATATTCTCGTTGACGATACCCACCTTTAGCTGTTTTTCAGGAACGGCAACAATGGCGTTGGGGGTAACCTCTGCTCCGGTACCTGCAGTGGTGGGGATCAAAATAATGGGAACGCACTTTTGTGCGCGACCAGGATCGTCTAACAGTTCCCTGACTCCATATTCATCAGTAACCAGAATACTTGCCAGTTTGGCTGCGTCCATGACACTTCCGCCGCCGCAGGCCACGATCATATCCGCTTTGTTTTCTTTAAACTGGTCCACCAGTTTCTGAACAGCGGTATAGGTTGGTTCCGCGGGGAGATCATCCAGAATATAGTAATCGGCTCCTGCAGCTTTTACTGCTTCCTCAGGCAGGTTAAACAGGCCGCTTTCCTCGATTCCCTTATCTGTAAACATGGCGACCCGCTTCACCTGTCTGTTTTTTAAGATGGTAGTGATGCTTTCCATGGCGTTTTCTCCGCCATATACGGCGTGGGGCATTTTAATGTTATAGGTTTTCAGCATTTTTAATCCTTTCTTTGTTACTAATGGCTCTTGGCAGCAGTTGGGTTATAGAGTCCAACCCGCTCTCTCTTTTGTCCCAGAACATCCTTCTCGGTAAATCGAATGTATTTCACTCCGGCGCGGGTGTGGGAGGCATAGGCCAGATGGAGCGCCCCATCGTCTGACTGCATCAGATAGGGATATTCGTACTGCCGGTTATTGGTTTTGTTTTCATCACCCATGAAACCTTCGCCCCGTTCCATATAGCGGATGATGGGGAAGGTCAGACCGCCATCCTCAGTCAGTGCAACTGCAACCGGGCAGCGAAGACCAGGCCATGCAGCCTTGCCAGGCTGGGGATCGGGTGTACAGGTGGGGTTGTAGGCAATGGCAATGCGTCCGCTTTGCAGTTTCACTGCACTGATGCTGGAGTTGTTGTTTGGAAGGGGAGTGGGAGCCGGCTCGCTCCAGGTCTCACCCCAGTCAAAGGACTCACTGCGGTGAATGCGGTAAGCTTCACGGTTACGCATAAAAGCAACCAGGTGTCCGTTTTCCAGCTCTATGACATTGGCGTGAACATGACCGTTGCTCTTAGGCATCATCACCATGCGCCAGGTCTTTCCTTCGTCATCTGAGATGCGGAAAGCGGTGGGATCTCCGGACAGCCCGTCTGCGGAATCCGTGCACAGCCAGTTTGCGAAGATCCAGCGTCCATTTGAAAGAATCTGTATCGGCTGGCGGCAGAAGGTTCCTTCTTCGGGGAAAACTGTCTCATAGGGACCCCATGTTCTGCCGCCGTCTGTACTCTTCTGACAGCGTACTACGGCTGTATACTGCATGTTATCTTTGCCTTCCTGACGGTCCAGCTGTGCGGTGTACATCGCCCATACAGCACGATCGGGACCGTAGAACAAGGAGGGGTTCTGCTCACTTCTGCAGGGGTCACCGGAGATATCCACAGGCGGAAGCCATGCAGTCCCGTCTTTTGGAAGAAGTGAGCAGATGATATGGATATCGGCGCTGCCTTCGTAGGTGCCTGCAAACCAGCAGCACAGAAGATCGCCGTCAGGCAGCTGAAGCATTGCCGGAGCATGGGCGGTGGGGTATCCGCCGGTAGGAAGGAGTGCCTCCAGAATTCCCATGTCATCGTTTTGGTAAATAGTGCCGTCCCAGGTCAGGCCAGGTAATTTCGCGTATTGCATGTTGTTATCCTCCTGATTTATAATTATATAAGGCAATTGTTTCATTGCTGGAAACACGTATTTTAATGTTTTTTATATCCTGATTAGAGTTTCCCGGAAAATCATTCAGCAATTCTTTATTTTATTAAATTGTTCTGACATATCCATAAAAAGTGATTCCCGTCCAAAACCTCCGGACTTTGATATGATAGTGACCCTTTTTCCTTTATAAAGGACCTCTGAAAGCACAACACCCGGCTCAACCTCGCAGACAGGTGATATAACTGTTATTCCGGTCTGTTTTACAAACTGGTAAAGAAGGTCGCCTCCCATGAGAAAAATGGTTGCATCTGTTCCCCGGTCAATCAGCCCCTCAATCAGCTGTCCCATCACAGATACAACATTAGTTCTGATCTGTGACAGCCCGAGCCCTTTTTCTTTCGCGTATTCATAGGTCTTATCAGGCTCGTCTGGTCCGTTGGCATTGAAAATAACGACTGGATTCTCCTCGCAGGATTTGAGCAGCTGTTTCATCAGATTTTCTGCTGCCTCTCCTTTTGCCCACAATGGATTAAGCTTTTCTTCCGGGGTGAGGTGATAATGAGGCGCCCCGTTTTTTGCTGCATAGCTGCATTGCGCCAGAGAAACCGGATTAATACTGCCGCATGCTATGAGCAGATGAGGGGAAATCTCCGGCATCTGAGGTTTTGCTCCGGAAAGTCCTGTTATCTTTGGAAGCAGTGCTGCAAATCCGGCGCAGCCGGCTAACAGATGTATTTCGCCTTTCTCTTTAAGCGTTTCTGCAATCACCTCCAGATCTTCTGCTGTCTGTGAATCATGAATCAGGATTCCTTCTTCCTGGCTCCAGTCCTGACCGGCATCTTCTATAATAGAAGAAGAAATATCTGTCTGGGACCTTATTATCTGTGTTATGTCAGAGGATTGGACCGGTTCGAAGGGATCTTTACCCAAAATGCTTTTGTCAATGGGAATATCATCTGCATAGTGGATTCCTTTTTTTGTAGTGCGCCCCATCTGTGGATAAGCTGGTATGAAATGAATCCGTTTCTGGCCGCTGGCCGTAAGTACTGCTGCAAGTTCTGCTCCGATATTTCCCCTGAGGACGGAATCTGTTTTTTTATAAATATAGGGAATTCCGGACTTTCGTGCGTGCTCTGTTATGGAAAACACAGCTGCATAGGCGTCCTTCTGGTTTAAGTGACGGGTTTCGGCATCTACCACCAGGACATCAGTATTGGGGGTTAAATCGGACGTATTAAACTCAAAATCCAAAGTTACATACGCAGCTGCACCTCTTGCTGATAACTGAACACTGGTATCCAGCGCGCCCGTAAAATCATCTGATATTATTAATAATTTAATCATGTAATTACCTTTTCCATCTGCTTTTATCAGGTTCTTCAAAACGCCCTTGATTGATAAAAATATGATACCATACAGGAATGGGTTCACCAACCAATTAAGTGGCTATTTTGGTTCATTTATGAAACACACAATAAAAACGTCGCATGCAATTTTGTGCGTTTTGTACAAAATAATTTTATAGCTTTCAAAGAAATGTGAAATATGGTATAATAAAGGACGAAGCAAATGTTCCAAATATGAACGATTTGGAACGGAAACAGGGATTTACCACTTACAATATAACGGGAGAAGAACTATGCGGAAAGAATACTTAATGGAATCAACAGATGTCTTAAGCCAGCTGGAGACATCGCATCAGGGACTTTCGGACTCTCAGGTGGAGGAGAGAAGGTCAAAGTACGGGCTGAACAAACTGAAGGAAGGAAAAAAGCCCGGTCTGATTCAAAAATTTTTAAAAGAGCTTGCTAACTTTATGACGATTGTTCTGATTGTTGCAGCGGTCATTTCAGGAGTAACTTCGATTTATGCGGGCGAAAGCATGATCGATACCCTTATTATTATTTCTGTGGTTATCATTAATGCAGTACTTGGAGTCTATCAGCAATCGAAAGCAGAGTCTGCAATTGAATCCTTACAGGAGATGGCGGCGGCCACATCAAAGGTAATCCGGAACGATAAACTCATCATTGTCCGCTCCGAAGAACTTGTCCCTGGTGACATCATCCTTTTGGAAGCAGGGGACTGTGTACCTGCTGATTCCAGGATTTTGGAATCTGCCAGCTTAAAGGTGGAAGAAGCAGCGCTGACCGGAGAATCCGTATCCGTATCCAAGATTACGGAAGTGGTTGGAGACGGATCAGGAGAGGTTGCGCTGGCAGACAGAAAGAACATGGTCTATACTGGTTCTACTATCGTATATGGAAGAGGAAAGGCTGTAGTATGTTATACCGGCATGGAAACGGAAATCGGTCATATTGCCGATGCGCTCAATACAGCCAAAGAGGAAGAGACTCCGCTGCAGATTAAATTAGACCAGCTTTCCAAAGTACTGTCCATCATGGTTCTTGGAATCTGTGCTCTTATGTTTGCCATAGATTTATTAAGGATTGGCATGTCTGGAAGCGGGATCCATTTAGAACAGATCATTGATACCTTTATGGTTGCAGTTTCTCTGGCGGTAGCTGCAATTCCGGAAGGTCTGGCGGCAGTTGTCACCATTCTGCTTTCCATCGGTGTGACAAAGATGTCAAAGAAACACGCCATTATCAGAAGACTGACAGCAGTGGAAACACTGGGCTGTACTCAGATTATCTGCTCGGATAAGACGGGAACCTTAACACAGAACAAAATGACGGTTGTGGAACATTCTGCTTCTGACGAAACCCTTCTTATGACTGCCATGTCACTGTGCTGTGATGCGGAATTGGACATGGACAGTTCACAGGCAGTGGGAGAACCTACGGAATGTGCCCTGGTCAATGATGCATTTAAAAATGGTTTGTCAAAGCCGGAGCTGGCAAAGGAATATGTAAGAATTGGAGAAGCACCCTTTGATTCCGTCAGAAAGATGATGTCAACGGTTCATAAAAAAGCAAATGGTACAGTGATACAGTTTACAAAAGGTGCGCCGGATGAGGTTTTAAAACGATGCACCAGGGTTTATACAGGCGGCGGCATCGCTGATATGACAGATGAAATGCGTGAAGCCATTTTAAAAGCAAATAAAAGCATGGCGGATAATGCGCTCAGGGTTTTGTGCGGTTCCATGAGAGAGTGGGGCAGCGCTCCTTCGGCCGTTGAGCCGGAAATACTGGAAAAGGATCTGGTGTACCTGGGTCTTTCTGGAATGATCGATCCGGTACGTCCTGAAGTAAAAGCAGCGATTACAGAATGCCAGGAAGCAGGTATCCGGCCGATTATGATTACCGGAGACCATAAGGATACAGCTGTTGCCATTGCAAAAGAGCTTGGAATTCTTGAAAATGAAAGCATGGCGGTTACTGGTGCTGAGCTTCAAAAGATCTCTGATGAAGAACTGGAAAAGACAATAAAGAATTATTCTGTTTACGCAAGAGTTCAGCCGGAACATAAGGTACGTATTGTCAGGACATGGAAGAAGCTTTCCAAAGTAACTGCCATGACAGGAGATGGTGTGAACGACGCACCTTCCATTAAAGAAGCGGATATCGGTGTGGGAATGGGAATTACCGGAACAGATGTTACAAAAGATGTTGCAGATATGGTGCTGGCCGATGACAATTTTGCGACTATTGTGGCCGCTGTGGAAGAGGGACGCCGTATTTACGATAATATCCGCAAGGCGATCCAGTTTTTACTTTCCTCAAATCTTGCAGAGGTAATTGCCGTATTTGTCGCCAGCCTTTTAGGGTTTACAATTTTAAAGCCGGTGCATCTGTTGTGGATTAACCTGATTACAGACTGTTTTCCTGCCATTGGTCTTGGTATGGAAGCAGAAGAAGGCGATATTATGAAACGCGCTCCAAGAAGTCCCAAAGATGGCGTATTTTCCGATGGCATAGGGGCCGAAACAGCATTTCAGGGCTGGATGATCGCGATCCTTACTCTGGCTGCGTACTTTATCGGGCATTATATGGAAAGCGGAGTATGGGAGATTGCGGAGAGTTCCGATGGTATGACGATGGCATTTTTAGCCCTGTCTCTTCTTGAAATGTTTCATTCCTTTAATATGCGTTCCAGAAAGGAATCCATCTTTCAATTAAAATCACGGAATAACTTTCTGACCGCATCGTTAGCGGTATCCTTTGTTTTGACAACTGCCGTAATTTATGTTCCGTTTTTAAGAGAAGCATTTTCATTTGAGCATATTTCATTTGTAGAATATCTTGTAGCGATATTGATTTCCGTTTCCATCATTCCGATTGTGGAGATTATGAAACGGTTGAAGCATAAAAAGAAATAAGTGTAACAACGAAAAATACCGTCCGGATGGACGGTATTTTACACTTGTATGTCTGACTTCAGGGGCGCACGTACCCCGCTAAACTTTAACCATTTACCGCCTGACGTTTCATCTGGCTGATGGCTTCGATGACCGGAGGCAGATATAATATTACTATAGTAACAACCATCTCAGGAACAATATAGGTGGCGTTATATCCAAAGGTATATAAAAGCGGGTTCATGCCTTCCGGTGCATAGGAAGCAAAGAATATATAACCGGATATAACATGGCAGAGGTATCTGCCCAAAACACCTGTAACATAACCAGGAATCAGACCATACTTTCTATTATGAAATAATCCCGAAAGTCCCAGGCATCCAAATGCAACCGGATAGTCCAGGAGGAACTGAACGGGGGCATAGATATATGGCTCCACAATAAATTGAAGAATTCCGTATGCCACTCCTGTCATGATTCCGGCCTTAACGCCGTAGATATAGCCGGTCAGACAGATGAACAGCATGGAGAACAGTGTGATGGAACCTCCAAACGGGAGTGAGGCAAATTTGATGAAAGAAGCCACCAGCGCCAGTGCCATCGCGCCTGCGCAGGTTACCATCTGGCGGGTTTTCAGCTGTCTTGTAGGCAGGTTTTTGCCAGTAAGCAGATGAAGTCCAAGCAGAATCACCAGAAGCGCAGCAACCACCAGACCGTATCCGCCTGGTTTTAAGAAGTATTCTCCGGATTCCTGAGAATAGGTTAGAAAAAATGACATTAAAAAACCTCCTTTATATGCACAGGAGGGGACTACTACTATTGCTTCCTTCCGCCGGCATTATCCGGTTCAAGTAGTAAGGGTCAGGTAAATACCATTCTCAGCCTAAGGCTCCCCCAGCGTGTCATAATTTTTTCATTTCGGTGTGAGTATAACTGAAATAAAAGGGATTGTCAAGCTATTTGAACCTGTAAAAATAAGTATAAAAAAGTAAATTAAGCACAACCTAGTAAAGCAGTGCATCATTGCATTTTTTCGGATTAAAAATACAGATGCGGAGGTTGTGTATATGACAGGCTTTATCATAGCTCTGATATCAGGAGCGCTAATGAGTATACAGGGAGTATTAAATACGGGAGTGTCCAAACAGACAAGTATGTGGGTGTCCACCGGCTGGGTTCAGCTGACCGCCTTTTTAACCTGCCTGATTTTATGGTATTTTTCAGGAAGGGACGATATTTCAGCCCTTCTTACGGTTCACCCCAAATACATGCTGATCGGAGGTATTCTAGGCGCATTCATTACTTATACAGTTGTAAAAAGTATGGGGACCTTGGGTCCGGCTAAAGCCGCGCTGATTATAGTAGTATCCCAGATAGTGGTGGCTTATGCAGTGGAGGTATTTGGATTATTCGGTGTGGAAAAAGTGGGATTTGAGTGGAAAAAACTGATTGGGGCAGTTGTAGCCATCATAGGCATTATAATCTTTAACTAATTTGGAAATAGTGCTTGTATTTACTTATTTCTTTAGGTAGAATAGGTACAAGGGCTGAGGATGGGATCCTTTTTTGCAAAATTTTGTAAAGGGAGGATTCCATGAACTATCATAGGATTAAGATCGCAGCCATAGCTATATGTGTAATCATATGCAGCATCTGCTATGGCTTAAACAGAAATCATATATACCCGGAAGAAAAAGCTTTTGTTTCTATTCAGGAGCCGCCTGTTTCCTCAATGGAGGAAACTCCGGCCTCGGATTCCCTGAAAGCACCGGAAGAACCGTCACGTATTTGCTATGTACATATATGCGGAGAGGTGGTTTCTCCGGGAGTCTATGAGCTGGAGGAGGGAAGCCGTATTTTTCAGGCTGTCGCGGTGGCCGGAGGCTTTACGGAGAATGCAGCTGCCGATACGTTAAACATGGCAGAGCAGGTCAAAGATGGTATGAAGATTCAGGTGCCGGATCAGGAGGAAGCCAAAAGGCTTTTGGATCAGGGAACATCTTCCTTGAAAAATATACCGGAAGGCAGTCATAAGGTGAATCTTAACACGGCAGGTAAGGAAGAACTGATGACTTTAAGAGGTGTCGGAGAGGCAAAGGCGGATGACATCATTCGTTACCGGGAGAGTCACGGCGGATTTCAGAAGATTGAAGATATTATGAAGATATCAGGGATTAAGGAGGCAGCCTTTCAGAAGATAAAAGACGATATAACGGTTTAAATAGAAAACAGAGGTGCAAAATGGCAAGTGTTTTAGTAGTAGATGACGAAAAACTGATTGTAAAAGGAATGAGATTCAGTCTGGAGCAGGACGGTATGGAAGTGGACTGTGCCTATGACGGTGAGGAAGCCATTAATCTGGCAAAGCAGAAGGAATACGATGTAGTGCTTTTGGACGTTATGCTTCCAAAGTATGATGGATACGAAGTTTGTCAGGCGATCCGGGAGTTTTCCGAGATGCCCATCATCATGCTGACAGCCAAGGGCAATGATATGGATAAGATTCTCGGGCTGGAGTACGGAGCCGATGACTATATTACAAAGCCCTTTAATATTCTGGAGGTAAAAGCCAGGATTAAGGCAATCATGCGGAGAAATGCCAAGAAGGGCAGACGGGATCATAAGGAAGACAGCCATCTGGTGACAGCCGGTGATTTAAAACTGGACCGGGATGCCAGACGGGTCTTTATCGCAGATAAGGAGATCAATTTAACGGCCAAGGAATTCGATCTTCTGGAACTTTTAACCTGCAATCCCAGTAAGGTTTACAGCAGAGAACAGCTGCTTACTTATGTTTGGGGAAACAAGGCGATGGACACAGGCGATGTCCGTACGGTAGACGTTCATGTAAGGCGTCTGAGGGAGAAAATCGAGCCCAGCCCCAGTGATCCCAAATATGTGCATACCAAATGGGGTGTGGGATATTATTTCCGCGTCTAGTGAAAAAAGGAGGATTTCTTCCGGGAAGCCGGAGAGATCCGCCTTTTCTTAAATTAAGGAGTGCTGATACGATGAAGAAAAGCCCGCAGGGTGAACGATGGAGAAGGCTTGATAATACGGCAAAGATTTTTCCGGTCATAGCCGATGAAAATTTAAGTAATGTGTTCCGGATCAGCGCTGAGCTGAAGTGTGAAGTGGTTCCAGGAACCTTGCAGAGAGCATTAGAGGAAGTTCTGCCGCAGTTTGAAGGATTTTCGGTGAAACTGCGGAGGGGTTTTTTCTGGTATTATTTTGAACACAACAGCCGGATGCCGGTCATTGAGCGGGAGACCACTTACCCCTGTAAGTATATTGACCCACACAGCAACCAGCTTTTTTTATTCCGGGTCACTTATTTTGGCAGGCGGATCAACCTGGAAGTATTTCATGCTGTCACAGACGGACTGGGTGCCGTTAATTTCTTAAAGGCACTGGTTTACCGCTATCTTGATCTGGTAAAGGATTCAAGAACTGGTCACAGGGCGACCCAGAAGATTTCTTCCGATGTTTCCATGAATGTGGAGGACAGTTATGTCCGCCATTATAAAAAGATCCGGAAACAGAAATACAGTTCTGCAAAAGCGTATCATATTACCGGAGAATATCTCTCCCTGGATGAGGAGAACATTCTTCACGGCTATATAGGTTTAAAAGAGATGAAGGCAGTGAGTAAGCGTTACGGAGTCAGCATCACCCGGTTTTTAACCGCTGCACTGATCTGGTCAATTTATCAGGAATATTTAAAAAAGAAGCCGTCTGAACATTCCATTGGTATCAGCATTCCCATCAATTTAAGGAATTTTTTCGGTTCTGAGACAATGGCTAATTTTTTTGCTGTGACTCTGGTGGAATTTCTTTCATCCGGAGAGAATCACACGTTTGAGGAAATATTAAGCGTGGTCAGCACCCAGATGGATGAGAAAATTACAAAAGAGAAGATGGAGGAGACCATTTCCTATAATGTTTCCAGTGAGAAGAAGTGGTATCTGCGCATCACCCCTCTGGTGATAAAATGGCTTGCTTTGAATCTGATATTCTGGAAGAACAATGGGGCATATACCATGACACTGTCAAATATCGGTCCCATCGAAATGGATGAAGAATATGCAAAAGAGATTGAACGCTTCACCATGATGATCGGAGTTTCACGCAGACAGCCAATGAAATGCGGAGTCTGCTCTTACGGGGGTGAGGTTATCGTCACCTTCAGTTCTGTTTTTCAGGATACAAGGCTTGCGGATACGTTTTTTTGTTTTCTGAAGAAAGAAGGGATTCCGGTAGAGCTTGAAAGCAATGGAGTGCCGGACCACAGAGATGATAAGGGTCAGTATCCCCAGATCCGGTATGATAAAGAACGAATGAAAAAGATTGCCAATGTTTTTTATGGAATCATGATTTTTGCAGCGGCTATTCTTGGCGTTATTAACCTTGCTACCTATTCCGGCTCCATATGGTCCGTGATTGCAATCGTCTTAATGGCTTATTCCGTCATGACAGTCCGGTATTCCTTTATGCGCCATTCCAATCTGGCAGGGAAGGTTGTCATGCAGACCATAGCGGCAGAGATCGTATGGTTTTGCATTGATCATGTAACGGGGTACAGCGGCTGGTCGGTAAACTATGGCATACCAAGTACCATATTGTTTGCGGACCTGGCAGTGGTATTTTTGATTCTTGTAAACCGAATGAACTGGCAGAGTTATTTCATGTATCAGATTGCAGTTACCGTTTTCAGCTTTATTCCGCTTATTCTATGGGCCGCAGGGCTGATTACCAGACCGCTTATGTCCATTGTGACAGTGGCAGTGACCGTGATTATTCTTGCTGTAACCATTGTTTTGGGAGACCGGAGAGTAAAGAATGAGCTGATCCGGCGGTTTCATATATAGAAAATGCTGTCTGGAAAGGAGGTATGACACATGAGAAGAAAAAAGGTGAGTGTGATGGGAAATCTGGTAAGAGATATGATGCAGAATGTAATGGAGACTTCTTTTAAGCAGCCAATCCAGAGCGGAGAGCTGAGAAAAAACCCGGTGGAGCCTGCCTGGGTATGCCCTGCTGGATATGAATATGAAATTATAGAAAAATGTCATTTAAAGATGGAGTATTTAAGACCTGTGGGAGTGGTTACCGGACGCGTGATTCTTCAGCTTCACGGAGGCGGTTATATCGGTCCCATGAAAAATATTTACCGGAGATTTGCAGTCCGGTATTCCAAGATAAGCTACGGAGGAGATGTACTGACTCCGGATTACCGGGTGGCTCCCGAAGATCCCTATCCGGCTGCTTTGCAGGATGCCGTTTCAGCCTACCAGTGGCTTTTACAGGAGAAGGGGTATGCCCCCGAAAATATTGTAATAGCAGGAGATTCGGCGGGCGGAGGTTTAGGTCTTGCCCTGGGCCTTTATTTAAAGGATAACCACCTGCCTCTTCCGGGAGGCTTTCTCACCATGTCTGCCTGGACGGATTTAACAAACAGCGGAGAAAGTTATCAGGTTAATTATGAGCTGGATCCGCTTTTTGGCAATTCCACCCATAACATGCTTTATGATTCCACCTATATCGGAGAAGCGGATCCGCTGGAACCATATATCTCTCCGCTGTTCGGGGATTTTAGCGGTTTTCCTCCGGTGCTCATGCAGGTGGGAAATTTTGAGGTTCTATTAAGCGATACCCTTATGGTGGGGGAGAAGTTAAAAAAAGCAGGTGTAAAATGCCGGATATCCGTCTTTGAAGGAATGTTTCATGTATTTCAGATGGGGCTTGATTTAATACCGGAGAGCCGGGAAGCCTGGGAGGAAGCGGAAGAATTCTTACGTGTTGTTTATCATATTAATGTAAAGCCGGAAGGAAAGGTTGTCCGGAAGGTGAAGACAGGACAGAAACGGTCTGCGAGAGATATCACCGGCTTTTTAATTGCCATGATGAAGAAAGAATTGAATGGATAGAGGAGATACGAATGAAGATCACATTGGTGACTGTGGGAAAGATAAAAGAAAAATTTTATACCGACGCCATAGCCGAATACAGCAAAAGACTGAGCCGGTACTGTAAGCTGGAGGTGATCCAGGTGGCAGATGAAAAAACACCCGATCACGCCAGTGAGACGGTAGAACGGCAGATTAAGGAGAAGGAAGGCGAGAGAATTCTTCTCTCTATAAAAGAAGGGGCCTATGTGATCGCTCTGGCCATTGACGGAGATACTCCTGATTCTGTGAAGCTGTCAGAAAAAATAGCGGCTCTTGGAGTCGGTGGAGTAAGTCAGATTGTATTTATTATCGGAGGTTCCCTTGGACTGGCGGATGCTGTGTTAAAGCGGGCGGATTACAAATTGAGCTTTTCCAATATGACGTTTCCCCATCAGCTGATGCGGGTGATTTTACTGGAGCAGATTTATCGGAGTTATCGGATTATAAATGGGGAACCGTACCACAAATAGGCAAAGAATTTTCTTTAATGTTAAAGCCTGATTTAAAAAAATATCAGGCTCAAACATTTTTCTATAGTAGCTTAAAATCAAATCATTCTTGTCTTTTTTATTACTCTAAAAAGAATTGATACAAAAATTATTTCTATAAAAACCATGGTTGATATCAAAACAACATGTGAAAACACAGTCTAAGTTATGAGTATTGACAGTTTAACGTTATAAGCATATAATAATAATCAGGTGATTACTAATGCAAATAATAAAAGAAGATTTACGAAACAGGATTTTAGAAATTGCGGAACAGGAATTTTTGCAAAATGGGTTTGACAAAGCTTCCTTACGTGTTATTGCAAAAAAATGTGGAACTACAATCGGAAATTTATATCACTATTTTTCCAACAAAGAGGCTTTATTCGAAGACCTTGTAAAACAGGAATATTATGCTTTTTTGCATTTGATGGAGCATAATCAAAATTCACAGTTAATTCATTATGATCCAAGCCACAGGAATGATATTTCATTAAAAAAAATGTTTTATGAAAACATAGAAAAACTGATGCCTGTGTTTACAAAAAGATTTTTGCTTCTCATTGATTGCAGTCAAAATACAAAATTTGAGACTTCCAGAAAGCAAGTATTATCGATGATAGAACAGCATGTAAAAATGCATTTTATGGAATATAGTATTCCGGTAACACCAGGATTTGAGATAACTTTGTCAGAACAACTTCTTACAGGCTTATTGCATATTATTAAAACCTGTGAGGATGAGAATATGAAGCGGTTGCTCATAAGTGACATGTTTGCTTTTTATATGGCAGGAACATTATACTTTTCGTAATGAAAAGTATAATTTTTACCTTAAAAATGAGCGTGTGATTACTTATAAATAAAATTGCATTTCGAAAGGAAAGGATATTTATGGAAAAAATTAAAAAACTACCGTTATGGAAATCAATCCTGTTTTTTGCTTTGCCAAGCACGTATTTTTTTATAATGACTCGGTTTTTTACACCTTTTTTAAATCAGTCTTTGAAATTACATCCATCATTGAGTTGGTATGTAACGGGTATTTTTGTATTTGTTCCTCTTTTTATTATGGCAAATCTTCTTGTAAAACACGAGAATGGAAGGCTCGATTTTAAGACACTGTTGCAAAGACTTCGATTTAAAAAACTTACTTGGGAGGATATAAAGTGGACATTAGGAGCGACGTTGCTTTCCTTTATTGCAATGGGAATTATTTGGGGAATATCTAATTTTTTAACATTTCATTTTTCAGTTTCTGCCTTGCAGACTACACCAGGATTTATGAGTTCACAACCTTTGGAAGGTATGGAAAGGCTATATTTGTTAGTATGGATGCTAATGTTCTTTTTTAATATTGTCGGTGAACAAATGTTGTGGCATGGATATATTCTGCCTCGCCAGGAATTGACTCACGGAAAATGGGCTTGGTTTGTAAATGCCTGCTGTTGGCTCCTCTTTCATCTGTGTTTTGGAATTGACCTGATTATTCTTTTGTTACCTCTTTTGTTTATCATACCTTTTACCATTCAAAGAACAAAGAATACGACAACAGGGTTAATTGTCCATGCTATTGTTAATGGACCAATGGCAGTACTCATAGCTTTAGGATTTATAAAGTGATAATCGAGTCAACTTGCATTTTTCTATATTTGCACAGCAACCCCAAACATTTTTCTGAACCTAAAATGCACCAATCAAACTTAATTAGATCGTCTTCATTTAAACGTGTGTAATATACCTAAATAAGTGTAAAAATACTGAATATTATTAACTCAAACGGTTGTCAAATCCTGTCGTTTTTTGTATAATATAAATATAGAAAACTGTTAAAATTAAACAAAATATAGGGGGATCTGCATGAATTTGCCGCAGTTATATTATTTCATAAAATTAGCAGAATTGCAGCATTATACGAAAGCCGCAAAAGAACTTTACATCGCTCAGCCCTCATTAAGTGACTCGATCGCTTCACTGGAAAGTGAGCTTGGAATATCGTTATTTCAGAAAAAGGGACGCAATGTAACACTCACAAAATACGGAGAAGAATTTTATATCCATGTATCCCAGGCACTAAACGAGCTGGAACGTGGAATTGCCACGATGAAGATGCATTCCGGTCAGCTGGGAGGTACCATTGATATAGGCTGCATTCCCACTTTATTAGGTGATTTTCTTCCTACTGCTATTCAAAACTATATGAAAAAGAATCCCCAGACCAAATTTAATATATTCCAGGGGATGTCTATTGAGGTCGCTCATGGGGTGGCGGCAGGGAAATATGACTTAGGTTTCTGCTCTATGGTGAAAGAGGAGCCGGATCTTTTATTTGTTCCCATTATGGCACAGGAGCTGGTTCTGATTGTTAACGATGCTCATCCGCTGGCGGGAAGAAAAGAATTGTGTTTAAGCGAATTGAAGAATTATAATCTTACTACATATCGTGATTGCATACCCATAGGAAAAGTAGTCCGAAATCTTCTGCAGCAGCATGAAGTGGAGGCAACGTTTTCTTATGATGATGAAATTTCCATCGGAGGTGTGATATCAGAGACAAATCTGGCTGCTATCGTTGCCCGTACTCCCTTTTTAAAACAATTTGATAACCTTGTACTCATCCCTCTTTCTGATGTTCCGAAGGATACCCGCCTGATTTATATGACATTCAGCAGAAAGAATTTTGTTTCCTCATCCGTGGAAGCGTTTGCAGATTTCATTGTAGCGCATGAGATGAATTTACCGTAATCAGAAAGATGGAATGGAGTAGAATATGAGATTGATTTATGGAACTGGTAATCCTGCCAAATTATCAGCTATGCAGAAGCGGTTGTCAGGATTTGACTTAGAGATAGTTGGATTAAAGGATTTAAACATTGAGATACCAGAAGTACCGGAAACCGGTTCATCACCATTAGAAAACGCTTATCAAAAAGCGGCAGCATATTATAAATTACTTATGGAACCGGTATTTTCATGCGATTCAGGACTATATTTCGATCAGGTACCCGATGAAGTCCAGCCAGGAGTACATGTGAGAAACATAAATGGCAGAACTTTGACAGATGATGAAATGCTTGAATACTACAGCGGACTGGCAAAAGAGTACGGGGATTTGACAGCCAGGTACCGCAATGCGATATGCCTCATTGTGGATGATAACCATATCTATCGTGCCATGGAAGAGAGTATGGCCAGTGAGCCATTTTTGATGAAATCAAAACCACATATTATGAGAAAAGAGGGGTTTCCCTTAGATAGTTTGTCTGTTGATATAAAAACTGGAAAGTACTATTATGATCTGGATAAAAATGAACTTGATACAGTCGCGGTAGAAGATGGATTTTTGGAGTTTTTTCAGACGTATATAGATTCCGTAGTGAAACGTAAAATTGCATTAAAATAATAAAACAGCGGTGTGCTCTAAAAGAGCATGCCGCTGTTTCTCTGACTCTAAACCATGAGGTATCCGTCAGGCTATACAATACCTGCCGTCGCCATAAGTGCAATTACCAGTCCCGCAACAAAAGCCGGGATCATGGTTCCTAAAATAATATGTTTATAGCTTTCCTTTAAGCTGCATCCACAGATGGACATGGTGAGGATTGCAACTGAGGAGTTGGGCAGCTTATTTAAGATCAGGGCAGATTCTGTTACAATGCGGTGAAGAGCAGCAACATTGACTCCCATATCAACGAATGCTTTTCCAAAGCTCTCCATGAAGATGGTTTCACCTGAGATTGCGGAACCGGTAAGTCCGGTAAGTACTGTTGTGCCGAAAAATGCTTTCAGATATGCGGGCATATTCATGGCAAGCACTGCCTGCTGCAGCTGCTGGAATGCAGGGGAAGCACCAAGAACCTTGGAAAGACCCATAACCGCAGCAACCGTAAGCATGGAGTTTAAACCGGAGCTGCTACCCGTCTTGATGGAGGTTTTCATGTTCTTAATCCGTTTTAGCTGGGTGCAGATAATTAACAGGATACCAATTACCAGGGAAAACATAATGCTTGGGGATGTTCCCCAGCCTGAGGTTGCAACGACACAGCCTAAAACCAGAACAAAAGGAAGAACGGAAATGAAGATTCCGGGAAGTTCTTCTTCAGAAACAGAAGTCTGCTGTGTTTTATACATAGCCAGAAGCTGATCCGGAGTATTGCTTTTCAGGCTCTGCTTTTGTGCGTAATTAAAATACAGGAAATAACAAACGGCAAGGATCGCGGTAAATACAAAGGAAAGAAGAGGCGCTGATCCAAGGGAAGTATTTAAATATTTGCTTGGCAGTACATTGCAGATATCTAAGGAATAGGCAAATCCGTTGGCAGAAGCACCGCCACCCAAAAGGAGGAAGGGAAGCACCCGCCGGTCCATTTTATTTTCATATAAAAGGTTATCGGCAATGGGATAAAGGACAAATACCATAATATAACCGTTTATACCAAGCAGAGTGATGAAAAAAGTACAGATCAGGATTACAAGACCTACCATTTTTGTTCCCAGCTTCTTTGTCAGTGTCTGGGCGATTTTTGTTGCAAGACCTGTTTCTAAAACCAGCTGGCCAAAGACGCCGCCAAGTCCCAGGATCAGAAACCAGGAGGCCACAAAGCCGCCGGCACCGCCGGAAAATGTGGTCAGAAACCCTTCCTTAAGATCCAGTCCGCTGGTGACCAGAATAATAGCTGCTGTGATCACTGTCGCTGTTATCATATCGATGCCTTTGATAATCATTACGACTAAAAGTACAATGGCAATAATAAGACCAATCGTAGCTAACATAATGTTCCCTCCAATATTCAAATAGTCTGTCAGTCATGAAAACTCTGGATTAAGCTTTCTCTTTTGCACCGGACTGCCACTGCGCCGTCATTTTGTCAAGCGGAATTGCTGTCAGCCCTGTTTCCCTGGAATAGGAATAAATTACAAATCCACGTTTACAGCGGAAGACGCATTCCAGGCATGGGTCTTCATCGCAATAGGCAAAAGCATCGGTATCTGCCAGGGAAAAAACAAGAGGAGGACGCTTTGTCCTGGGGATATATTTTAAATAACCGCCGGTAAACGTTTTTAAATACATCCATTCCGGCGTATATTCCGGCTTTAACGCTTCCCAGAATACCTCCACGGCGTTATCATTGTAACCGCCGGTGATTCGATAGCTTAAGTGAATCTTTTCTTTTACCAGATCCAGTGGTTCGGGTATTAAATGGACCGCTTTTGAACCACAGCATAAGATTTCCGTTTCACTGAGGGGCGGTATACCGGTGGCAGGATACAGTCCGCCACACGTTTCGCACCGGTAAAAGGACACCTGCGGACACTGGTCCGCCGGAGGTTTTCTTGTATCACGGCATCTTCTTGGTCCGAATGTTTGTTGAGTCATAACCAGTCACCCTTTCATCCGTTTTAACAGCTCTTCCCTCAGCAGATATTTTTTTACCTTTCCGCTTCCTGTATGGGGGATCCGGTCGATTAATTCCAGGTGTTCCGGCCAGAAGCGTTTGGATATGCGCTGTTCCTTTAAATATTCGATCACATCAGACAGGGATAAGCTTTCAAAACCCTCTGCGGGAACTACAAAAGCGCAGATCCGTTCTCCCAGACGTTCGTCAGGCATACCGATGACTGTATGGTCCAGAATGCCGGGACAGCCCTCTAAATTGTCGTTGATTTCATTGGAATTTAAATTTTCTCCGCCCCGCACTATCATATCTTTCTTTCGTCCGATAATCCGGATATTTCCATCCTCATCCATAACGCAGAGGTCTCCGCTGTGAAACCAGCCGTCATCGTCAAGGACTTCATCTGTAATCCCGCGGTTTTTTAAATATCCTACAAATACATTGGGGCCTCTTGACAGTTCTTCTCCTGCAGTTCCAAAAGGAACGTCCGCACCGCTTTCATCCACCACCCGGATTTCAATTCCCGCAAGCGGTTTTCCCGAAGTGGTTCCGTTAAGCTTTAAAGCATCACAGGGTCTGACGAAAACATGAGGAACACTTTCCGTAGAGCCATACACCTCGCATAGAAGAATTCCGTAATCCCAGGCCTTCTGCACCATATAGCCCGGAACAGGAGCGCCGCCGCATAAATAGAATTTAAGAGAGGGGATGGCACCTCCGTTAGTCTCTAAATCCCTTAAAATATCATAGATAAAAGGAGTGGCGCCCATGGAATAGGTACAGGCTTCCCGGTTCATTAAGTCAATGGCCTCCCGGCAGCAGTATTTCTGCTGCAAAACTACCTTTGCACCTGTGAGCATGGGAGCAATAATACCATGATGAAAGCCTGTTGCATGGTTTAGGGGAGCAGGCATAAACATGATATCTTCCTTTGTAAGTCCCAGCTCACGGTTAAAGGTTTCCTCACTGTAACGGATGTTGTCGTGAGTTAAAATCACGCCCTTGGAGCCGCAGGTAGTGCCGGACGTTCCAAGTATGGCGGCAATATCCTGCCCTGTCTGCTTAAAACAATCCTCTTTCCTTAACGGCTTATAGTTATGAAGAATTTCCTTCCAGGTATAACAGCTGCTTTTTTTCTCCCTTGACTGATCCAGCAAAACCACTGTGCGAAGGCTGTTAATATGGGGAAGTGCCGATAGAATCATCTCCTCATAATCGGTTTTGTGAAAGAAAGTGGGAGCGAAGTAAGCTTTTGACTGCGTTAAATTCAGGCAGCGGACCAGTTCCTTTTCCTCGTATGACATGGCGATTGGGTGAGCGGCGGCACCTGCCTTAAAGCAGGCGATGGTGATCACTGCGAATTCGCTCCAGATGGGAATCTGATAGGAAACCACATCACCGGGGCCGATTTTCTGGGAACGGAGGAAGGCCGCCACTTTGGAAGCGGCCTCATCCATCTGCCTGTATGTATACCGGTTTCCACGGTCATCAACGACATATTCCCGGTCCGGATATTTTTTTACTGACTCATGAAAGCAGTCCGTGAGCGTCCGGTCCGACCAGTATCCGTTACTCAAATACTGAAGTTTTAAATCAGGATTTATTTTTATTTCTTCAAGCATAACCCTTCTCCTTGGAAATGAAGAGCAGAGGTATGATCCGGTTATCCCTGCTGCCTCGCCTTCAGCTCTTTGACCAGAGCAGGAACCACTTCAAATAAATCGCCGACGATGCAATAATCCGCAACCTCGAAAATAGGAGCGGTTTCATCTTTGTTAATGGCAATGATGGTTCCTGATTCACTCATTCCTGCTACATGCTGCACTGCTCCTGAAATACCGCAGGCAAAATAAATTTTCGGGGAAACCGTTGCACCTGTCTGTCCCACCTGCTTGGTCTGCGGCATCCAGCCTGCATCAACAGCAGCTCGGGAACAGCCTACCGTACCGTTAAGCACATCCGCCAGTTCCTTCAGCAGGGCAAAATTTTCGGCAGATTTCATACCGCGGCCGCCGGAAACGATGATTTCAGCTTCATCAAGCCGGATGTCATTATCTTCACAGGCTTTTATAAAGTCAATTACCTTCGTCCGGATTTCTTCGTCGGGGGTCCGGATTTCCCTGCGGATCACAACCGGTTCGTTATCCGGATTTTTTTCCGGTTTCTTAAATGCACCCGGTCTGCAGGTACCCATCTGGGGTCTGGTTTCACTGCAAAGAATCTGTGCATATAAATTGCCGCCGAAAGCAGGCCGCTCCCAGACAACATTGCCGGTTTCCTCATCAACGCTGAGGGCGGTACAGTCTGCAGTCAGACCGGTGCGCAGGCTTACGGCGATTTTGGATCCCAAATCCCTGCCGTTTACCGTCGCGCCAACTAAGATCGTATTGGGATGATACAGTTCACACAGTTTTAAAAATACATTTCCATAGGCATCGGCAGAGTAATCTTCATATTCCTCTCCCTCAACAACATAAATTTTATCCGCACCATATTCTCCGGCAGCTTTTACGGCTTCTTTCGTATCTTTTCCGATTACCACTGCGCAGAGATCCTGTTTTAAACCTTCTGCCAGCTTTCTGCCCTGGCCTAAAAGTTCCAGTCCCACACTTTTGGGCTGATCTTTAAAACATTCAACAAATACCCAAACATCCTTCCATGTCTCAAAACTCATTTTATTTGGCCTCCTTTTACAGTATTTTCCCGTCGGCCAGCTTGCCGATCAGTGCGTTAGCAATTTCACCGGGAGTATTTCCCTCTATGGTCACGCCGCAGGCGGTCCGTTTTGGTGTGAAAGTAGCTTTTACCTTGGTGGGAGAGCCTTTGAGTCCCATTTTTGACACATCCGCATCTGGTAAGTCAGTCAGAGTGATCTCCGGAATCTCTGCTTTTAAAGAGGCGATTTTTCTCTTTATGGTAGCATATCTGGGTTTGTTGCTTTCTTTTGTTGCAGTACAAAGAATGGGGAAGCGTGCTTCAATCACTTCGATGCCTTCCTCCACCTGACGTCTGGCAGTTACCTTATCCCCGTCTACCTCTAAATCCAGAATATAAGTAAGTCTTGCAGCACCAAGGTGTTCTGCGATACTGGGGGCAGTCTGTCCGGTATCACCGTCAATGGCCTGCTTTCCGCCCAGAATCACATCGAAGTCACCAAGCTTTTTAATGGCCTGTGACAGGATATAGCTGGTGGCATAGGTATCAGAACCGCCAAATGCGCGGTCAGTCACCAGATAAGCCTCGTCAGCTCCCATGGAAAGAGCTTCTCTTAATACAGCCTTTGCCTGAGGGGGTCCCATGGAGATTACGGTCACTTTTCCGCCGTAGCGGTCCTTTAAGGAAAGTCCTGTTTCTAAGGCATTTTTGTCAAATGGATTCATGATGCTTGGTACACCTGTACGAATCAGGGTATTTTTTACCGGATCGATTTTAATCTCTGTCGTATCCGGAACCTGCTTGATGCAAACAACGATATTCATCCTGTTATGTCCTCCTATCTGTATTCCTTATCCAGAACGTTTGCAATGGTCATACGCTGGATCTGGTTGGCGCCTTCAAAGATCTGGAACACTTTGCAGTCTCTCATCAGCTTTTCTACCGGATATTCCTTGCTGTATCCGTATCCGCCGAAGATCTGCACTGCATTGGAGGTGACCTCCTGTGCACAGTCGGAGACAAAGGTTTTGCAGATGGAGCCTTCCTTCTGGACCATGATTCCCTGGTCCATCATGCGCATGGTGTTATTAACCAGGCATCTGGAGGCCTCAACCTTGATTGCCATATCCGCAAGCAATGCCTGAACCATCTGGAATTTAATTAAAGGAGTCCCGAACTGTTTGCGTTCTTTGGCGTATTTTACGGATTCATCAAGGGCTCTCTGCATAATTCCCACTGCCAGAGTTGCCACAAATGCACGGGATAAGTTCAGTGCATTTAAAGCCAGCTTAAAGCCGGAGCCTTCCGGTCCTACCATAGCGGAAGCTTTAACCCGCACATTTTCAAAGATTAAGTCAGTGGTATTGGAAAGACGAAGTCCCATCTTGTTTTCATGAGCACCCACGGTAACGCCAGGTGCATCAGCATCGATAATAAAGGCGGAAATTCCCTTGTGTCCGGCAGCCGGACTTGTTTTGAAAAATCCTACAAATACATCGGAGAGCGCTCCGTTTGTAATGAAGGTTTTTGTTCCATTTAAAATATATTCATCGCCATCCAGGACTGCGGTGGAACGCATGGCGGCCGGGTCGGAGCCTGCATTTGGCTCGGTTAAGGCAAATCCTGCAAATGATCCGGGTCTGATTTTATCTGCAAAATACTGTCCCTGCTCTTTGGTTCCTGCAAGAATTACGTTTCTTAAGGCTACAAAGGTAGTTACAAAGGTGATGGCATAGCCCGCATCTACTTTTGCCAGCTCTTCAAATATCATGGCAGTGGTTTCATAGCTTAAGCCGGTTCCGCCGTATTCCTCGGGGATTTCCAGCATGTGAAGTCCCATATCAAAACCCCACTCAAAGAGTTCTCTTGGACACTCGCCCTTTTCATCTGCTTCTTTTACGTAAGGCTTGATTTCGTTTTCAGCCATTTCTCTTACGAGAGCAAGAAGCTCTTTTTGTTCTTCGGTGTATAGTAAACTCATGTCATCTCACCTTTCCATTCTATTGTGGTTATTTTTTCAGCTTTGTTTCCCCGGTGGCTGCGCCGGAGGCAAGAATCTCCCCGATTTCACCCTGGCTGTATCCCAAATGCTCCAGGATCTCAACTGTATGAGCACCCTGGGAGCCGCCGATCCGGTATTCCGGTTCTCCAACAGAACTAAAGTTTACCGGGTTTGTGGGAAGGTAGCGTTCACCGGAAGGATAGGGGATCTTTGCGATGATGTGGTTGGCCCAGACCTGTTCATCCTCGTACATATCAAGAGGCTCGTAGGCAGCTTCGCAGGCTAAATCATTGGCTTTAAACATACTCATTAAATCTTTTCTTGTGAGTTTGCCGATTGCTTCATCAAGAATATCAATGACCTCATGGTTTAAATGACCGGCATTTACCTCTGCACATCTCATGTAGCGGGAATTTCCCACCATGTCCGTTCTTCCTAACAGTGTCATGATCTTTTCATAGTCACGGTCATACTCCGGACAGCAGATCACCACCCATTTCTGGTCGCTGGTGCGGTATACGTTGTTAAACGGATTGGGAACTTCCTTCCTGCTTTTTGGATACTGGTTACCGTACTGGGCAGAAATCACTCCTGTGCTCAGTGCGTAAACCGCTGCATGATGGAGGGAGACTGTGATCTTATCACCTTTTCCTGATTTTTCCCGTGCATAAAGAGCAGCACAAATCCCGGAGGCAAGACTTAAAGAAACCTGGAAATCGCCGAAGCCATTGGTGGGAATCATGGGAGCATCGCCTTTGTTTACGGTAGTTCCGAACACACCGCCTCTGGCCATGTAGCAGGTAACGTCAAATCCGGCAGAATCCTTTTCCGGACCGTTTTCCCCATAACCTAAAACCTGGGCAAAGACCAGTTTTGGAAAACGCCGGCTTAACGTGTCGTAGTCAAGTCCCAGTTTCGTTAAGGATTTAGTTCTGGTGTTGGTGACAAAGACATCTGCTTCACCAATCAGTTTGTATGCAATTTCCAGACCCTTTTGGGATTTTAAATCCAGGGTAATAAAGCGTTTGTTCATGTTGGCAACATCAAATGCCAGGTTTTCATCGTCTTCGTAGGGCATGTTAAATACTGCGCCCTGTGTTCTTGCAGGATCACCCTTGGCGGACTCGATCTTAATGCAGTCTGCGCCCCATTCCCCGAGAACGCGGACTGTGGTAGGGGCTGCAAGATATGTGGTTAAATCTACAACTTTTACTCCCTCTAAAGGTTTCATGCTGATCCTCCTTTACAAAAACCCGGGGTCATCAGGCCCATACGGAACCGGATGACCCCAAGGTGAATTCCTGTTAGATGATGTATTCCATTTTTGCGCCATGCTTAATGGTATTTCTGGAAATGGTGATGCGCTGAACAGTAGGAGCTCCTTCTTCCAGCCACATTGCGCGGCAGTCACGGTAGAGGCGTTCTACAGGACCGTATTTGCAGTCTTCAAAATAGCCCACTCCGCCGAAGATTTCTAACATCTCATCGCTGACCTTTCTTGTGGTATCAATGCTGTACAGCTTGCACATTGCTGCTTTCTCTTCAATGTACTCGCCGGTTGGATTCTCTTCATAGGATTTTGCAAAATCGTAAACCATGCAGCGCAGTGCATGAACCATCATGGACATATCAGCAATTTTGCAGCGGATTGCCTGACGGGTTCCGATTGGTTTTCCAAAGGTTACACGGTCATTCGCATACTGTAAGGAAAGTTCCAGCATTCTCTGAGCCATACCTAAGTTGCTGGCTGCGATGTGGGCACGGGATACAGATAAGGAATGCATGGCAATTTCAAGGCCCTGGCCTTCTTTTCCTAATAAATACTTCTTGTCAATCTTGCAGTTTGTAAATTTCAGTTCTCCGTGTCCGGCTCCGCGGCAGCCCATCATATGAGGCATATTGATTACTTCAAATCCGGGAGCATCCATCGGAACGAAGAATGCGGAAAGTCTGTCATCCTTTTTGGAATCAGGATTGGTAACTGCGATTACATAAGCGAACTCACAGCAGTCTGTATGGGAGATTAAAGTTTTCTCTCCGTTTAATACATAGGAATCGCCTTCTTTTACTGCCAGGGTATGTAAATCAGCACCGGTTCCGCCGGCTGCTTCAGTCAGTGCAAAACAGGTAAATACGGATTTGTCCTGGAACTTGTTCATGTATTCATCTTTCAGTTCTTTGCTGCCGTAATCATCAAGAATTCTCCAGTTTAAGTCCATTGCATAGTGAAGATGCATTCTCATTCCGCCCGGTCCTCTGGAGAATTCTTCCTGTACCTGTAAGATCTCAAGCTCGGACAGACCGTAGCCGCCGTATTCAACCGGAAGTGCGCAGCGGTATAAATCATTTTTAATTGACAGATCGTAAAATTCTTTCGGGAATTTATTGGTAACCTCTACTTCCTTCTGGATCTCTTCTAACGGTCCTTCCGCCAGCTTTCTAATCTGCATTAAATAGGCCTGAAATTCTTCCTTTGATAATTTACTCATAGTTCCTTCCTCCTGGTATTAAATAAATATTTTTTTAACAATCTTGCTGTTTTTATTATAAGCGCTGTATCTGTAAAAATCCAATCGGCTCTGTTCGGCCTTTTTTCGTTCATTGATAGCCGGTGCCTATGCATAAATTTTAAATCTTTGGTTTATTTTGGTTGTCCTGACAGAAGCCGTGTGGCATAATAAAAGGCAGAATAGTAAAAAAAGGGGCATGGTTAGATGAAAGAGAAGCTGCTTGCGCCGATTCTTTCAGGGGAAGAGGTATTAATCCTTACAGATGAAGCGGAATTATACAGAAAAATAGAGAATGAAGAAGAAATCAGAGATGCAATGATACAAAACGTCCGTATGAGCGGGGAGGATATTTCCCGCATGCAGTTTTCCGCTGTGATCTTCGAAAACTGCATGTTTCAGGATTGTTCCTTTGAAAAAGGGGAATTTACGGATGTTATTTTCCGATCCTGTGATTTTTCCAACTGCGGTCTGGAAGACTGCTATTTTAACCGGACGGAATTCATCTCTTCCAAAGGAGTGGGCACCCGGTTTTGCGGCAGTACCATGCTGCATACCAGAATTTCCGACTGTAATTTCCGCTATGCCAATTTTGACGGATCGAAGATGGAGCATATTCATTTTACCGAATCCCAGCTGGACGGGGGGTTTCTTACCCAGTGCCGCATGAAGGAGGTTTTGTGGACCCAGGTGAATCTGGACAATGCCAGCTTCTTTAAGACCATGCTGAAGGGAATGGATTTTACCAGCTGCACCATACATGGAATTGTGCTGTCTGATGAGTGCAGGGAATTAAAGGGGGCATTGGTGGATTTGTACCAGGCGGCAGAGCTTTCCAGGTATTTAGGGGTGGTTGTAAAAAACGAATGATGTGATCATTATTATATCTGTATCAAGTATGAGGTATTTTTTTTCGGAAACCTGTGATAGAATAGAAACGATACAGCGGGTAAACGAGTGATGAAAAGGAGGCGGGTTATTTTATGATGGAACCCTCAAAGACTGCATAGCATGGGTTATGCAGTGAAAATATAAGTAATTGTACAGCCTTTGCTATTCCGGACAGAAAATATGTTTGGGAGGCAGCGATGCGCTATCAGAAGGCCAATGAAATTCTGCCAGAAGAGCTGGTGGAACTGATTCAGAATTATATTGACGGGGAGTATGTTTATATTCCCAGAAAACAGGAAAACAAAAGAACCTGGGGAGAAGGAACCGGAGCCAGAGAAGAGCGGAAACGCCGGGACCGTTCCATTTACAAAGATTATGTATCCGGATTTTGTGTAAGGATTCTGGCAGAGCGCTATTATCTGTCAGAAAAGAGCATTCAGAGGATCGTACTCCAGGAAAAGAAAAAGGATACAGGCGGTGTGTCATAAAAAATGATGCGCTGCCTTTTTTTATTTCATAAACGAAAGTGAGGTGGGAAGGCGGCACGGTTCATAGTAGAGTTATCCGTAAAGACAACAATATGGAGGAAGATATGAATCGTAATTTACGGAAACTGTGGCTGATTGTTCCCGACCAGCTGCCCGCTTACCGGGTATCATATACTTGAGACAGGAACAGTCGCACCGGTTCATGAGTCCGCATATATGGAGATACAGATAAAAAATCCGTCAGGGCTTAAGCTGAGGGCAGATGCCCTGCTTGCAGGCGAGCTTGCAGTCTCCAGAAGTCAGATTAAAAAATGGTTTGATGGCGGGCTGGTGATATCCGGACAGGAGGTTCTTTCGCCGGGGACAAAAGTGGTGGATGGAATGTACATTCAGATAAAAAAGGAGGAAGCCATCAGGCAGGAATCGCTTGACGTTTGAATCATGCTGATTTATTCTTATAATGTAATAAAGTATAAGAACAAGGGTGATGAGAAATATGATAAAAACAGTTGCATCCGTAGGTTTGCCTGTAGGAGAAAGCTGGAACATATATAAAAACAGATTAGAGCCGGAGACAGTAACAGGTAAAGAAAAGCGGATCAGTATTGTCACCGGAGTTCATGGGGACGAGCTGGAAGGCCAGTTTGTATGTTATGAGATTAACCGCATTCTCAGGGAAAACAGGGAATTTTTAAAAGGAATTGTGGATATTTATCCGGCGCTTAACCCACTTGGAATTGATTCGATTACCAGAGGCCTGCCCGGATATGATATTGATATGAACCGCATATTTCCAGGTGATGAGGAGGGAGCTGTATCAGAACATATTGCTTCTGAAATCATGTCTGATATCTCCGGTTCTGATTTTTGCGTGGATTTACATGCCAGCAACATCTTTTTAAGAGAGATTCCCCAGATCCGAATGAGTGAGGCTTATGCAGAGAAGCTCATTGGCTATGCAAAGCTGATGAACGTGGATCTGGTCTGGGTTTATGAGAATGCCGTAGTGCTGGATTCCACCCTGTCCCATGGTTTAAACAGCATTGGAGTTCCTACCTTTGTAGTGGAAATGGGAGTGGGAATGCGGATTACAAAAAGTTATGGAAAGCAGCTGACAGAAGGGATTCTCTGCCTGATGAAGGAGCTGGGAATCTGGACCGGAGAAACCGTCGTTCCAAAAGAACCCATGATTTCCTTTAACCGGAATCTTGGACTTCTGCATGCGGAAAGCCCAGGTATATTTATGCCTCTGGTGGAGCATCTTGGTACGGTAAAGGAAAACCAGCCCATTGGACAGATATTAAATCCACTGACAGGAATGATTCTGGAAGAAGTGGTTTCCCCCATAGACGGACTGGTGTTTACCCTCAGGGAATATCCTGTGGTATCGGCAGGATCTTTGCTGGCGCGGGTGCTGGGAGGGGAGCAGATATGAGGAAAGAGACCATTTTCACCCTGAAGAATCTTTACAGAGACGATATGAATCTATATGGCTATCATTTCGGCAAAGGAGAAAAGTCGGCGTGCATTGTAGGTGCATGCAGAGGCAATGAGGTGCAGCAGCTCTATATCTGTTCCCAGCTGATCAGACAGCTAAAGGAACTGGAAGAGCGGGGAGCCATAATCAAAGGCAACGAGATTATGGTCATCCCTACTGTGAACACAGCTTCCCTCAATGTTGGAAAACGGTTCTGGCCGACGGACGATTCGGACATCAACCGTATGTACCCGGGTGACGGAAGCGGTGAAACTACAAAAAGAATTGCGGCGGGGATTTTTGATGCAGTAAAAGAATACAGCTATGGAATCCAGTTTACCAGCTTTTATATACCCGGTAATTTCGTACCCCATGTGCGTATGATGGATACCGGATTTCAGAATCCAAGCCTCGCTAATCTCTTCGGACTTCCCTATGTGGTGGTCCGGGATGCCAAACCATTTGATAAGGCGACACTGAATTATAACTGGCAGTTAAAGAATACCAGCGCATTCTCCATCTATACCAGCGGAACAGATCAGATTGATGAACCCTCTGCCCGTATGGCGGTGGCTTCTGTGCTTCGGTTTTTAACCCGTATGGGAATGGTGCGCTACACCAGTCACAGCGGCTATATTGCCACAGTTCTTCATGAAAGCGATTTATCCAGTGTAAGAACGGACTGTGCCGGCATTTACCGCCCCCACGTAAAGCCGGGCGAGGAAGTGAGCAGGGGGGAGATTCTGGCGGATATCCTGGACCCTTATGAGGGAGAGATTATAAGCCAGATTCTTGCACCTACCGAGGGAATTGTATTCTTTTCCCATTCCCAGCCATTCGTTACCGAAGGGGGTATTATCTTTAAAATTATACGGCGGCTTCATGAATAATGTGCCGGTAAGCATGGAAAGGAGAGCGGACATGCAGGTTGCTGCTCTGGAGCGTATGCTCATTAATTCAATCAGGGAAGTACAGATGAAACTGGGATATGAAAAGGAAGCCATACGGTTTTATTATCCTGAAAAAGCACTGTTAAGAATCCTGAAAGCAGGGGATTTAAGTGACGATATAAAAACAGCATTAAAAGAATTTAAAACTTATGTAAAAGACCGGCTGGGAGAAGTTAAAATCACCAGAAGCCAGGAACGGTTCTGCTTTCTGATTCCGCCGGAAGGTGTAGAATATGTCTGGGAACAGGTTGAAGAAAACGGATTTTTAAGGGAATTTATTGAGACCATAGAAAAGCCCGGTATTCAGCTTGAAGACATTAAAAATGTGTTCTTTAAGTATTCAGACGGTAACTATGTCTGTGAAAACTGTGACGGGGAAGAATGTGATTTTATTTTGTATTTTAAAGATTCCGCCAGGGATTCTTACCGATATTTTATTAAATTCCATGATAACCATGCGACATACCACAGATTTCTGTCAGAAGACGTGAAAGATATGGGATTATAAGACTACAGGAGAAGAAAACCATGCATAAGAAAACATTGATTACGGTCTTATTTACAGGACTTATGATGTCAGGTTTGGCCACCTTTCCGGCAAAGGCTGACACTGCTCTGGCAAACGGAAGCATTCCTCTGGTAGAACCACTTGTTATAAATAATGTGAACGGTCCGGGAGCCAGAATAAACGGACCCGCTGCACCAGGCCAGTCTGCTGCAGGGGATCAGGTGGTGTCATATGCAAAACAATTTTTAGGAAATCCCTACCGGTACGGAGGGACAAGCCTGACAGAAGGAGCGGACTGCTCCGGTTTTGTACAGAGCGTTTATAAAAATTTCGGGATCAGTCTTCCAAGAACCTCACAGGATCAGGCAGTAGCAGGAGTGGATGCAGGCGGTATTGAAAATGCCAGACCAGGAGACCTTATTACATACACAGGCCACATCGGGATATATATCGGCAATGGCCAGCTGATTCATGCCAGCGGTCCGGAAGATGGTATTAAGATATCCAATGTGGATTTCCAGCCGGTTCAGTCGGTGAGAAGAATTTTAAACCAGTAGAGAGAGAACGTATTGAGGATAAAAACCTCATACGTTTTTTTTTGCTTAAAGAGCCGAAAGCAGGTACATGGTAAAGGTACCGGCAGCCAGAAGCGTACCTTCCGAAGAGGTGACTTCCACTCTGTTTACCACGGAACGGCTTCCCTTATGAATGGCATTGGCCTCTACAAAAATCTGACCGGAGCTGATTCCTTTTAAGAAATCGATGTTTCCATGCTGTGTGACATTGGCGTACTCGTAGGCATAAGCAGCCATACCCGATGTGATGTCGCATAGCGTAAAGATAAATCCTCCGTGGAGATTTCCGTACAGATTCAATGCACTTTCTGTAATGTCAATGGAAATTTTTGAGTGTCCGGGCCATACTTCTAAAAGAATGGCATTCTCCACGCCGCTTAAAGGGAGGATGTGACGCCTGATTCCTTCCATAATTTCTTCCCGCATTTGGTCTTCCTCCTTCTTAAACAGGTAACATGATTAGTACTTTCTGCAATATATCATACTTTTCCGGCAGGATACAAGCAGTAAATAAACATATGGTTAAAAACTATCAATCGGCTTTTACACATAGGATGGATCGATTGGATGTTATTTCATACATGACTTATAATATGACTATATTGTTAAAAAAACGACATAGATCGACTTTCGGGGTGAAAGAGACACTGGGTCGTCATATTGAAAAGGAGGATGGTATCATGAGCACCGGAAAAGCAGGTTACAGAAATCAATCCAGTGCGGTAGACTGGAAAACGGTAATTGTATTTGTTTCCATTGCATTCAGTTCCCAGTGCGGGGGAGGATTTGCCGCCGGTTCCACACCCTGGTCCTATTTTTTTATGAATACGGGGTTTTACGGAATGCTTCCTAAAGTAACGCAGCCTTATTTCTGCCTGTTTATGCCGCTTGTGGTAGCGGCAATCAACTGCTTTATCATCTATTTTTTTATGAAATTTGCCATGGATTTCAAGGCCTTTGACTATGGAGAGTTTCTGAAAAAATACGGTTCCCGTTTCTTTGGAGGCAGATTTGCAAAACCAATGCAGATTGTGTACGAGTTTAATTTCAACTGGCTGTTGATCGTCTGCATGGCTCTTGCCTATTCCTCTTCCGGATCAGCGCTGGCGGAACTGTCCGGAATGCCTTATCTGCTTACCACCTTTGCCGTTGGAATCATCATGTTTCTCCTCTGCATGAAGGGGGCGGGTCTGGTCAGAAAAAACGCGGTTTTCATGAGTGCAGTAATTTTTGTTACTTTACTGGCAATTCATGTTCCCAATCTTTTCTATAACATGAACGGCGGCAGATTGGCAAGAGAGCTGGGAGTGATGGGAGATTCCTTAAATAAGGGAATCGCATCAGGAGCCGGAAGCTTTTTAGGCTACCTTCTGACTGCCCTTTGCTGGGCGTACATATTTTCCGGCCAGAATCTTGGGGGTTTTGGGGCTTATGTAAACCATGCACAGATTTTTAAGAATAAAAGCACTCTGCGCTGGGCAGTGGTTCTTTCTGTTATTTTAAACTGGATTTTTCTTGAGATGACAGTGGTCAATTTAGCTTCCAATTATTCACAAGTACTGGAAGGCTGGAAAGAAGGAAAAGCGGTGTATACCATTCTGGTGGTGAAAAACGGCTTTGGTGGTGAGCAGATGAAAGCGGTTTTACTGACGCTCATTACCATTTCCATATTTTTTGCCACAATTTCCACAGCCATCAATTACGCCCAGGGCTTTAATGACCGTGTGCTCAACTGGTATCAGAAAAAAACAGGAGAAAACCTGGAAGTTTCTAAAGCAAAGAGAAACAAAAGAGGGGCTTTACTCACTTTGTTCTATATTATATTGACCTGGGGCGTATCTCAGGTTGGGCTTACCAGCCTTGTTTCCAAGGGGCTTACGCTGGTATCCTATATTAATTTATTTACACTCATCATTCCCACTGTGATCAATGTACTGATTGGATGGCGGGATGGCGATTACTCAAAAGAATAAATAAGAAGGGGCAATATGATGGAAAAAGAAAACAGGAAAACATTGAAACAAAAGAGTTCAATCGGCGACAAGTCAATTAAGAGAAGGCTTCTTTTTGGAATCATCGGTATGGCAGTTTCCATATCAGCCATCTACGGATTGATGAACGGCATGATGTTTTACCGGGATGCCAAGAATAATATTGAGCTTCGTCTGACGGAATGTGCCACTGCCTATAGTCAGTCAGTGGAAAATTCCATTAATCTCTACAAAGCGAGAATTGAATTTATTGCACAGAATCCGGAAATTACAGATCCATCTTTAAGTACGGATCAGAGAACCCAGTTACTGGCAGGGATTGCAAAAGACAACGGATTTGCAACACTTTCCATTGCAGGTGCCGACGGGAAAACCAGCGACGGAGGGGATGCAAGCCAACGGGAGTATTTTAAGCAGTCCATTGCAGGAAATACATATATTTCCTCCACAATTGTGAGCAAAGTAACCGGCAAAACCGTACTGATTGTATCTGCGAAGGTAAAGAGCGAAAATTATAACGGAATTGTCATTGCAACTCTGGATTCTGATACCTTCAGCACAATGATTGATGGTGTAGCGGTGGGCAAATCCGGTTACGGATTTATTATTGATAAAGAGGGTAAAATTATCGCCCACAAAAACAGAGACCGGGTGAAAGACCAGACAAACTACATTGAAATGGCAAAAACAGATAAGAACTATCAGGGAACATCCGACGAGATGAAAGATATGATAGCAGGAAAGACAGGAATCCAGACCGTGAATTTCAAAGGAGTAAATATGACCACAGGCTATACTCCCATAAAGGGCACAGACGGCTGGTCCATTGGTGTGGTGACAAAGGAATCAGAGATGATGTCAAGCTTTCGCTCCTCCATTTTTAATACCATGGTGATCACTCTGATTATGGTCATCCTGTCATTTGTTATTGCTTTCCGTATTGCAAAACCCATTGTTGAACCTGTTTTAAATCTGGTTAACAGGATCCGGCTTCTGGAAGAAGGAGATCTTCATTCTCCAGTTCCCCAGATCAATACAGGCAATGAACTCGAGACACTTTCCAAATCATTTACAGGTACAGTTTTCACATTAAACAGCTATATTAATGAAATTTCGGTTATACTCTCCAGTCTGGAAAAAGGGGACTGTACTGTCAGCATTAATCAGGATTACAAGGGAGATTTTGTTCAGATAAAGGATTCCTTAAGAGGAATCATTCTAAATCTGAATTCGGTTTTAGGAAATATCCGTGTATCTTCTGACCAGGTGGCGGAAGGCTCAAGGCAGATATCCGGCGCTTCCCAGTCCCTTGCAACAGGGGCTACTGAACAGGCGGCTACTGTGGAAGAATTAAATGCTTCTATTTCAAATGTATCCAGTCAGGCAGAGGAAAATGCAAAACGGGTTGAGAATGCGACCAGATTTGTAAAGGAAGCCGTATCAGGGGTCAGAGAAGGCAATGAATGTATGGGTCAGCTGGACCGCTCCATGAAAGAGATCGGTGCGGCGTCAGAGAAAATCAAAAATATTACAAAGGTAATTGAGGATATTGCATTTCAAACCAACATCCTGGCTTTAAATGCTGCCGTGGAATCAGCTCGGGCAGGAGAAGCAGGAAAGGGATTTGCAGTGGTGGCTGATGAAGTACGTAATTTAGCGGCAAAATCTGCAGAGGCGGCCAAGCAGACCGGGGATTTAATCGGTTATTCTGTAACTACGATTTCAGAAGGAGGAAAGCTGGCAGACCAGTCCGCGGAAATTCTAAAAGTGGTGGAAGAAAAATCAGGTCTGGTAGATGAAATTATTCAGGAAATTGCATTGGCATCTAAGGAACAGGTGCAGGCAATGGAGGAGATTAACCAGGGATTAGCCCAGGTATCCACAGTAGTGCAGAATAACGCCGCTACAGCCGAGGAAAGCTCTGCATCCAGTGAGGAACTGGATTCTCTTGCCCAGTCGCTCAAACAGGCAGTGGAGACTTTTAAACTGAGAGAAATTTAGGCTTTTTGTATCTCGTTTTGAGTGCTGCAGTTAACGGTCAGAGCGGGAATTGAGACAGTTGATATATACACGATATTAGTGTATTATAAAGATATCCAAGAGATCAAAAAGTATTTCCATTTTGCACAAAAAGAAACCCCAGAGACTGCCATCTCTGGGGTTTCTTTTAGGCTAGCTGTTTTTATTTTTTCGCGTTAAGTCTACAAATTTTTCCATAAAAGGGGAGTTCTGCTTTTTAGAGCTGCCCTTTTATGGATCGAATTCAATATTTAAAATAATATTTCCAGAAACAAAAAGAAGTACTGTCACGACGCTGGCAATTGTCAGAGACAGTACTTTTTTTAAGTCATAATTTGTCCCACTTTTCATATATTGAGGTAAGAGGAGGGATGAGAGTGGAGAGAAAAGACGAGCTGATCAATCTGTTTTCCAGAAACATAAGAGAAATCTTAAACCAGGTGGCATTAAGTTTTGACGAAGTCCAGGAAATAAGGCTCCGTGTGGCCGCCCCTCTTATGCTGGTGTACAAAAACGAAGAGTATTATTTAACCGGATCCGGGGATATCAGCAAGAAACTGGAAGATGCATATATTGTCTCAAAAAACGAATTGAAGGAAACCATGGAGTATATGAGCAATTACTCTTTGTATGCGTTTGAAGAAGAACTAAAGCAGGGCTTCCTTACTGTACAGGGGGGCCACAGGATTGGAATCGCAGGCAAGACAATTCTTGATGAGTCCGGAATAAAAACCATGAAATACATATCATTTATTAATATCCGTCTGTCCCATCAGGTGAAGGGCTGCGCTACCCCCATACTGCCTTTTGTTTATAAGAATCACAGGGAGGTATGCCATACACTCATCATTTCCCCGCCCAGATGCGGAAAAACCACACTCTTAAGAGATTTAATCCGGCAGATATCAGATGGCTCCGCTGAATTTAAAGGCATGAATGTGGGAGTGGTGGATGAACGGTCCGAGATCGGTGCCTGTTACCAGGGAGCACCGCAGAATGACCTGGGAATCCGCACCGATATTTTAGACTGCTGTCCCAAGGCAAAGGGAATGATGATGTTAATCCGCACCATGTCCCCCAGAGTGATTGCAGTGGATGAAGTGGGAAGCAGAGAGGACCTGGATGCCATAGAGTATGTGATGAACTGCGGATGCAAACTGATTGCGACGGTACACGGCAGCTCCATAGAGGACTTAAAACAGAAGCCGGTACTTCGAACCCTTTTAGAAGAGCGGATTTTTGAACGGTATATTGTCTTAAACAACTTAAGTAAAATCGGAAACATTGACCAGATTTTTGATTCCCGGGGAACGCAGATGTATAAGGCAGATAAAGTTATGACCGGAGTCCGGCAGGACAGGCAGGAGAGCAGGGCTTATGGGTAATACATGGTTGAGAGTGACAGGGGCAGCCCTTGTAATACTATCCTGCTCCGGTCTTGGTTTTTATATGGCGGCTCAGTGGAATGAGCACTTAAAAACCGTGGAGCATTTAAGAAAAATGATATTTCTTTTAAAAGGAGAGATCGTCTATGCCAATTCTCCCCTGGCAGAAGCCTTTGAACGGACAGGCAGGAAAGCCGGTGGGCAGATGGGGGATTTGTTTTTAAAGGTATCACAACGATTAATGGGACAAAGAGGAGAAAGCTTTTACGGTATCTGGCAGGAGGAAATCGACGGGCTTTCAAAAGAGGTATGCCTTTCCGGTGAGGATAAGCAGAATTTAAAGGGGCTGGGTGAGCATCTGGGATATTTGGATACCGGAATGCAGGAAAGGACAATCCTTCTTTATCTGGAGCAGCTGGATCTGACAATCGGTTATTTAAGAAATCATAAGCAGGAAAAAAGCCGGCTTTATACAAGCCTTGGTATCATGGGCGGTTTATTCCTGACCATAGTCATGTATTAAGGAGGATAGCATGGGAGTCAATTTGATATTTAAAATTGCAGCAGTTGGAATCCTGGTTTCCGTCATCTGCCAGGTATTAAAGCACAGCGGACGGGAAGAACAGGCATTCTTAACAAGCCTGGCAGGGCTCATCCTTGTGCTGTTCTGGCTGGTACCTTACATCTATCAGCTGTTTGAATCCATTAAAAATCTGTTTGCATTGTAGGTGAGAATATGACAGTTGTATCCATAGCTGTTGTAGGGATTGTGGCAGTGCTTCTGGCTGTTTCCCTGAAAGGAATGAAGGGGGAATACGGAACCTTTCTGGTCCTTGCGGCAGGGCTTTTTATCTTTTTTTATGGAGTGGGGAAGCTTGGTACAATCCTTGATACCATGAAAGAAATCCAGTCCTATATAAAAATCAACAGCGTTTATCTGGCCACCCTGGTAAAGATGATCGGAATTACCTACATAGCAGAGTTCGCATCAGGAATCTGCAAGGATGCGGGCTACGGTGCAGTAGGAACCCAGATTGAAATCTTTGGAAAGCTTTCCGTACTGGCAGTCAGCATGCCGATTCTCCTGGCACTGATTGAGACACTTCAGGTATTTTTATCATGACAGGAGGGAGGGCCATGAAAAGAAGGTTTTTATTTCTTCTTAGTATTCTGTGTTTTCTTCTTCCCTGCAGCCTTTCCTGGGGAGCAGAGGTTCCGGCCAGAGAGCAGGAAACAGAGGTTACCCAGGAACTTGATCTGGACCAGTATGATTTGACCGACATTCAGAAATTTCTGGATCAGAGAAATGGGAATCAGGGGCTTGATCTTTCTTTTCAGGATTTAATGAAAAGTCTTATGGACGGAAAGCTGAATGAAGTGTTAAGTCAGACTGGAAGCGCACTGAAGAAAATGCTGATGGGCGAAATTGAAAGCAGCGGGCATATGATGGGGCAGATTCTTGTGCTGGGCATCATTGGGGCAGTTTTTTCAAACTTTTCCAGCGTGTTTACAGGCAGCCAGATTTCCGAAACAGGATTCTTTGTTACCTATTTATTATTGTTTACTTATCTGGCGGCCAGTTTCTTTACCAGCATCACCATTGTCAGCAATGTGGTGGGACAGATACTTGGATTTATGAGAGTTCTGATGCCTGCGTATTTTCTTGCGGCAGCATTTGCAGGAAGCAGTGCAACGGCTGTGGCCTCCTATGAGTTTACCCTGGTCATTCTTTCCGCAGCCCAGTGGCTCTTAGGGTCTGTTCTATTGGCAGTGATCCGGGTATACGCTCTTTTGGTCATGGCAGGGCATATCGCAAAAGAAGACATGCTCTCAAAGCTGACAGAGCTGATAGAACAAGTGGTTTCCTGGAGCTTAAAGACCTTGGTGGGAGTGGTACTCGGCTTTCAGATGATCCAGTCCATGGTGCTGCCTTATGTGGATTCGTTAAAGACAGGGGCTTTTCAGAAACTGGTGGGTGCAATCCCCGGAATTGGCCAGGGAGTCAGTTCTGTAGCCCAGATGGTGTTAGGTTCCGGCGTACTGATTAAGAATACCATTGGAGCAGCCGGTATCCTGATTCTTCTGATTCTCACCATTGTTCCCATTTTTAAGCTTGTTGTTTTAATGTTATTTTATCAATGCGTGGCAGCCCTTTTGCAGCCGGTGTGCGATAAACGAATTATTTCCTGTATTTCCGATATGGCAAAAGGACATAAAATGCTTTTGTCAGTTGCTGTATCCGGAATGATTTTATTTATCGTTACCATTGCGCTTGTGTGTGCTTCTACCAATGTAACCTATTATTCAGGGTGAATGGCATGGATCAATTATATGAGTGGATCAGAAATATAACTTATTATCTGATTTTTATAACAGTGGCAGAAAATCTGCTGCCTAATAAAAAATATGAAAAATACATCAAATTTTTCGCCGGCATGGTTCTCATTCTCCTTGTATTAAAGCCCGTTACAGGAGGCTTAAGACTGGATGACAGACTGGCCTACTCATTTGAAGCCATCAGCCTGAAAAAAGAAGCAGGTGAATTATCAGGAAAAGTTTCAAAGATGGAGGAAACAAGGCTGGAACGCATGATATCCGGTTACGAGAAAGCGGTGGGAACTGATTTGGAGACAATGGCTGAGACGGCAGGATTTTCCTGTAAAAAAACCAGTGCAAAAATTAACAGTGACCAGGCCAGTGACCGTTTTGGCCATGTGGTAAAGGTTTCCCTTGTGCTCGCATCCGGAAAAGAAGAGATGGAAGCAGAGGAGGCAGCTTCTGTTGGCAGCAAAATTGATCCTGTTAAGAAGGTTGAAGATGTAAAAGATATTAAAATAACGGTAAAAGAATCGGATCAGAGTGGCGAAAAAATGCCGGAAGACGGAAAAAAAGAAGAGCAGAAAGAAAATTCCAGTCTTTCTGGTCTTAGAAGGAGGATTGCGGAATATTATGGTTTGGAAGAACAGGATATTGAAATTCAAATGGAAGATGGGTAAGGATAAATGGCTGATCCTGCTGGCGGTTGGAATGATAATCCTGATCCTTACATTTCCGTCCGGTCCGGGAATTGCAAATAAAGTGGAAAAAACTGCACAGAAAGAAAATAAGAAGCAGGCCACTTTACAGCAGGGGATTGTAACACAGCCTGCAGACGGAGATGCTGCCGCTTCCGTTTCAGCTGAACGGACCTATGAAGAAGAGATGGAAGCCAGGGTGAAGAAAATATTAAAAACCGTGGATGGAGTCGGTCAGGTGGATGTGCTGATTGTATTAAAATCTTCTGAGGAAAAGGTATTAAGGGTGGATAAAGACAATTCCAGTTCTTCTACCGAAGAAAATGATACATCCGGAGGATCGAGAAAAATTACAAGCGCGGAACTAAAGGAGAGTACCATTCTTACCGGCCAGGGGGAAAATACGGCTCCCATTGTGGAGAAAGAAATACGTCCGGAAATAGAAGGAATTATCATCAGTGCCCAGGGCGGAGGCAGTCCTACGGTAAAAGCTGAAATTTCCAGTGCCATGGAAGCATTATTTAACCTGCCCCCACATAAAATAAAAGTATTAAAGAGGGTGGAATAAAAAGGAGTGTCAGGTATGAAAAGTTGGAAAACAAGCAATGAACCCAATGTCCCGAAAACCCCAAAGAAAATGGATATGAAGAAACTGTTTCGAAGAAACCAGATTATCATTACAACTCTGGCAGTCATGATCGCTGCCGCCGGATATTTAAATTATGCCGGAAAGCAGGAAGCAGCCTCAGGAACCGATGTTTATGAAGCAGGAGCGACTGACATTTCCGAAGAAGACATTTTAGCAGAGAACCAGGCGTTAAATGGCAGTGATTCCAGCAAGGATATCGCCAGTCTGGATCAGGATGCCGAAGATATTGACAAACTGGCAGCAGCCGAATCTGCGGGCAGCGCAGATAATGCAGCAGCCGGAGGTACACAGGTAGCGGCAGAGAACCAGACAGCGGAAAGCCTTGCAGCTGGTGAGACCCAGGCGGCAGCAGCCGGTGAGACCCAGGCAGTAGCAGCCGGTGAGACCCAGGCAGCTGATACAGGTCTTGATAATCCCGGAGAAGCTGTTTTAACCAGCGGTATGAACGTAGCAGATTACATATCCAGCGTGCAGTTAAACAGAGAACAGGTAAGGGCAAGAAACAAAGAAACTCTGATGAATTTAATTAACAATCCGAATATTGAAGAGGCCGCAAAGCAGCAGGCCATTCAGCAGATGATTGACATGACAGCAATTGCCGAAAAGGAAAATGCCGCAGAGACCCTTCTCCTTGCCAAAGGCTTTGCCAATCCGGTTGTCAGCATCTCAAACGGAAAAGTTGATGTAGTCATCAATGCAGCCAGCATTACAGATCCCCAGCGTGCCCAGATTGAAGATATCGTAAAGAGAAAAACTGAAGTTGGAGCAGAGAGTATTGTCATTACTCTGATGAAACTGGAGGAGTAAAAAGCCTTTGCAAACAGTTGACAATTTTGCTATAATGATTTCAGAATCCAGAAATACGAAACAGGAGGGAATCGAAGTGGCAGAATTGGAAAACAGAAATACTCACAAAGTATATGAAAAAGATAAAATCGGTGAAGTACAGATCGCAGATGATGTTGTGGCTATCATCGCAGGTCTTGCAGCAACAGAAGTAGACGGAGTGGATTCCATGGCAGGCAATATCACCAACGAACTGGTGGCGAAGCTGGGCATGAAAAACTTATCCAAAGGTGTCAAGGTGGAACTGACAGAGGAACACGTTTCCGTAGATTTGTCCTTAAACATAAAATATGGTTACAGTATCCCTTCCGTCAGTGAAAAAGTTCAGGAAAAGGTGCAGAATGCCATTGAGAATATGACTGGTCTTTCTGTTCTTGATGTGAACATCCGGATTGCCGGAGTAGCACTGGAAGAAAACAAATAAATTCATATTTTGCAGCGGGGAGAACCGGTCATTCGGTCCATCCCCGCTGTTTTTTTAGTGAAAAGATGAAATTATCCTTGTAATGGAATAGGACAGGATTTATAATGGACCATATTGTGAGTCGAAAGATTCTTAAGGACAGGTGTTTTTTTATATGATGAATCGTAGAAACGGGGGGCACTATCCACCGAATTTGCTGATCCTGGCAGGTCTTGTGATGTCGGTGATTATCGGAATCTGCGTTTTGAATTTCTACTATTTTCATGAAGTGGAACGGAGTCTGTTTTTGCAGACCCATAGAGATTTAAAACAGGAGAACGACAAAGCACTGAATTATATTGAATCCATGATGCAGACAAAATTCGAATGGCTGGAATTGTTTGCGGTTTACTGTGATCTGCCAGATGGCTCAGGGAACGAGCGGTGGTGGGAGCAGGTACAGGATTACGAAAAAGAGGATTCCCGGTTTGGCGTCGCAGATGCGTCAGGAATTCTTTACTATGGAAATCGTGAAACTCAGGATATTTCTTCCCGTGACTATTTTAAAAAAGCGTTAGACGGTGAAAAAAATGTATCCGGATTGCTGAAAGGAAGCTTTCAGGGCAGGGACAGTGTGGTTTTGGCTGTCCCCATTATCAGAGAGGGCACTGTAAAGGGTGTGGCATGTCTGGAATTGTCTGCAGATAAGCTGAAGCAGTATTTAAGTGATACAGACTTAAGCCGTTACGGGGCCAACATGATATTTAAAAAAGATGGAGAGATTCTGATTTCCTGCACAGCGTGCGAGAACCAGATTTCTCTCTTTGAAATGCTTAAAACCAGGCAGTTTGGACCGGGACAGACGTTTTCTGAGATGGAAGCCGGGATTAACGGCAGCCAATCCGGTTATATTACTTATTATGAGAATGATTACAGACGGCTTCTTTACTATCAGCCCATGGGAATTAATGACTGGTTTATGGCCACCTTTGTAGAGACAGAAGGATATGAAAATACCTTTCATCAGATCAAGTCCCTTTCCGCAAAATTCATTGCAGGATCGACCTTCCTGTTGTTTTGCGGGGTTGTACTCACTCTTTTAATTGTTCATACCAGAAAGAAAGAGGAAAAGCGGCTGCAGAAGGATTATCTCACCGGAGTTTATACCAGAGAGACGGCAAAAAAACTGGTGGAGCACGGACTGAAGGCCGGAGGAAAAAACCGCTTCTATGCATGTATGTTCCTTGACATCGATGATTTTAAGAAAATAAACGATACCTTTGGTCACCATAAGGGGGATCTGGTTCTCGTTCAGGCAGGGCAGATTTTAAATGCCTGCACGAGACAGGAGGATGTGATCGTCCGCTTCGGAGGAGATGAATTCTGTATCTGGCTCTATGGAATGAGAGGAAGGAAACAGCCGGAAGCCATTGCCCAGCGCATTATTAATGCGTTCCATATCTCCGGAAAGGTCCATGCAAGCATTGGAATTACGCTGATCGAAGAGGAGGAAACTGAATACGATGCGATTTTAAGACGGGCGGATCAGGCATTATACCAGGCAAAGGGAAAAGGGAAAAACCAGTATGCTGTTTATAATTAAGCCTCCCATACCGGCGTACAAAAGTTTCTATTGTATAAAAAACCCTGTTAAGGTATAATAATTCCAAACGTCCAGCAAAATCACCAATAGGAGGACCATGGTAAATGACCAGAAGTAAAATGCGTGAACACTGCTTTAAGATGCTTTTCTGCGCTGATTTTCACCCCGCAGAGGAGAAGCTTTGGCAGATTAATCAATATTTTGAGGAACCAAAAGAGGATGATTTCAATACGGAAGGTGTAGAAGAAATTGTTCATGACGTAGATATGAGTGAAGAGAATTCTGCCATTTTAAAAGAAAAGACAGAGGCAGTCATGAATAAAATTCCGGAACTGGATGAAAAGATCAATGAAGTGGCAGAAGGCTGGAAGACAAAGCGTATGGGAAGAGCGGAGTTAACCATCCTGCGTCTGGCACTTTATGAAATATTATTCGACGAAGATGTGCCGGAAAAGGTAGCCATCAACGAGGCAGTAGAACTGGCTAAAAAATACGGCGGGAACGAAGCTCCGGCTTTCATTAACGGAGTTCTGGCAAAGCTGGTGTAATTATGGCAGGTGTTTATTCCGTAACCCAGATTAATGCTTATATTAAAAATATGTTTGCCCAGGATTTTGCACTGAACCGGATTTCCATCAAAGGGGAAGTGTCCAACTGCAAATATCATACTTCCGGTCATATATATTTTACCTTAAAAGATAAAGCCTCTTCTATTTCGGCAGTGATGTTTGCCGGATCCAGGAAAGGTCTTTCCTTTCATCTGGAAGAAGGACAGCAGATCGTTGCAAAGGGAAGCGTTGAGGTCTATGAGAGGGACGGAAGATACCAGCTTTACGCCCAGGAGATTACGAGAGAAGGAATGGGAGATTTATACGAACGTTTCTTAAAGCTTCGTAATGAACTGGAGGAGATGGGGATGTTTTCCCCTGAATATAAAAAAGAAATTCCCAGATATGCAAGGCGTGTGGGAGTGGTGACTGCCCCCACAGGCGCTGCAATACGGGATATTATGAATATATCCGCCAGGCGGAACCCCTTTGTACAGCTTTATCTTTACCCGGCTCTTGTACAGGGAAACGGTGCTGCAGAAAGCATAGTAAAAGGAATTGAAATGTTAGACCAGAAGGGACTTGATGTTCTAATTGTGGGAAGAGGCGGCGGATCGATCGAGGATCTGTGGGCATTTAATGAAGAATCTGTTGCCAGGGCAATTTTTAACTGCTCTGTGCCGGTAATTTCAGCAGTAGGCCACGAAACCGATGTGACCATAGCAGATTATGTTGCGGACATGCGGGCGCCAACCCCTTCGGCAGCTGCAGAGCTTGCAGTGTTTGATTACAGACAGTTTAAAGAACAGTCGGACAGCATCCGGTATACGTTAAGAACCATGATGGACAGGAAGCTGGAACGCTGCCGTTTTTCCATCAGACAATATGAATTAAAATTAAAGTATTTTGATCCAAAACGGAGTATTCGTGAGCAGCGGCAGCGGCTTCATGATCTGGAAGAGAAGCTAAGAAGCCTGACTCTTCGTCAGATTGAGGCTGAACGGAGGTATCTTGATGAATCAGCTTTTCTTATGAGCCAGCTCATTAAGAAGCAGACGTTACGGGACAGGCACAGGCTGGAACTGCTTGCCGGACGCCTTCATGCCTGTTCCCCACTGGGGAAAATAGGCGGCGGATATGGTTTTATCACTGATTTACAGAATAGGAAAATTGACTCCGTTATACAGGTAGAGACCGGGGATACTCTTCGTCTTAAACTGCGGGATGGAATGATTGAAACTGTAGTATCAGAGGTGGAATCATCAGAAGTGTCAGAAGCAGACAAATAAGGAGAATTAAGCTTATGGCAGTAAAAAAAGAAAGAACCATTGAAGAGACCTTAAAAGATTTGGAGGAGCTGGTCAAAAAGCTGGAAAGCGGAGAAAGCTCTTTAGAGGAATCTTTTGAGTATTATGAGGCAGGCATGAAGCTTGTCAAGTCCTGCAATGATAAAATAGATAAAGTGGAAAAAAAGATAATTGTACTGGAGGAAAACGGTGAAGAACATGAACTTTCATGAAGAACTGTCCGGACGGACCAATGAAGTATGGAAGATTGTGGAAAGCTTCCTTCCAGCTGTAGAAGGATACCAGAGTACCGTTCTTGAGGCGATGGATTACAGCATGCGGGCCGGAGGAAAGAGGCTGCGCCCCATGCTGATGCAGGAGACATACCGTCTTTTCGGAGGAACGGGAAAAGAGATAGAGCCCTTTATGGCGGCCATAGAGATGATTCATACCTCTTCTCTGATTCACGACGATCTCCCGTGTATGGATAACGATACCCTGCGCAGAGGACTTCCTACTGCATGGGTGAAATTCGGATATGATATGGCAGTGCTTGCAGGTGACGGTCTTTTGATTTATTCCATGGAGACGGCAGCGAAGGCACTTAACTTTTCGGACAGGCCGGACCGGGTTGCCGCAGCTATGGGAATTCTGGCGCAAAAGACTGGAATATTCGGCATGATAGGCGGTCAGACCGTTGATGTGGAACTGGCTGGAAAGCCGATTCCAGGCGATAAGCTGGACTTCATCTACCGGTTAAAGACGGGAGCACTTTTAGAGGCGTCCATGATGATCGGAGCGGTGCTTGGCGGTGCAGGGGAAGACGAGTTAAAGGCAGTGGAAGAGATGGCATCTAAAATCGGACTTGCATTTCAGATTCAGGACGATATTTTAGATGTGACAAGCGATGCAAAGACTTTGGGAAAACCCGTATTCAGTGATGAAAAAAATCATAAAACCACCTATGTAACATTGGAGGGAATGGAACAGGCGAAGAAGGCTGTGGAGAGAATTTCTGAGGAAGCAGTTGCCTGCCTTCAAAAGCTGCCGGGAGAGAACGGCTTTCTGGAAAAACTGATCCGGATGCTGGTTTACCGGGAAAAATAAAGGATCTGAAAAAATATGATACTGGAACTGATTAACGGACCTGACGATATAAAGAAATTCTCCAGACAGGAGCTGACGATTTTAAGTCAGGAAATCCGTGATTTTTTAATAGAAAAAATAAGTACAACAGGCGGTCATCTGGCCTCTAATTTAGGCGTGGTGGAGCTGACCATGGCAATTTATCTTGCTTTTAATCTGCCAGAGGATAAGATTGTCTGGGATGTGGGGCATCAGTCCTATACTCATAAAATCTTAAGCGGAAGAAGAATGGAATTTGATGAACTGCGCCAGTACGGCGGCATGAGCGGTTTCCCAAAGCGTAAGGAAAGCCCCTGTGATGCCTTTGATACCGGACACAGTTCCACTTCTATTTCTGCCGGACTTGGACTTGCCCAGGCAAGAGATGTGCTGGGAGAAAATCATTTTGTTGTTTCCGTAATCGGAGATGGTTCCTTAACAGGAGGAATGGCTTACGAGGCTTTAAATAACGCAGCCCAGATGAAGAAGAACTTTGTTATCATTCTGAATGATAATAATATGTCCATTTCCGAAAATGTGGGCGGCATGTCCACCTATTTAAACAGCATACGAACCGGCAACGGATATCTGGATTTAAAAAAACACGTAACCAACACGCTTTCCAGAATTCCGGTTATCGGCGAACAGCTCATTGATAAAATCAGCCGGACGAAAAACGGAATTAAACAGCTTCTGATTCCCGGAATGCTGTTTGAAAATATGGGGATTACCTATTTAGGTCCGGTAGACGGTCATAATATCAAGGCTTTGACAAGGACCTTAAGAGAAGCAAAGAATCTGGATCATACCGTACTGGTTCATGTGATAACCAAAAAGGGAAAAGGATATGCCCCTGCAGAAAAAAATCCATCCAAGTTTCACGGAGTGGAGCCCTTCAATATCCTGACAGGCAGGCCCAAAAATGAAAAGAAGAATTTAAGCTATACAGATGTGTTTTCAAAGACCATCTGCCGTCTTGCGAAAGACGATAAGAAGATTGTGGCTGTTACCGCTGCCATGCCTGACGGAACCGGATTAAAACGGTTTTCCAGTCTGTACCCGAACCGCTTTTTTGATGTGGGGATTGCAGAAGAGCATGCGGTGACTTCTGCGGCGGGAATGGCAGCAGGCGGTTTAAAGCCGGTAGTGGCTGTTTATTCTTCATTTTTGCAGAGAGGCTTTGACCAGGTGCTGCATGATGTGTGTATTCAGAATCTCCCGGTGGTATTTGCGGTTGACCGGGCAGGGCTTGTGGGCAGTGACGGAGAAACCCATCAGGGAATCTTTGACCTTTCTTTCTTAAGCGCCATACCCAATATGAGTATATTTGCACCGAAAAACGACTGGGAGCTGGCAAAAGGGCTGGAATTTGCATTTTCCCTTGACAGTCCCATCGCAGTGCGCTACCCGAGAGGAACCGCCTATCAGGGGCTGGAAGAATTTAAAGCCCCTATTGAATATGGAAAAGGCGAAATCATTTATCAGGAAAAGGATATCGCCCTTCTGGCAGTGGGAAGTATGGTAAGCACGGGCGAGCACGTAAGGCAGAAGTTAAAAGCGGAAGGCTGGAACTGTACTCTTGCAAACGGACGCTTTATCAAACCCTTTGATAAAAAGCTGATCGATGATCTCGCGAGCAGCCACTGGCTGATTGTGACCATGGAAGAGAATGTTCTTCAGGGCGGGTTTGGCTGCCTGATCAACGGTTATATACATGAGCACTATCCTGATGTAAAGATATTAAACATCGCCCTTCCGGATGCATATGTGGAGCACGGAAACGTTTCACTGCTGCGAAAAGGACTTGGGATTGACAGTGATTCCATAATCTGGCGCATGAAGAAGGAATATTTAGATATGGAACGCCAGAACAGGGAATGGAAGGATAAGATGAATTGAAATGAAAGAACGATTGGATGTGCTATTAGTAAAACAGGGACATGCAGAGTCCAGGGAAAAGGCAAAGGCCATCATCATGTCGGGAATCGTATACGTTGACGGTGATAAGGAGGACAAGGCAGGTTCCACATTTGAGGAAACATCAGTCATTGAAGTGAGAGGCAGCACGTTAAAATATGTGAGCCGCGGCGGGTTAAAGCTTGAAAAGGCCATGACTCATTTTGACGTCACGCTGGAGGGGAAGGTCTGTATGGACGTAGGCTCTTCTACCGGCGGATTTACAGACTGCATGCTTCAAAACGGCGCTGTTAAGGTCTATGCCGTGGATGTAGGGCATGGACAGCTTGCATGGAAGCTTCGCAATGATGAGCGGGTGGTCTGTATGGAAAAGACCAATATCCGTTATGTAACGTCTGAGGATATTAAGGACAGGATTGAGTTTTCTTCCATCGATGTATCCTTTATCTCCCTTACCAAGGTACTTTTGCCGGTTAAAAATCTTCTTACGGAAGAGGGACAGATCGTCTGCCTGATCAAACCGCAGTTTGAAGCAGGCCGTGAAAAGGTAGGCAAAAAAGGTGTGGTAAGAGAAAAATCCGTACATCTGGAAGTGATCCGGTCGGTGATATCCTATGGAATCAGCATTGGATTTGAGGTTCTTCACCTGGAGTTTTCTCCCATCAAGGGTCCGGAAGGAAATATCGAATATCTGCTCCATTTAAAAAATCATCCGGACGGGGAGAGCTTTTTGGAATACAGTGTAAATCCTGAAAAAGTGGTGGAAGAAGCTCACAAAGACTTAAGCGATGGCAAATAAGGAGTCTTAGAATGAAACATTTTTACGTAATCATGAATCCGGATAAAAAGGGAGCCCGGGAGACCGCGGATCAAATCCGGGAATTTCTCACTGCCAGGGGGGCAGTCTGCCTGATGGGCAGAGGAGAAAAGGTAGAATGGCAGGCAGGAAAGCATTACACCGATTCAGCCATGGTGCCGCAGGAAACGGAATGCGTGATTACTCTGGGGGGAGACGGAACTTTAATTCAGGCAGCCAGAGACTTATCCGGACGCAATCTTCCCATTCTTGGGATTAACAGGGGAACTCTGGGCTACTTAACCCAGGTATCCAGGACCGAAGACATTGAATCAGCCCTTTTGGCCCTTTATTATGATGACTATAAGCTGGAAGAGCGGATGATGTTAAGCGGGAGTGCATTCCGCAACGGGAAAGAGATTTACCGGGATATCGCTCTGAATGAAATTGTCATAACAAGAGGCGAATACTTAAAGATGCTTCAGTTTAAGGTGTTTGTAAACGGAGAATTCTTAACGGAGTACAGAGCAGACGGGCTCATTGCAGCAACTCCCACAGGTTCTACTGCCTACAATTTATCTGCAGGAGGACCGATTATCGTACCTGATTCCAGAATGCTGGTGCTCACACCCATCTGTTCCCATGCGCTCAATGCCAGAAGCATCGTGCTTTCTGCAGAAGACAGGATACGGATTGAAATCATTGGGCAGGAAGGAATCAGCCAGGCAGCGGTGTTTGACGGAGATTCAGCAATCAGTCTTTTGCCTGGAGACTGGATCGATCTTGGGCGCGCTGAGATCAAAACGGTATTGGTTAAATTAAAAAATTTATCATTTTTGGATAATCTTCGAAACAAGATGGCCGGTATTTAAGGAGGTGACAGGATGAAACTGGAAAGACACAGCAAAATAGTAGAACTGATCGGAAAATATGAGATTGAGACTCAGGAAGAACTGGCGGATTATTTAAATCAGGCCGGTTTTGCAGTAACGCAGGCGACCGTATCCAGAGATATCAGGGAGCTGAAGCTGACGAAGGTGCAGTCAGAATCCGGAAAACAGCGTTATATGGTGCTTCAGAATCAGGGATCTTTCAGCGATAAATACATACGAATCTTAAGAGACGGTTATTTATCCATGGATATGGCACAGAATATACTGGTAATCAAGACGGTATCCGGAATGGCAATGGCGGTAGCTGCAGCCCTTGACGCCCTTCATTTCAGTGAAATGGTAGGCTGCATTGCAGGAGACGATACCATCATGTGTGCCATCAGGACTGTAGATGATACCATATTGATGATGGACAAACTGAAAAAACTCGTTACGGGATAAAGGAGGCAAGCCATGCTTTCAGAATTACACGTAAAGAACTTAGCATTAATTGAAAAAGCCGATGTGGAGTTTAAAGAAGGACTCAATGTCTTAACCGGTGAGACTGGTGCCGGAAAATCCATTATCATCGGCTCGGTAACCATTGCCTTAGGAGGCAAGGTGCCGAAGGACATGATCAGAAATGGGGCGGAGTATGCCTACATAGAGCTGATTTTTACAGTCAGCGATCCGCGCAAGATTCATCTGTTAAAAGAAATGGATGTATATCCGGACCAGGACGGCATCGTTATCATTTCAAAGAAAATCATGCCGTCAAAAAGCTTAAGCAAAATTAATGATGAAACTGTAACTGCAGGAAAACTGCGGGATATCACCGGTCTTCTGATCGATATTCATGGACAGCATGAACATCAGTCTTTACTTTACAAGTCAGTACATCTTGAGATCCTGGATCGTTATCAGGAGAAAAAGTCCCATGAGCTAAAACTGAATATTGCAGAGACTTATAAGGAATATGTGCGGTTGAAGGACCGCCTGGCGTCGTTTCAGCTTGATGAGGATACCAGACTCCGGGAGATGGATTTTATCCGTTATGAGATAGAAGAAATTGAGAATGCCGGGCTGAGAGAGGGAGAAGAGGAAGAACTTTCCTCCAGGTACCGTCTGTTTCTTCATGGAAAAAAGATCATGGAAAGTCTGTCTGTAGCTTATGACGCGGTGAATTCAGATGTGACAGGACGGGCATTAAAAGAGGTGGAATCGGCTGCAGCCTATGATGAACGTCTGCTGACAATCAGAGACCAGCTTTATGATGTGGATTCCATCTTAAGCGATATCAATCATGAGATCGCTTCTTATCTGGAGGATTTGTCTTTTGATGAAGAAGACTATCAGAAAATAGAAGAGCGTCTGGATTTAATCCATAATCTGGAAGCAAAATATGGAAAAGGTGCTGATTTGATTTTCAAAAATCTGGAAGAAAAGAAAATAAGACTGGGTGAGCTGGAAGATTATGACCGTTTAAAACAGCAGACAGAAAAAGAGATTCTTAAGACTGAGGATAAACTGGAAGGTTTATGCGGACAATTATCTCATATGAGAAAAGAAACAGCAAAGGAACTTACTGAAAAAATCAAGGAAGGCCTGCATGATTTAAATTTTATTGATGTAAATTTTGATATGGAGTTTGGCAGACTGGATCATTATACGGGCAATGGGTTTGATGAAGCGGAATTTATGATCTCCGCCAACCCCGGAGAGGCCTTAAAGCCTTTAAAATCCGTAGCTTCGGGGGGTGAGATGTCAAGAATCATGCTGGCTATCAAAACCGTTCTTGCCGATTCTGATGACATCCCAACCCTGATTTTTGATGAAATTGATACCGGCATCAGCGGCAGAACCGCACAGAAGGTTTCAGAGAAGCTTTCCTATATTGCAAAAAATCATCAGGTAATCTGCATCACCCATCTGCCTCAGATTGCAGCCATGGCTGATGCTCATTTTGAAATTAAAAAATCGGCAGAGGCTGGTAAAACCACCACAGGAATCCATGCACTGCATAATGAGGAAATGGTGGAAGAACTTGCAAGGCTTCTTGGCGGAGCAGAGATTACGGACGCAGTAAGAGAGAATGCCAGAGAGATGAAGCGTCTTGCAGCCGAAAAAAAGTTAAAAAAGACATAACTGGTCCAAACACCAGAATTAAATGAATTCAACTAAAATATAACAGAGTGTTTTTACCGAATTCTCACATACTATGAAAGGAGTCAAAAAATTGTCTCCTTTATTCTTCTAAGGAGGTATGTGAGATGGCAAAAAAGAAATTTCATAAACTAATTGTAAGGGCGTTCTGGATCAGCCTGATCTTTTGTATCGGTTTTACCTGGTTCTATATGAAAAGGGTCATTCCGGACAAATTGAACATCGTTGCAGCAGAAGAAGAACAGTTTCATTTCTCCATGCCTTTTGATGTGACGCTGCATTCCGACAGCGAGGAAGTGGTGCTGAAAAATAGTTCCAACATTCCTTCTGATCAGATTCACTTACAGGTGAATCAGCCGTTCTCCCTGTATTCAAAGAATCTGGGAAGCTATAAGCTGGGATTAAAGCTGTTCGGCTGGATACAGTTAAAAGATATTCAGGTAAATGTAGTAGATACCAAATACGCTGTTCCATGCGGCACTCCGGTGGGAATTTATTTAAAATCAAACGGAGTCATGGTAATCGGTACTGGAGATGTAACAAAAAAAGATGGAATGGTTGTGGAACCCGCTTTTGGAGTTTTACAGTCAGGGGATTATCTGGAATCAATCAATGGAATCGCCCTTAGCGACAAGGAAACACTGATGAATGAGCTGAATAAACTAGGCGGTTCTGAAGCAGTTTTAAAGGTGAGAAGAGGCCAGGAAAACATTGATATTAAGATGAATCCCATAGAAACGGAGGACGGAACCTATAAACTGGGAGTCTGGGTTCGTGATGACACCCAGGGAATCGGAACCATGACTTATGTGGATATGAACGGACAATTTGGAGCGCTGGGTCACGGAATCAGTGACAGTGATACCGGAAATGTTGTTCAGATCACAGAAGGAGCTCTCTATGAAACAGCAATTCTTGGAATTGAAAAGGGGACGTTTGGAAAGCCGGGTGTGATGAGCGGAATCATTTATTACGGTCCGGGATCTAATCTGGGTGCAATTAAAGAAAATACAGAAGAAGGAATATTCGGTACGGTAAATGAACGGTTTAAGCAGAGCATAGCCCAGGACGCTGTACCCATCGGTTACAGACAGGATGTAAAGAAGGGAAAAGCCTATATACGAAGTGATGTATCCGGAAAAGTACGGGATTACGAAATTGAAATCCAGCGGGTAGATTATTCCACAACGCATAAAAGCAAGGGCATGGTAATCAAAGTCACGGACCCCGATCTTCTGGCACTGACCGGGGGAATTGTTCAGGGTATGTCCGGAAGTCCTATCATTCAGGATGGAAAGCTGATAGGAGCTGTTACCCATGTTTTTATACAGGACTCAACAAGGGGCTACGGAATCTTTATAGAAAATATGATCAATCATTGACAGAAAGTGGCAGGAAAGAAAAGGACAGAATCGTAAGTAGCCTTACGGTGCCGTCCTTTTTTTTCAATTCCATATGTGATTTTACAGAGATTCTTGCCTGAAACTGATAAATCCATAGCTGTGGAGTACCTGGAAGTACTTGGAGAGACGTTCATATAATGGTGAGGCTTCGTCACCAAACCGTTCCTTTACAGAAGCGGAAAGGTTTAAGATATCCCTGCTGCCATCAATCAGGCACCAGACAAAGCTTCCCATTGGATCCAGATGAATGTGGCTGATCCTTGGTTTATGAAAAAATCTCTGGGCAAAACGGTGAAATATTCCCCTGTTTTCCACATCCAGTGTCACCAGACCGCTTTCCTCCACAGTCCAGAGAATATGTTCTGCCCGAACCGGTATCCGATCCAGATAGTTTCCGCTTTTTTTATTTATGTCACTCATTTTTTCACTTTCTTCCAGACTGTAAATTTAAGCAGGCTTAAGATCACAAGCCCAAATAAAACAAGGCTGCCAAGATCCAATACAGGAGAAGGAAGATTGAGTTTTGAGGATAAATCCAGGGACTTGTCCAGACCAAATACTGCTAAAAGCGCCAGCAGGATACCTACCAGACCTTCTCCGGCAATCATTCCCGAACAGTAGAGCATTCCATCGCTGATCAGCTGCTCTTTTTCCTTTTTGTCGTCCTTTTTCATTCTGTCAAAGTAGAGGCGTACAAGACCACCCACCATGATGCATGCATTTAACTGAACAGGAAGATAAACACCGATTGCAAAGGGAAGAACCGGAATTCCAAGTATCTCCACAGCAGCAGCTAAAAAGACTCCCATAAATACCAGTGCCCATGGAAGGTTGTTATCCATAACGCCTTCAATAATCATCTTCATCAGCATGGCCTGGGGAGCGCCCAGCTGCTCAGAACCAAAGCCCCATGCTGCGTTTAACAGATATAAAACGCCGCCAATTGCAAAAGCGGCAGCGACCACGCCGATCAGCTCACCGATCTGCTGCTTTTTTGGTGTGGCTCCAAGCAGATAACCGGTTTTTAAATCCTGTGACGTATCACCGGCAATCGCAGCAACGATACAGATAATGGAACCGATGGCAATCGCACCTTTCATTCCATGGATTCCGCTGTCTCCGGTTGCTTTTAAAGCGATGGTTGCAATCAGAAGTGTCGCAATCGCCATACCGGAAACAGGGTTATTGCTGCTTCCTACCAGACCTACCATTCTGGAAGATACGGTAGCGAAGAAAAATCCGAAGATTACAACAATGACGGCTCCTATAAGGCTCACCGGAATGACCGGAACCAGCCAGACGATAATGGTGAGAAGAGCGATACCTCCCAGAATTACCTGAAAGCTTAAATCCTGTTCTGTACGAAGACCGCTGCCGGCACTGTTCTGCCCCAGTCCTTTGATGGCATCCCGGAAGGTACGGATAATTAACGGCAGAGATTTTACAAGGCTGATGATACCTCCTGCAGCAAGTGCACCGGCGCCGATGTAACGGATGTAGGTTCCCCAGATTGCTCCGGCACCTCCCTTAGCAAACATCTCACCAATGGGAGCAGAACCAGGATACAGGGTTAAATCGGCTCCGAACAGAACGATGGCAGGGATGAACACCAGCCAGCTGATAATACCTCCTGCAAACATATAGGAGGAAATCCTTGGTCCACAGATATATCCCACGCTCATGACCGCCGGGTAAATCTGTGTTCCGATCTCACCGGCGTAGCCCTTCACCCGGAAGGATACTTCGCCTGGAACCAGTTTGATGCCATCGATGATAAACTTAAAGACTGCGGCAAATCCCATTCCGGCAAATACCGTAGATGCATTAGCACCGCCCTCTTCGCCGGCAAGCAGAACCTCAGCACATGCGGTTCCTTCCGGATAAGGAAGAATTCCGTGTTCTTTCACAATCAGTGCGTTTCTGAGCGGAACCATGAAAAGAACACCGAGGATGCCTCCAATCAGAGAGATGAGGGTGATCTCAAGGATACCAGGTGTTTCCATTTTTCCTTCTGCAGCCCATAAAAAAAGTGCAGGAAGCGTAAAGATAGCTCCTGCAGCCAGGGATTCGCCTGCAGAACCAACCGTTTGAACAATGTTGCTTTCCAGAATGGAGTTTTTCTTCATGATTACCCGGATCACGCCCATGGAGATAACTGCGGCGGGAATGGATGCGGAGATGGTCATACCGACGCGAAGCCCGAGATAGGCATTTGCAGCACCGAAGACTACAGCCAGAATGATACCCAGAACAATAGAGGTAACAGTAAATTCCGGAGTGACCTTTTCAGCAGGTATGTACGGTTTAAATTCGTTTTGTTCTTTCATATGTATTTCCCCCTAATTTTTTATTCAGTACCAATTATATCCATTTCTTTAAAAAGGAGCAAGTATTATTGTGCTTTTTTTATAATAAAAAATACTTAAGTCATAATTATATTAGCATAATGCTTAAATAATCATTGCCAAAAATATGCCAAAACACCATGAAATGCTTTTATTCCCATTCCTTATGTGTTAGTATAATAGATAACAGCATTGGAATTGACATTTTTTTTGACGACAAGTAGTTTCAATTTTCAACACCGGTAAAAAAAAAGGGGGAAACATGGATTCAGACCGGACAGGACCTTTTCTTCATTCGACAGTGGGACAGTAAGACCAGAATCCCATATTCGATAAAACAAACGTTTTTCTTGTCGAATAATGCGATAGAATCACGTTGCGGCATGAGCTGGGGCAAGATTATAATGGCTATACACTAGTTTTCATTTATTTTGAAGAATCAGGAGGAGAGTATCAATATGTCAGAAATCAGTATCGCTATTGCAGATGATAACCTGCAGACCTTAAATCTGCTGAATGATATACTGGAAGGAGAGGAGGATTTTCATGTAGTAGGAAGAGCGGATAACGGCGAAGACGCCTATAACATGATCCTCAAAACAAATCCGGATGTTGTCTTATTGGATGTGATTATGCCGAGAATGGACGGAATTACAGTAATGGAGCGGGTAAGAGGAAATGGTGCTGTGACAAAGATTCCCTCATTTATTATGGTAACAGCCGCAGGCAGTGAGAATATTACCGAAGATGCATTCCGAATGGGGGCGAATTATTACATAATGAAGCCGTTCAACAAGGAAGTTATCGTCGATAAGGTGCGAAGAGTAGGGCAGAGAAAGACAAAAGCGCCCAGTCTTCAGGGAATGAAAAAGGTGAAGCCTTATGTCAATAAGACAGAGTATATGGAGCAGAATTTAGAAAATGATGTAACCCAGATGCTTCATGAAATCGGAATTCCTGCACATATTAAAGGATATCAGTATTTAAGAGATGCCATTGTGATATCGGTTCAGGATCAGGAGATGCTCACTTCTGTCACAAAGATCCTTTATCCTTCCATTGCCAAGAAACATCAGACGACTCCCAGCCGTGTGGAGCGTGCCATCCGCCATGCCATTGAGGTGGCCTGGAGCCGTGGAAAGATGGATACCATCAACGAACTGTTTGGATATACCGTGAGTACAGGCAAAGGAAAACCCACCAATTCCGAGTTTATCGCACTCATTGCTGATAAAATAAGGCTTGATTACAAAAAACTTTCATAAAACTTACAGGAAAGATACTTCCTTATTTTCTGAAAATGCAGTATACTATAGCATAACAGACAATGCCCGGAAGGGAAAAGGATAAGGGAGGTTTTTGGATGAAGAAGATTTTATTCGTTGCATCGGAGGCAGTACCTTTTGTAAAAACCGGTGGTCTCGCAGATGTAGTGGGATCCCTTCCCAAGTGCTTCGATCAGGAATATTATGATGTGAGAGTTATGATTCCCAAATATCTTTGTATCAGGGAAGACTTGAGAAACCAGATGACTTACGTAGATCATTTCTATATGGATTATCTGGGACAAAGCAGATATGTGGGGATTCTTCAGTGTATCTGGGACGGAATTACCTTCTATTTCATTGATAATGAAGGCTATTACCAGGGGGCAAAGCCCTATGGAGACTGGTATCAGGATTTAGAAAAGTTCTGCTTCTTTTCACGTGCCGCCTTATCTTCTCTTCCGGTAATCGGTTTTCAGCCGGATGTGGTTCACTGCCATGACTGGCAGACCGGTTTGATTCCTGTTCTGTTAAAAGACCGGTTCCGGGAAGGAGATTTCTTCCGGAACATGAAATCGGTGATTACCATTCACAATTTAAAGTTCCAGGGTGTCTGGGATGTAAAGACGATACAGGCGTTAACTTGTCTGCCTGATTATTATTTTACCCCGGATAAGCTTGAAGCCTACAAGGATGGAAATTTATTAAAGGGCGGCATTGTATATGCAGATGCCATCACAACAGTCAGCGAGACCTACGCACAGGAGATAAAGATGCCTTTCTATGGAGAAGGCCTTGACGGTCTGATGCGGGCCAGGGAAGGAAGCTTAAGAGGCATTGTAAACGGAATTGATTATGACGAGTTTGATCCTGAGTCAGATTCGTATATTATACAAAACTATAATCTGCGTAATTTCCGCAAGGAAAAGGAAAAAAATAAAACTGCGCTTCAGACAGAACTTTCACTGGCGCAGGATGAAAGTAAGTTTATGATTGGAATCGTCTCTAGACTGACCGACCAGAAGGGACTGGATTTAATCCAGTGCGTGATGGATGAGATGTGTCAGGACGATATCCAGCTGGTTATTCTTGGTACCGGAGAAGAGCGGTATGAGAATATGTTCCGCCACTATGCATGGAAGTATCCGGATAAGGTTTCTGCCAATATTTATTATTCGGAGGCAATGTCTCATAAGATTTATGCTGCCTGTGATGCGTTTTTGATGCCGTCTTTGTTTGAACCCTGTGGTTTGAGCCAGCTGATGGCGCTGAGATACGGCACTGTGCCCATTGTCAGGGAGACCGGAGGTTTAAAAGATACGGTAGAGCCCTATAATGAGTATGAGAGTCAGGGAACCGGATTTTCCTTCTCTAACTATAATGCTCATGAGATGCTTGGGGCTGTCCGGTATGCACAGCGCATTTATTACGACAAGAGACGTGAGTGGAACAAGATCATCGACCGGGCTATGTCGAAGGATTACTCCTGGAAAACTTCAGCCATGAAGTATCAGGAGCTTTACGACTGGCTGACTGGCTGTTAAGCTGGTCCACATTATTAAGAAGGAAGAGACAGAATAACCATGAAAAATATGTATTTAACTCCGGAGGAGAAGCAGGGAGCACTTGAGTGGGCAGAAGATACCTCCTGGGTGGAACTTGAAGATTATAATATGGATTTGGAGTACCTTGCCTGTGTGAAGGATATCTTAGACCACAAGGTATTCCAGTCCATGGATAACTATATGCAGCATGGAGATACTACATGCAAAGCTCATTGTATTAAGGTATCCTATCTAAGCTACTGCATATGCAGAAAATTTGGCTGGGAATATAAAGAAGCAGCAAGAGCAGGTCTTCTTCATGATTTCTTTCTGTATGACTGGCATACGCATGCCAGAGAGACCGGAGAACGTTTCCATGGTTTTACTCACCCGAGGGCTGCTTTAAAGAATGCAGTGAAGCATTTTGAGTTAACGGAGAATGAGAAGAACATGATCCTGCGGCATATGTGGCCGCTGACACCGGTTCCGCCAAGAACAAAAGGCGGAATGGTGATTATTTATGCGGATAAATTATGCGGTTTCGTGGAAACCACTGCAAGGATTAAGCGTTGGTTATTATACGGTTTTGGCAGAAAAAGCGCGGCATAAGATGGAGGAAACCATGAAATTATGGGAAGTGATTCTTAAGAATCAGGTTTTAGTGACTGCTGTCACCGGCTGGCTGGTGGCACAGGTGTTAAAAACATTGATTGACATGGCTCTTAGTAAGAGTTTTAACCCGGAGAGGCTTGTGGGATCCGGCGGTATGCCGAGCTCCCATTCCTCTACGGTTTGTGCATTGACGACCGCCGCCAGTTATCGTTATGGCGTCGGTTCTTTTGAGTTTGCCATCAGTTTTGTTCTCTCCATGATTGTGATGTATGACGCCATGGGAGTACGAAGAGAAACAGGAAAACAGGCAAAGCTGTTAAACAGTATATTGTTAGAAAATCCCCTGAAGCTGAACGGTGAGATTTTACAGGAAAAATTAAAGGAATATGTTGGGCATACTCCTCTTCAGGTTGCAGCAGGTGCCATTCTTGGCATTTTACTTGCTGTCTTTATGGCTCAATATTACTAATAACAAAGAAAAATTTTGGGGAATCGTAAGAAAATAACCCTTGATTTCTTTAGATATCCATATTATACTTTAACAAGTTAAAAAATTGTTAAATTTGGAGGCAAATTGGATATGTCAATTTATCATAGGATAAACTGTTTTTTCCTATTCAGCTTTCTGGGTTATCTTCTTGAATGCGCTGTACTCAGCTATGAAAATAAAAGACCGGTCTTTAATCGGGGATTTGGACATGGACCGTTCTGCATCATATATGGATTCGGATCTGTTGGGGCGACGATGCTGCTCAGTCCTTTTATTGACAGTCCGGTGCGCCTGTATTTCGCCTCAATGGTGATGGCAACTTTCATGGAGCTTGTTACGGCTTATATGATGATTAAGCTGTTTGGATCATTCTGGTGGGATTATAGCAGGAAGCCATTTAACTACAAGGGAATTATCTGTCTGGAGAGCAGTATTGCCTGGGGATTTCTTGGTATTTTCTATTTCCGTTTTCTGAATGGATTTGTGAATCAGGCGGCAGGAATGATTCCGGACAATTTTCAGCGTATAACGGGGATGTTTTTCCTGATTTTTTATGCAACAGATTTTGTATATACGATGAGAATGCAGCTGAGAGCGGATTGTGAAGAAGATGAATCGTCCTTAGTCGGACGTCTGAAAGTATATTAAAGATTGGCGGGATTCGTAATGGGTCCCGCCTGTTTGCAATTTCATGAGACTGTCAGTTTAAGAATAAGAGAGGGTACCAATGATAAGTGATATTAAGATTGTGCTTGCTTCGGCATCACCAAGAAGAAAAGAACTTTTAAACCAGGTCGGTCTGAATCCTCTTATAGAACCCAGTGGGATTGAAGAGATCATAACTACCACAATTCCAAAAGAAGCAGTAATAGAACTGTCTCTGCAAAAAGCGGAGGATGTGGCAAAAAAACAGCTGCCCGGCACTGTCGTTATAGGAGCGGATACTGTGGTGGCTGCAGGAGGTAAGATTTTAGGAAAACCGAAAACCCATGAAGAAGCCTTTGAGATGATTGATTCCTTTCAGGGGAAAACTCATAACGTTTTCACCGGTGTGACACTGATCCTTTGCGGAGAGAATAAAATGAAAGTCCGTTCTTTTGCAGAGCAGACGGATGTTCATGTATACCCTATGACACAGGAAGAGATACGTTCCTATGCAGAGGAAGAGGAGCCTATGGATAAAGCAGGCGCATATGGAATCCAGGGACGGTTTGCTGCATTTATTAAGGGGATTGACGGAGATTACAGTAATGTAGTAGGATTGCCTGTAGGACGTGTCTATCAGGAATTAAAGAAGATATGTGAGCAGGAGGAAAAAGAATGATAAAACTGATTGCATCAGATATTGACGGAACACTGGTGCCAGACGGAGGCTATGAGGTTCCGGCCGAGCTTCATGAAGTGATACTGAAATTACGGGCAAAGGGAATTCAGTTTGCTGCAGCAAGCGGAAGACAGTGGGCTAGTATTGAATCCATCTTCGATCCGGTGAAAGAAAAAATATTCTATCTCTCTGACAATGGTGCTTACATAGGCTGTCATGGCAGAAATCTGTTTCTAAATCCAATTGAACACAAGACTGTTATGGATATGGTGGCTGATGTCAGGGGAATGGAAGGACTTGAGGTCATGCTGAGCGGCCCTGATGTGGTTTACTTAGAGACGAAAGACCCGGATTTTATTGACTGGATGGTAAACGGATACAAATTCCGTGTGGAAATGGTGGATGATTTAACAAAAGTTCAGTCCGAATTTATCAAAATAAGCGTTTACCGGAAAACAGATGTGGAAACCCATACCAGACATTTGAGAGAAAAATATGGAGACCGGTTAAAGATCACCATAGCCGGAGATATGTGGATGGACTGTATGAGACCTGGAACGAATAAAGGTGAGGCGGTAAAGCTTCTGCAGGAAAGCCTTTCCATCACGCCGGAAGAGACCATGGCATTCGGCGATCAGTTAAATGATATTGAGATGTTAAATCAGGCATACTACAGCTTTGCCGTAGGCAATGCCAGAAAAGAAGTAAAACATGCAGCACGGTTTCAGACCGATACGAATTTAAATCAGGGCGTATTAAAGATACTGAAGCTGCTTTTATAAGAAAGAGGGGTGCGTATGAAGAATCTGCGCAGATACTGGGGAAGACTCCTTTTGATTGCGGCGGCAGTATCCGCCATGCTTTCCGGCTGCAAGACGGAGATTCCCCTTGTATCGGAAATTAAGGATACGAAGCTATACTCTCTGCCCCAGTCCATGATCATTCTGACGACGGAGAGAAATAAATATCAACAGCTTTATACCAGTCAGATCTGGGGAGTGGAACTTCCTGGCGGCCAGACCTTTGAAACCTATCTGATGGATCAGGTAAAAGAATTTCTCCAGGAGATGAGGATGATGAATCTTCTTGCTGAGAGTAAGGGAGTGACCCTGACAAGCGGGGAAAAGGAAGAGGTACGCAAGGCTGCGGAGGAATATTATGCTTCTCTGACTCCCGATGATATTGCATATATGGGAGTGACCCAGTCAGATGTGAGAACCATGTATGAGGAATATTATCTGTCTAATAAAGTAGTGGTGGAGCTGACCAGGAATATGAATCTGGAAATCAGTGACAGTGAAGCCAAGGTAATTGTGGTCGATGAGATTGTGATGTCAGATAAAGCTGCTGCAGAAGAAGTTCTTTTAAAGACAAAGGAGCAGGGGGCTGATTTTCCGGCCATTGCCAGAGAATACTCAGAAGATGGTACCATCGAACGTAAGATTGGAAGAGGAGAGAAGCCGGGAGCGTTGGAAGATGCGGCTTTTAGTCTGGCAGCAGGCGAGATCAGCCAGGTGACAGAGTATGAGGGGAAATATTATATTATCCGGTGTGTCAGCGATTATGATGAGGCTGCGACCCAGGAACGAAAGTCAGGTTTATATACCAGCCGGAAGAAAGAGGCATTTGACCAGATCTATGCCCGGTTTAAGCAGGATCATGCTGTTACATTCAGCAATGACACGTGGAAGGATCTTAAATTTTCCAAAGAAGATAAAACCACAACCGCCAGCTTTTTTGAAATATACAAAAAGCATTTTCCAGATTGAATCATAAGGAAGGAAGAGTAGGACACCAATGAAGCAGGAAGAGATTCGCAGTGGGAATAAACGCAGCCGCAGGCGGAAGGGAAAACGCGGACAGGAACTGTTTACGAGAGGCATCATGTTTCTATTATTCTTTCTGCTTTTGGTTGTACTGACTGCAGGAGGGTTGTTTGGATACCGTTATGTTCAGGGAAATAAAACTTCTTCTGAAACCCTGGAATCCAGCCGGGAGGTATTGCCGGAAACCATGGGGCAGCTTCCATAAAAAAGGAAATCAGCCAGTTTGTGGCTGATTTCCTTTTTTTTAAGCGTGAAAGAAGGCTTCGGCCAGTCTGACAAGTGCTTCCTGGTCTTTGACACCCATAAGCTCTCTGGCCGAATGCATGGCAAGCATAGGAACACCTACATCCACTGTACGTATGGTCAGAAGGGCAGAAGAAATGCTTCCCAGAGTTGAGCCGCCTTTTACATCAGAACGGTTTGAAAACTTCTTATAAGGTATGTCATAGGCGCGGCAGATGCCCTCGATCACGCCTGTACTGGAGGCATCGGTTGCATAGGCCTGACTTGACGCCAGTTTGATGGCTACTCCGTCTCCCATCATGATCTGATTCTTTATATCACATTTTTCACCATGGTTTGGATGAATGGCATGAGCCACATCCATGGAGAGAAGAAATCCGCTGAGCAAAGCATTCAGAAAATCGGTTCTCGTATAACCAAGAGAGGCGTAAATCTTCTCCAGAATATGTTCGGTCAGTGCGGAAGCAGCTCCCTGCTTTGTGTGGCTTCCGATTTCCTCGTTGTCATACAGGGCAATGGCATGGATTCCACCCTCGTGTGTATCTGCAAGAATGCCGCTTAAGCATGCAGAAACGGAAGTGATATTATCCAGTCTGGGTGAGGAGTAAAATTCATTTTGCAGACCAAGTGTGGTTCCTGACTCATAATTGTAGATGCAGATTTCATAGTCCAGAATGTCCTCTTTCTTTACTCCTGCTTCTTTTGCAAGCGCATCGATAAAAAAGCTTTCTTTGTTCAACTCATCGGTGATCCGGGCTATGAGTGGAAGCATGTCCACCTGGGCATTTAAGGCAAACCCTTCATTGGCATTGCGGTTCATATGTATGGCCAGATTAGGAATAGTAAGAACAGGCCGGGAAAAATCAACGAAGATTGTTCTGGGTTTCATGAGTGTATCGCCTGTTACGCTGACCTTGCCTGCCATGGATAAGGGACGGTCAAACCATGTACCTAAGAGAGGACCGCCATAAACCTCCACATTTAACTTTCCATATTCCAGAGAGGTTACTTCAGGAGAAGGTTTTACTTTTAAACAGGGCCAGTCCGTATGGGACGCAGCCAGCTTAAGACATGGGATATTTCCCAGCTCCCTGCCTACGGTAAATGCGATTAAGGTGGAGTCAAATGCGTTTATATAGTAGGAGCCGCCCTGTTTTAATTCCCAGGACTCTGCTAAAGGCAGTTCTTTAAATCCACTGGCAGTAAGCTGACCGGCAGCCGCCAGAATACAGTGATAGGGAGAAACGGATTTTGCAATCAGTTCTTCCAGCTGTTTCATATGATTCATATCATTATCCTCTTTTCTGATGTCCTATTGGTTTCCTGTCTGAAACCGGTGAATCTATTATAGCATAGAAGACAGTGGTTTGGAATACCGGGAGAGTGTGAGAAATCCAGGGTGAGAAATCCTGCGTTGACATTGGAAGAGTATCCGTTGTATAGTTAACGGAGAAAATACGGACGGGGAGAATGAAACCATGATTGCGCTGAATATAGAAGAGATGAAGCCTTTTACAACCAAACTGTTTGTAGGAGAAGTCTTTGACCGGTTTCTTGTAAAAGAGGCTTCTGTTACTACCTTTAATACATTTACCATTGACGGAGCCATACGGTCCGGCTATTATACAGAGGAAGAGAAGGAAGCACTGAATTTAGGGGAGCTGTCTACCTGGGCCATGATGAAGCCCTTTTGTTTTTCTCTGATAAAAGGGAAGCGGCTGCCTGGAAGCTTTAAGATTATTATGCAGATGCCAAAAGAGGATACGCAGCGTTTCCTTTCTGAAAGAAGTATTTCCCTAACCGCCAATGAGGTTAAGGGACTGTATATTAATATAAGATACGAGGAAGACCGCCTGACCTGTGTGACAGGGACCTCGGTTTCTGTTTTTACTCTGGACAAGACATTAGATCAGGAATGGGACCAGGCATTTAAGGAGTTTTTAAAGCAAAACCAGATCCTTTATCTGGAAGAATAATATTATCAGCACTCAAACGGTTTGAGTGCTGATTTTCTATTGACATTTCCATTTCTGCGTATTAGAATATTCTTTGCAGGTATAATTTGTAAAAATTCCATGATGGTCATGGAACAAAAATAGAAAAAGAGAGTAAGGAGTGTTCTGATATGGCAAAAACAGGAAGCTTAACAATCAACAGCGAAAACATTTTTCCGATTATTAAAAAGTGGTTGTACTCAGACCATGACATTTTCTACCGTGAGCTGGTGTCCAATGGTAGCGATGCGATCACAAAGCTGAAAAAGCTTGATATCATGGGTGAATGGCAGAAGCCGGATGATCTGGAGTTTAAGATTGAAGTGATTACGGATTCCAATGAAAAGACCATTACTTTTAAAGATAACGGTATCGGTATGACCATGGAGGAAGTGGATGAATACATCAATCAGATCGCTTTTTCCGGAGCTAAGGATTTCCTTGAGAAGTATAAGGACAAGACCAATGAAGACCAGATTATCGGACATTTCGGACTTGGTTTTTACTCAGCTTTTATGGTTGCAGATAAGGTGACGATCGACACAAAGTCCTATAAAGAGGGATCAGTTCCGGTTCACTGGGAGTCTGACGGCGGTACGGAATTTGAGATGGAAGAAGGGGATAAAGAGGAATTCGGTACTACCATTAAGCTTTATCTCAATGAAGACTGTCTGGAGTTCTGTAATGAATACAGGGCCAGAGAAGTTTTAGAGAAATACTGTTCCTTTATGCCCGTTGCAATCTACTTATCCAATTTATCAGCAGAGCCTCAGTTTGAGACCATTGAAAAGGAAGAGCTGACTGATAAGGATACTGTGGTTGAGACGATTGTTGAGGAAGCTAAAACAGAGGAAGTGGAGAAAGAGAACGGCGAAAAGGAAACCGTGGAGGTTTCTCCTGCCAAAGAAAAATACAAGATTAAAAAGCGCCCGGTTACAGTGAATGATACCAACCCTCTGTGGAATAAGCATCCCAATGACTGCTCAGAAGAGGATTACAAGGGCTTTTACCGCAAGGTATTCCATGATTACAAGGAACCGTTATTCTGGATTCATTTAAATATGGATTATCCGTTTAACTTAAAGGGAATTCTCTATTTCCCCAAGCTTAACTTAAATTATGACAGCCTGGATGGTACTATTAAGCTGTACAACAACCAGGTATTTATTGCAGATAATATCAAGGAAGTAATACCGGAATTCTTAATGCTCTTAAAGGGTGTGATTGACTGCCCGGATCTTCCGCTGAATGTATCAAGAAGTGCACTGCAGAATGACGGATTTGTAAAGAAAATTTCAGACTACATCACAAAGAAGGTAGCGGATAAGCTGACCGGTATGTTTAAGACAGACCGCGAAAATTATGAGAAATACTGGGCAGATATCAATCCATTTATTAAATTCGGCTGCTTAAAAGATGAGAAATTTGCGGAAAAGATCAATGATTCCATTCTCTTTAAGAACCTGGAAGGCAAGTATTTAACACTGGCAGACTGTCTGGAAGAGAATAAGGAAAAGCATGAAAACCGCGTATTCTACATTACGAATGAAAAGGAACAGAGCCAGTACATTAACCTCTTTAAAGAAGCTGGCCTGGATGCGGTATATTTAACAGAGAACATTGATAACCCGTTTGTGGGCTATTTAGAGCAGAAGAATGAAAACGTGAAGTTTTTATGTATTAACTCCGACTTATCCGATATTTTCAAAGAAGAGGTTTCTGAAGAGGACAAAGAATCCATGAAGTCTGATGTGGAAGCATTGACAGAACTTTTCCGTAAGGCTTTAAATAAGGAGAATTTAGAGGTTAAAGTTGAGAAGTTAAAGAACGATTCCGTATCTTCCATGATCACTGTTTCTGAAGAATCAAGACGTATGCAGGAGATGATGAAGATGTACACCATGCCTGGTATGGATGCTTCCCTTTTTGGAGCAGGAGGCGAAACTCTGGTTCTTAATTATAACAACAAGCTGGTTCAGTATGTGTTAGGCCACAGGGACGGAGCTCATACCAATGCGATTTGTGAACAGCTTTATGATCTTGCTGCTTTAAGCCACGGATCCCTGACACCGGAGCGTATGACAGGCTTTATTGCAAGAAGCAATGAGCTTATGTTAGTAATGGCTGAAGAATAAAAAATTCAGTCTCATAACAGATCATAAAAAAGATGGATGCCAAAAACAGCAGGTCTTCAAATAGAAGGCAGCTGTTTTTGACATCCATTTTTTTCATATTAATTCTATTGACAGACGAACTTTGTTTCTCTATAATATATAGTAATGAATACTACATGATAAGTTTCGTGCCAGGAGGAAAAATATAGATATGAGCTATAAAATCATTGGGGACAGTTGTACAGACCTGACGCCGGATCTGAAGAAAGATCCCCACTTTCAGATCATTCCGTTAATTTTGCAGGTCGGCAATACTCAGATAATAGATGATGAGACGTTTGATCAGAAGCGTTTTCTTGAGCTGGTGAAGAGCAGCAGTGAGTCTCCTAAGACAGCCTGTCCGTCTCCTGAGTTATATAAAGAGTCATTTGAATGTGAGGAGGATGAGATTTTTGTCATCACTCTTTCTGAACATTTAAGCGGAAGCTATAACAGTGCAGTTTTAGGTAAGAAGCTGTATGAAGAGGAACATGGAAAAGACAGTAAGAAGATTGCAGTGTTTGGATCAGATTCTGCTTCATGCGGACAGCTTAATATCGCTATTTACATCCAGTCTCTCTGCCAGGCATCTCTTCCCTTTGAAGAGATTGAAGATAAGGTGAGAACTTATATAAAGAATATGAGGACCTATTTTGTGCTGGAAAGCCTTGATACGTTAAGAAAGAACGGACGTCTTACCGGACTGCAGGCCTTTTTTGCAACAGCCTTGAATATCAAGCCTGTTATGGGAGCTGAATCCGGTGTGATTATCAAGCTTGACCAGGCCAGAGGAATCAACAAAGCACTGACCCGTATGGCTGATATTGCTATAAAGGAAGCTGGAGATACCAGGAACAAGGTACTGGCAATCGCTCATTGCAATAATCCGGAGAGGGCAGAATTTGTAAAGCAGGAGATGTTAAAAAGAGGAGTATTTAAGGACATAATGATTACTGATACAGCAGGTGTGGCTACGGTATATGCCAATGACGGCGGGATTATCATGACCCTGTAAGTCAGGAATGACTGTGGTTCATACATGGAAGAAAAGCCGGTTTTGCAGAGAACAGGAAGAGGGATTCCTTTCTGCAGATCAGGCTTTTTTTTGTTGCCTTTTTCTGCATCCCGCTGCGTCCTCTTCATTTGACAAAACCATGGAACCAGTGTAAGATGTAAAAATGGGAATTAATACCATAGAATATATAAGGGAAATGTTATGAATTATCCACAGGTAAACGGTGGAAAAGTGAGTTACTGAGTCGTAGATGGGGAAAAAAGATCAGTATTTGTGGAAAAAGTTATGAATCAGTCAAAAATATGTGGAAATTATTAACAATCTGGAGGAATAAATGAAGAAGACAAATGGAACCATGAAATTTCTGATTATCCTTCCCGTATTGCTGTTTGTATTGCTGGCAGGGTGGATCGGAGGAACGGAATGGAAGGTGAGACAGGGCGGCAGAGAAGCAGCCAGCAAAGCTGACAGGGAGACTCCCGCTTCTTCTGACCAACAGACCGCTAAGGCATCCGTGGAAGAAAGCAGCAGTGAAGAAGTTGTGACTGTGGCGGAAGAGACGAAAGATTCCAGTACAAACCAGGAGCAAAAGCCGGTGGTTCATCTGCTTTTTGCGGGAGATATATTACTTTCTACTCATGTTACGACGGCATACGATAAAAGCGGTGGCATAAATGGGGTACTTGATGAGGGAATGCGCAGCGAGATCAGTAAGGCAGATATCTTTATGGCTAACCAGGAATTTCCATTCAGCAGCCGCGGGTCAGCTGCGCCGGACAAGCAGTTTACATTCCGGTTAAATCCTGACCGGGTGACAATGATGAATGAAATTGGAGTTGATATAGTAACAATTGCCAACAATCATACGCTGGATTATGGTACGGATGCGCTTTTGGATACCTGTACGGCATTAGACGGAGCAGGAATACGCTATGTCGGAGCAGGGCCGGATATGAACCGGGCAAAACAGCTGGAAACCATGGAAGTGAATGGAAAAACCTTTGGCTTTCTTGCAGCTTCAAGAGTTTATCCCGATCCGGACTGGGTGGCGAACAGCAAAAAGCCCGGTATGGTAAGCGGATACGATCCTTCCATACTTCTCGAGGAAATCCGGAAAGCCAGGAGTTTATGTGACTATCTGGTAGTTTATGTTCACTGGGGAGTGGAGCGGGAAGAAAAGCCCAGGGACTACCAGCGGCAGCTGGGACAGCAGATCATCGATGCAGGCGCAGATCTGGTTGTGGGAAGCCATCCTCATGTACTTCAGGGAGTGGAGTATTATAAGGGAAAACCAATCTGCTACAGTCTGGGCAATTTTATTTTCGGAAGCAGTATTCCTAAAACAGCTCTCATGAGAGCAGAGGTGAATTTTGACGGGAATACTACCAGCCTTTCTCTGGTCCCGGGAACCTCTGGCGCCGGATTTACGAAAACACTGACAAAACCGGAAGACATAAAAGGATTTTACCAGTATTTTCAGAACCTTTCCTTTGGTATTACAATTGATGACAATGGTGTCATTCATAATAACGGCAATTAAATCAGACGAGGTATCTGTCACCCTGGCAGATGCCTCTTTCTTTTAATCGTTTGGCCAGAGTATTTAAGACCAGCCGTTTGTTTCCGCTCCATAAAGGTGCAAGAAGAAGTTCTTTTGGACCATCTCCGCTTAACCGGTGTATCACGACAGATGGAGGCAGAAGGGCGATGCAGTCAATTACCAGATCCGTATATTCCAAAAGAGAATATACGGGGACTGTGCCCTTTTTATAAAGAGACGCCAGGTCAGTTCCTTCCAGTATGTGAAGCAGCTGCAGCTTGATCCCGTCTATGCCGTGTTCTCCTAAATGTCCCAGATAGCGGATGGTTTCAAAAATCATATCGTTCGATTCTCCCGGAAGCCCTAAAATAACATGGGCAATCACAGTTATTCCAGCTTCTTTTAAATTCTGGTAAGCATTATAAAAGTCGGACAGTGGGTAACCTCTCCGGATGAATTCCGCCGTGGATTCATGGATGGTCTGGAGTCCCAGTTCCACCCAGACCGGTTTGATCCGGTTTAACTCCTTTAATAAAAGAATGATATCAGGTGGGAGGCAGTCCGGCCTTGTAGCAATGGAAAGGACAGCTATATCAGGCTGGGAAATGGCCTGTGTAAAAAGTTCCCGCAAATAGTCTGCAGGCGCGTAGGTATTGGTGTAGGACTGAAAATAAGCGATATAGAGCCCATCTTTTGTATTCATCTTCAGAGAAACCCGTTTTTTGGCAGACTGAATCTGTTCTGCTACGGAAGCATGAAGTTTTCTTGATTCCGCGAATTCACCGGAGCCGCCGCTGCTGCAGAAAATACAGCCCTTTGTTCCCAGAGAGCCATCACGGTTTGGGCAGGTCATGCCTCCGTCTAAGGCAAGCTTATAGACTTTCTGTCCGTATTTCATTTTCAGTTCATAATCCAGAGCGTGGTAAGGCTTGTCATTCCAGAGCATGAGGACCTCCAAAGTTTTTGATTGTTTCATTTTACAGGAGGGGAAAAGGGAAGTCAAATTATTTTATAGCTTTTCGTAAAATATTATATTGTGAAAACTTTGGCACTTATGTTATACTCGAGACAATGGCGTTTGTCTGCCAATGAATGGGGAAAAGGAGATTTTGCAGCATGAAAACAGATGAAACAATCCGGTTTTTGGAATCCGAAAAGGCAGGAAAACTGATGACTGCTTTATATGGGGAAGAAGCGGCAGGAGAGAATATTGTAAGATATCAGAACCTGATCAATGACTTTAGAAAACATTTTCCGGAAGAGGACGTGCTTTTATTTACATCACCCGGACGTACAGAAATAAGCGGAAATCATACGGATCACAATCACGGCAAAGTGCTGGCAGGAAGCATTAATTTAGACTGTGTTGGTGTGGCTGCAAAAAACAACAGCACCGTCGTAAATATTGTGAGTGTGACTTACAACCAGAGCTTTACCATTGATCTGACTGATTTGTCCCCAAGCGATAAAAAGGCCGGAACCATAGATTTGGTAAAGGGGCTTTTAAAGGGATTTTTAGAGAAAGGTTATCAGATCGGTGGGTTTAACGCCTATATAACCAGTAATGTAATCAGTGCCGCAGGGGTCAGCTCTTCTGCTTCCTTTGAGATGCTTCTCTGTTCTATATTGAATACATTTTTTAATGACAGCCGCATGGATACAGTGGCTTATGCGCATATCGGAAGATTTGCGGAAAACGTCTACTGGGATAAGGCTTCCGGTCTGCTTGACCAGATGGCATGTGCAGTGGGCGGTCTGATTACCATTGACTTTAAGAATCCTTCCCAGCCGGTTGTGGAACAGATTGATTTTGATTTTGCATCCCAGAATCACAGTCTGATCATTGTCAACACAGGAAAGGGACATGCGGATTTAAGCGCCGATTATTCTTCCGTACCTGCGGAGATGAAAAAGGTGGCGGAATTTTTTGGGAAAGAAGTCTGTGCGGATATATCTGAAGAAGATGTCATTGGCCGCTTAAATGAGGTGCGGGAATTCGCAGGAGATCGTTCCGTACTCCGTGCTCTTCACTTCTTTGAGGAAAATAAGCGTGTGGATGCCGAAGTGGCCGCATTAAAAGAGGGAAGATTTGACGAATTTTTATCAAATATTACTGCTTCCGGAAATTCTTCATGGAAATGGCTGCAGAACTGTTTTACGAACACCAGCTTCCAGGAACAGGGAATTACGGTTGCTCTGGCACTTACGGAACTGTTTATTGCCAGAAAAAAGCAGGGAGCGTGCAGAATTCACGGAGGCGGTTTTGCCGGAGTGATTATGGCTGTTCTGCCTAATGAGATTGCAGAAGAATACATTTCCTATATGGAAAAAACCATGGGAGAAGGCAATGCTTACCGAATGAGCATCAGACCTTACGGTTCCATCTGTTTTAATACAGTTGCAGAACAATATTAATTGTAAATCCTGCCATAATAGAGTACAATAGAAGCAAGAAATCCTTCATATATCATGTAAGGGAAAAGGAGGCAGGCATTATGAATGAAAAAAGTAATCTGATCATCACCATAGGAAGACAGTACGGAAGCGGCGGACGTATTGTGGGAAAAGCTCTTGCAGAGGAACTGGGAATTCATTTTTATGATGAGGAGATTCTGACGATCACATCGGAACAGAGTGCGGTTGGAGAAGTTTTTTTCCGCCTTGCAGATGAAAAAGCCGGCAATAATTTACTGTACCGGATTGTCAGCGGATTAAAGCCTCAGCTTGGAAGACCTTCCACCGATGCAGACATAGTAAAACCGGAGAATTTATTCCGTTTTCAGTCACAGGTCATAAAAGAACTGGCGAAAGAGGAATCCTGCATCATTGCCGGAAGATGTGCGGACTATATTTTAAGCCGTGATGAAGAGAATGTTCCGGGACTTGTGAAAATATTTGTTTATGCAGATACACCCACACTGGTTCAGAGAACCATGGAAGTTGATAAAGTGGATGAGAAAGAAGCAGCCAAGCGCGTAAAGAAGATTAACAAAGAGCGGAAAGAATATTACCGCTACTATACCGGAGAAAACTGGGAAGACTGGAACAACTATGATCTCATCATTAATACCAGCCGGATTGATTTGGAACAGACGGCCAGGCTGATTAAGGATTATATAAAATTAAGAGGAATTGAAGCCTGAAAGATATTGTAAAACCGTTGATGCAGAGATATAATGAATATTAGAAGTGAGAAAAGCCGGCTGGAATAATTTCCACTGGCTTTTTTCAGAAAACGTATTTTCAGAACGGAGATCACTTATATGAACAACGGAAGAGACTCCAGGATTACATCTGTGATCGCGGGCATGTTCAGTGTTCTTATTTTGCTGGTCCTTGCTTTTATTTTCTTATCCAGTCAGCAGGAAAAGCTGAATCAGGAATTCAATCAGTTGATTTACTCAAGTCTTACTTCCTTTACACATGCACAGAAAAATCAGATCTTAAAGATAGCCGATGATGCAGGAGATATAAGATCCGGCGTGGAAAGTATGATGGAGGCAGCCGGTCTGTCTCCGGAAGATCAATGGCTGAATACTTACCTGACGAAGATGGAGCAGGAGAATCCGGATTATAAACTGAATTATGTCTCATGCAGCAATTGGAAAGAAACCATATCCGGAGAAGGAAGACGAGAGCTTTATGAACAGGTTTTAAACAGGAAGACGGGTGTACTGGATATTGAGGTCCCCCTGGAAAACCAAACGGAATACATATTTTCGGTGGCCGAGCCGCTGAACGTGAATGGTACGGTGGTGGGGGTTTTGTTTTCCTCTTTTCAGACGGAGGAGCTTGGTGGGGGAGCCGGAAAGCATTTGCCGTTTAAAAAAATCTATACACTGATCATAGAACCGGATGGCAGCATTCTTTATTCCAATGGTGATCAGAATTTGATTAAAGGCAATTTATTTTCCTCCATCAAAAGTGATGAGATTGAAAGTCAGAGTGCAGAAGCCATTAAAACACGAATTAAAAAAGAAGATTCTTTCACTACCTCTTTTTCCAGGAACGGAAAAAACTATTATATTTCAGTGATGAAAGCAGGGGTAAATGACTGGAGTCTTGTTAATTTTGTCCGTTCTCCTGATATCATGCTGCATTCAGAATATGTATTCGGCATGTTTTTTGGAACGGCCCTTCTGCTGATTCTGCTGACACTTGCTGGCTGCAGCTGGATATTCTTATTATTTTACACACAAAAACAGAAGCTTCAGCTGGAGTCAGAACGGTATTCGGTTCTGTCTCAGTTCACAGACACACTGCTTTACGAGTATGATTATGAGACAGATACCATAGAATTTACTTCCAATGCCAGAAGAAAACTATTCCTGGAGAGATTAAAGACAAGAGGGGTTTTAAGGCTGAACAGAGGCGGATATTTAATCCACCCCGATGACTGGCAGAACGGAGACCGTCTCCGGTGGGCGCTGCTTGGCAGTAAGCCGGAAGAGGTACGGTATTGCAGAATCCGCTTAAAAGGACAATCGGGAGAATACCGGTGGTTCAGCTGTCAGTATAAAATTCTTCCAGGACAAGCTGACCGCAAATCCCGTATGGTTGGCAAGCTGGAGGATATTACCGATCAGCTGGGGAGAGAGGAGATGCTCCTTAACCGCGCAAGAAAGGACCCGTTAACTGGTGTGTATAACCGGTCGGGTGAGCAGATTATCGATGGAAAACTGGCACTTCTGAGCATCGGTGTCTTCTTCATGATCGATCTGGATAATTTTAAGGAAATCAATGATTCCTGCGGACATGCGGCAGGCGACCAGGTTTTAACCAGAGTAGCGGAAGCTCTTGATAAGCTGGTGGGCAGGGATGGGATTGTGGCAAGAGTAGGCGGAGATGAGTTTGTGGTCTTCATTCCTGAGGACCTGGAGGTACAGCAGATTACTGATATGGCTGAGTCTATTCTTGAACTGATGGATCATACGGAAGAGGGATATTATACGGTGATCCGGGTTTCTGCAAGCATCGGCATCGCCGTTGCTCCAAAAGATGGGAGCAGCTATGAAGAACTGTATAGTGCAGCCGACAAGGCCATGTACTATATCAAACAGAACAGTAAAAAAGGATTTGCTTTTTATAAAGGAGAAGGAAAGGAACATGCATAAAACCGGAATCAGCTGACTCCGGTTTTATGCATGTTCAATCAGGAAGATGGGTTTCTTTTTTACAGAATTTATTTTTTCCGCAGCAGATATCAGCTCTGCTCTGATCTGTGCAATGTCCCAGCAGACCTCTGCGTCTGGAGCAATTCTTTCCGCAGCAGAAACGGGATTCGGAGCACAGAGTATAGTTCCCGCCCTGGATGATCAGTTTTTTCCCATTTACGATAGCATCAGAGACTTTGCCTCTGGCATTGTCATAGATTGCCTGTACCGTTGTTCTTGCCACATTCATCTGTTGGGAGCATTCATTCTGGGTAAGATGAAGGTGATCAATTAAGCGGATCACTTCATATTCGTCCACTGACATCTCTACAGTCATTAATTTATCTTTGTTGCAGGGGGCGAATTCTATTGTTTCAGGCAATTCACATACACGGCGTTGTTTTACGGGTCTGGCCATCTTATCTGTCACCTCATTTCAAATAAGGTTAGTATATCTGTAGTTGAATGAAATGTCAATCACACTGCAGGTGATGGAACATATTTCAGTAAAAAAAACGGAATCAGAGGATTAATCTTCCGATTCCGTGCTTTTCCGATCAGATAAATAAGTTTACATTGGATTCTTCCGCATCGCCCAGATAAGCCCCTACACCGCCAAGCTCTACTCCGTCGATCAGTTCTTCCGGATGAATTCCCATCACATCCATGCTCATGGTACAGGCCACTATGCGAACGCCTGCTTTCATGGCTTTCTTTATCAGGACTTCCAGAGAATCCACGTTTTTATCATTCATGATCTTTTTCATCATGGCAGTTCCCATTCCGCCCATATTCATTTTAGACAGCTTCAGGCGTTTGCTTCCCCGCGGGAGCATTGCTCCGAACATGGACTCCATCATGGTTTTTTTAACAGGTTGTTTTTCTTCTTTTCTTAATGCATTCAGTCCCCAGAATGTGAAGAACATGGTGACCGGTCTTCCCATGGCGGCAGCACCGTTTGCAATGATAAAGCTGGCAAGGACCTTATCTAAGTCACCGGAAAATACAATCAGTGTCTTACCGTCAGCCGCTTCTTTCTGGGGAGCAGCAGGGGAAGAGGTGCTTTTCTTCACCAGCGCCACATAATCATCACCCCGGCGTTCATTGGATAAAAGGGTGTGGCCAGTTCGGCGGCACCATGCTCCGATGTCTCTGGCAAATCCCGGATCAGAGGCGGACACTTCCATAACAGAGCCTTCCTTCATCTCTTTCATTGTTTCAAAGACCTTCATGATGGGACCCGGGCACTGCATACCGCTGCAGTCCAGACGCATGGCTGCTGTAGGAATATCCTTTGTATCCATCTGTCCGTTATCTGAAAAAGAAACCGGTGCAGTGATCTTTGGTGTGGTATCATTCTGATAGTGTGTGGACTGGTAGAATCTTACCCCGCCGGGATAAATCTTAACATTAGCAAAACCGTTCTGCATCAGGATACGTGCTGCATTGTAAGCACGGACTCCAATGGCACAGAAGGTAATGACCTCTCTGGCAGGATCCAGTTCTTTTAACCGGTCACGCAGCTGTCCAAGAGGAATGTGCACAGCCTGTGGAAGTGAAAATGCCATCAGCTCTGCATCTTCTCTGACATCAAGAAGCTGTACACCCGTATTATTTTCCGCTGCATCCCAGGAAGCAAAGGAAACTCTTCCTCCTAAAAGGTTCTCAGCGGTAAATCCCGCCATATTAACCGGATCTTTGGCAGAAGAAAATGGGGGAGCATAAGCAAATTCCAGATGCTTTAAATCTTCAATTGTGGCTCCAAGGCGTATGGAAACAGCAAGTGTATCAATCCGCTTATCAACCCCGTCTCTGCCTACAATCTGAGCTCCGTATATGGTTTTTCCGTCCATGGAAAATAAAAGCTTCAATGTCAGCGGAACTGCCCCCGGATAATAACCGGCATGAGAGTTCTGGGTAATGATAACACTTTCATAGTCTGTTCCCTTTTTTAACCCTCTCTTTATCAGCGCTTTTTCATTGGCTCCGGTTGAAGCAGCAGTTAAATCAAATACTTTGGCAACAGAGGTTCCCTGAGTTTTTTTATAGGTTTCTTTTGCACCTGCAATGTTATCCGCAGCAATGCGTCCCTGCTTGTTGGCAGGACCTGCAAGGGGCACCATGGCAGCATCTTTAAAGGTAAAATCAGTAACTTCAATCACGTCGCCTACAGCATAGATATCAGGATCTGAGGTTTTTAAGGTATCATCAACAATAATACCGCCCCGTTCATTGACAGCCAGCCCGCAGGATTTGGCCAGTTCACTGTTTGGACGTACACCGATGGAGAGGATGACCAGTTCTGCTTTTAAGATCTTACCGCTTTTCAGTGTAATGGAGACAGAATCATCTTCATCTGTAAAGGATGAAACTCCATCACCAAGATAAAGGGATACCTCGTTCTGGACAATGTTTTCGTGAAGCAGCTGAGCCATCTCATAATCAATAGGGGCCAGCACCTGATCCTGCATTTCAATGAGGGATACAAAAAGGCCGGCATGACGAAGGTTTTCGGCCATTTCAAGTCCAATAAAGCCTCCGCCGATTACAGCAGCGGTTTTGATTCCCTTTTCTTTTATAAGACCGCGGATCCGGTCGGTATCAGGAACCGTCCAGAGGGTCTGAATACGGGAAGATTCAATTCCTTTAATTGGTGGGCGGACAGGAGAGGAGCCTGTGGAAATTACCAGAGTATCGTAGGATTCTTCGTAGGTTTCCCCTGATTCCAGTCTGCGGACGGTAATTTTTTTGTTTTCCCTGTCAATGGCTGATACTTCATTTTTAACCCTGACATCAATCCCGTATTTCTTTCTCATGGCTTCCGGTGTCTGTAAAAGCAGGGCATCTCTGGATTTGATCACATCGCCCACGTGATAGGGAAGACCACAGTTTGCATAGGAAATATATTCGCCCCGTTCCAGTATGATAATCTGAGCCTCTTCATCCAGTCTTCTGAGTCTGGCCGCACAGCTGGCTCCGCCTGCGACTCCGCCGATTATAACAGTTTTCTTCATGATACCCCTCCTGATATATAAAATATTGATCTATAATAAGTTTGTTATGTTTTTGACACTCTCAGTATAGGACGTCAGAAGAAAAATGTCTGTGACAGAGTCACATAAAATGCTTTTTATTAATCAGACCCATGAAAATAAGTATTTCATTTCTGAAGAAGTTTTAATTTCGGGAACAGACAGCTTTTTAAACTCACCTGGCAGATTCTTCTCTGCAGCGGCCAGACCAAAATGGCAGGCGGCGATTCCCACATCAACTCTCTGGAGATCCACAGAGTTCTTTCCTTCCTTCAATGTTTTTGCTTCATAAAAATGATAGGCATTCTGATATTTTACAACTCTCCAGGGCTGTTTATTCACAGCGGAGGGTGCCAGTCTTGTCATCTCCAGGGCAAATGCAAAATCCCCCGCATCGGATTTTGACAGAGGAGAAGAAAAGTTTTCACTGAAAAAAAGTTCCTTCCATTCCTTTCTCTGGTCAGATTTGGCCGCCCATCTCATAACCGACTCCATAGGCCTTTTTTTATCAGCCGGATATCCAAGGGGAGTAATAACCGGAAATAAATCTCCCTTTTTTAAATCCATCGCATGAGAGAAGGCGCTCCGGTCAAAGGTGCCGCCCAGCCAGCACGTACCATATCCCAGCGCTACAGCGTAAAGAACCAAATGTTCCAGGGAATATCCAAGTGCTTCCAGTGCAAGATCCGTATCAGGAGCGGAGGCACCGATAAAATCCCTGGCACCTTTAATGACTCCGTAGGTGCCAAGCTTTTCTCCTTTCAATGCGTCACTGCTTTCCAAAAGGCGGAAGCTTACGTCGACAGCGAATGGATTGCTTAAAGTCTTGATAAAATCATGGAACAGATCTTTTTCCTTTGTTGAGAGTGCACGAGGTTCGTAAGACCTGATACTGGTGCGCTCCCGGATGGTTTTTTCCACGGGAAAAACAGGTTTCATAGGGATTATTCCTTTCTTTATATAAGAGTTTTATAAAAATTACTGTCTCCGGGTTTTTCTACCATTTCTTTCATGGCTGCCATAGCTTTTTTAAAATGCGGGGAAGCCCCGTGGGCGGCCAGGCTGGCCTGGTCCTCCCATTCTTCAAGCATGGTTAAAATATGGGGATCTTTCACATCCTGAACAAGTTCGTAGCGGATACAGCCGGCATCTTTTTCTCTGGTCTGTTCCACAAGTTCTGTGGCGGCTTCAATAAATGCAATGATTTTTTCATCTTTGATATAATTTTTTGCAACAACTTTAATCACTTTATTCTCCTTCACTTATGCCCATTTCTCATAATGAACGCGTTCTTCTTTATACCGGTCTGTAAATTCATTTTTCTGTCCATCCGGATAACCTACGGCTATCAGCCCAAAAGGTTTGATATGTTCCGGAAGTTTAAAGAAACTGCGTACATGATCAGTTACTTCATCGGAAGTGGCTACGCCCAGCCAGACAGCTCCAAGGCCTAAGTGTACAGCCTCTAACAGAATATTCTGTGAAGCTGCACCCAAATCTTCTTCCCAGCCCTTTGGAATCTTAAATTCCTTTTCATTTCCCATAAGGGCGATGGTTACAGCTGATCCTGCAACAGGTATTGCGTAGGGGGATACTTCTGAGAGTTTCTTTAAATTCTCTTTATCCTGTATTACAATAAATTCCCACGGCTGTTGATTGGCAGCTGACGGCGCCTGCATGGCGGCACGCAGAATCCTGTCAATCTTCTCCGGCTCTACGGCATTACCAGTAAATTTGCGGATACTGCGTCTGTTAAAAATCTCCTGCATAAAAAATCCTCCTTAATTGTTTTCGAGTTTACCCAGCAGTTTTTTGCTGAGATTTAGAAATTGGGCTGTCTCTTCCTCTGTCAGTATTCCCTGGTATTGTTCATGAAGTAAAATCCAGGATTCCATAATGCTTTTCTGAAGTGCGATACCTTGCGGTGTGGTACTTAAAATTACGGACTTTCCCTCGCATCGTTTGGAAACAAGCGTTTTGTGTTCCAGCTTTTCAATCAGCCGGGTTATGGTGGAGGGGGTTAAATGCAATGTTTCTCCCAGCTCCTTTTGCAGTATTTCTTCCTTCTGGTTAACCAGATAGAGCAGAAGAGCATGGCTGGGAGAGAGTCCGGTTTTAGAAAAAGCTTCCTCTGCAATTTTGCCAAAAACTCTGGAAAGCTTTACTGTAGTAAAAAACAGGCAGCCGTTAAGGGAACAGGCCTGTTTCTGTATTGCGTCATTGTTGCTCAAAATATCACCTCTCTTGTTTGTACATACAAATGATAACATCCTTGATTTTTGCTGTCAACCTAAAAATACAAATAGAACAAATTAATTTATCTCAATTAAATGTAGCAAAACTATTGACAGGCATGCACAACTATTTTATAATAGGATTAACTTAAAAAATAAGCTTTTATGATAGATAAAGGAGGTATTACAATGTCTGTTTATGATTTTACTGTAAAAACTATGTCCGGTGAGGATAAAAATTTATCTGATTACAAAGGGAAGGTACTTCTGATCGTGAATACTGCAACAGCCTGCGGTTTCACCCCTCATTATACTGATCTTCAGGCAATCTATTCAGAATATAAGGAGAAAGGTTTGGAGATACTTGATTTCCCATGCAATCAGTTTGGAAATCAGGCACCTGGAGATGATGAAGAGATCCATACGTTCTGTACCGGACGTTTTGGCGTAACATTCCCCCAGTTTTCAAAGATTGAAGTAAATGGTGAGAATGCCATCCCGCTTTATCAGTATCTGGTTAAGGAAAAAGGTTTTGATGGCTTTGATCCGGAGCATAAGCTGACCAGTGTACTGGAAGAAAAGTTCCAGGAGGCAAATCCCAACTATAAGAATGAGCCGGATATCAAGTGGAATTTTACAAAGTTTCTTGTTGACAGAGAAGGAAATGTTGTGAGAAGATTTGAACCGACCACTGATATGAAGCTGGTTAAAGAGAGCATAAAAGAATTGCTGTAAAAATAAGCAGAACAGCAGGAGAACGGAGAAACGTGATGAATTATGACAGATTGAAAATAGAGAACCAGCTTTGCTTTCCGCTTTATGCCTGTGCCAGAGAGATTGTCAGGCTGTATAAGCCCTTTCTCGATGAGATAGGTTTAACCTACACGCAGTATATTGCCATGATGGTATTGTGGGACAGGAAGAAAGTCACTGTAAAGCAATTGGGTGAGATCCTTTATCTGGACAGCGGTACGCTGACTCCCCTGCTGAAGAAGATGGAAGCCGGTGGTCTTTTAACCAGGAACAGGGACAGGGAAGATGAGCGCAGCGTCATTGTGGAGCTGACTGAGAAAGGTGATCTGCTCAAAGAGCAGGCGGTATCCATACCGGAAAAGATTACACAGTGTGTTCCCATTAACCAGGATGAAGGCCGGGAACTTTATCATCTCCTATACAAAATTCTTGGCAATACAAGCCGGCATCTGGAATAAATTAAAAACTCAGGAAGGCAGTGAGAAAGCCGCTCCTGAGTTTTTTTATGATGTGTTATAAATTCGAACAGCACCGGGATCCGCCGATTGCCTGAGGATAGGTGAAAATACCCTGGGGATCATATTCTTCACGGATCTTTTTAAGCTGGCAGACATGGCTGCCATAATATTTTTCCAGATAGCACGGGAGACCCTGATAAGGAAAATTCACATAAGAGCCTTTTGTCACAGAAGCCATACAACTGGACTGGTGTGCCAGCCACAGGGCATTTTCCCCTTTGCTGTGTTCCAATACTGTATTGAGCCAGACGATATATCTGGAATCTCTATAATAAAAAGCAGTGGAATTTTCCGGTACCTCAGAAACCCTGCCTCCCAGTGCATAAAGAGAAAACCCGGTGTAAATGGATCCGGTCGGACGTTTGTTAATGAGTCCTGCCAGATTCAGACATTCACATTCAGACAGCTCTCTGTTTACAAAGCCGCTTGCGGATAAAAAGGATTCAAAGGGAGGATAAAAGCTTCCGATTATCGTTACTGCTTCCAGAAATGTCACGTATTTTAGACGGTATTTGACCCCGCCAAGCTCCAGAAGCGGTGCAATGCTTCCAAGAGCGGCTTCCGGTGGGCCATAGAAAAAGCCTCTGGATATAATGGAAAGTCCTTCTTCCTGTGAGTTAAAAATTCTGCCAACCAGGGTAATTAAAGGATTGGCATGTTCCAGCCAATCCTGCCAGGAAAGAAGAAAGTAAGCCTGTTTTTCCTGGTCAGCCTTTGGATACATAATTTCAACCAGAGTAATTTTATCTGTTTTTTCGGGAAGCCGGAAGGTCATGGAGACAATGATTCCGAAATTGCCCCCGCCTCCGCCCCGGCATGCCCAGAATAAATCAGGGTTCTCTTGTGAACTGGCAGTGATTAAGCTGCCTTCAGAATTAACCATGGAAAGGCTTAAGAGACTGTCACACCCCAGTCCAAGATAGCGGCAGGAAAGTCCCCATCCCCCGCCCATGACATAACCGCTCACTCCTACGGAGGGGCAGGTACCGCCTGGAAACGGATATCCTCTTAAAGATACAAATTCGTAAAGCTGCCTGTTGTTTACACCGCCCTCTGCAGTGAGAGAGCGGTTTTCCTCATCAATGGAGAGGTGATTCATTTCACTCAGATCTATATCAAGTACATCGTTGCCTGTAGAATATCCTTCATAATTGTGGCCTCCGCTTCGCACGCGAAGACAGATACCCCGTTTTCTGGCCCATAATACGGCATTGCTGACGTCGGTAATGTTCCCGCAGTAAACAATGGCCAGAGGAAACCGGTTGACAGCCCGGTTATAGACTTGTCTGGCCTCATGATAGAAAGGATCATCTGGAGTTACTACACGGCCGGTCAGACCGTCAAAACTGCAGGTGCTCATACTGTCTGCCTCCTTTCCTACTACCATGGTATTAAGGAAAGAGGCATTTGGTGCCGGTAGGGAAAATTCTAAAGCTTCATGATCTTTTTCTCTTCCAGATTGGATATGCCTTCGGGTGTATGGGTGGAGAGATAGACAGTAGGATTTTCGTTTATAAAGGAACGAACCTTTGTCAGAGTATCTCTGGCAGCCTCAAGATCTTCAAAGACTACGGATAAGCGGTTTTCCTTTAAGGCAGCATCTGTATAGGTGATATCGCCGTGTATGAGATAAAACAGTCCGTCAGTTTCCGCTACAACAATGCTGTTGCCCTTTGTGTGGCCTGGTGCAGGCAGGAAATAGACTCCGTCTGTGATCTTTTCGCTGGCATTGAAGTTATAATAGGCACCATCCTTAAATGATACAGGAATAATATGATCGCCGCTTAACTTTAAGGCCTCTGCCTCTGCCTGGGAAAGATAGATTTTAGCGTTGGGGAAGCTTCTCAGCTCTCCGGAATGGTCCGGATGCTTGTGTGTCAGAAGAATCCGGGTAACATCCTCCGGCTGGTAGCCCAGCATGGAAAGAGCAGTTACATAGTCGTGAATCCGTTTTCCCTGGTAGATTTTCTGCCCTTCCTTTGCAGGGGTGTCAGGAACCTCCTTCGGAACTCCGGTATCAATCAGGATGACCTCGCTTCCTGTATCGATGAGATAATTCTGAAGGCTGGATTCATAGGTTTTACTTTCATCAAAAACTGGTTCACTGACTCCGCCTCCCATTGCGAAGGGTTGTGTCATAAAACCTCCCTCATATAATTTAACAGCTTTAATTTCCATGTGAATACTTCCTTTCCTGCCCTTTGGGCTTATAAAAGTGCGAGAATATCTTTTTCCAGTTTTTCCGGTTTATCGGCGGGTGCATAACGGTTTGTTACGTTTCCGTTTTTATCAACCAGGAATTTTGTGAAATTCCATTTAATTTTGGAACCGAGAATTCCGGACTGCTGTGATTTTAAATAGGAATATAAAGGGGATTCTCCGGGACCATTTACTTCAATCTTTGCAAACTGGGGAAAAGAAACTTCGTAGTTCATGGTACAAAACTGATGGATCTCTTCCTCTGTTCCAGGGGCCTGATGACCGAATTGATTGCACGGGAAATCAAGAATTTCAAATCCCTGATCCTTATATTTTCGATAAAGTGCTTCTAAGCCTTCATATTGGGGAGTAAACCCGCAGCCTGTTGCAGTGTTAACAATCAGCAGTGTTTTTCCTTTGTACCGGGACAGAGTAACAGGAGTTCCTATTCTGTCTGTAACTGTGATATCGTATAAATTCATATTTGCCACCTCTCAATTCGTTCTATTTATTTTACTAAATTAAATTGTACACAATTAAAATTAAAATGTCAATAGCTTTTTAAAATAAAATAAAAAGACGCATTTATGACCATGGCAAGTATATTTCTCTGAGGTCATATGCGTCTTTTCTTTTATTCTGTTAAAAAACCTGATTGAGATTTAAAAAAATATTAACAATAAACGGGTCGAACTGGGTTCCGGAGCAGCGGCCAATTTCATCCATTGCGGTCCTGGAATCCATTGCTTTCCGATAGGAGCGGTTATTGGTCATGGCATCGTAAGCATCGGCTACTGCAAGAATCCGACAGAGAAGCGGGATGTCAGTCCCTTTTATTCCTCTGGGGTACCCAGTGCCATCCCAGCGTTCATGATGGGAGAGAATGTATTCGGATACAGTGGAAAGTTCAGGCGTGTTCTGGGCAATCCGGTAGCCGATTTCCGGATGGCGCATCATTTCTTTCCATTCTTCATTATTTAAAGGCCCTGGTTTATTTAAAGTTTCTATATTGACTCCTACCTTGCCGATATCATGAAGTATGGCTAAAAGAGAAAGCTCGTTTTTATCCTCAGAAGACAGATTCAGCTTGTCAGCAATTGCCATGCAGTAGGTTTCCAGCCGTACTGCATGTTCTTCTGTTTCCATACTTTTTTCGTAAAGAGTGGCCAGGAGTGTTGTAATAATGCTGTTGCGGTAGCTTTTTCCCTCCAGCAGCTTTTTATGATACATTTTCTCCTCGGCTTTTTGCAGTGCCTGACTGAGTGACTGGGTCATGTCTTCTTTTACATCAAAGCCCATTGCAACACTGACCTCCAGCGGGAGCCGGTCACTTTTGCGGAAGGCTTCTTCCAGTCTGCGTATAATATCCTGGGCCTTCTGGTTATCGGTATGAGGCAGCAGAATCAGAAATTCGTCCCCTCCCCACCTGGCAGCAATGCCCGTTTTATGGAGACTGTACTGAAGTGTTTTGGCAACTTCTTTTAATAAGAGATCTCCGGTTTTATGCCCAAATACATCATTAATGACTTTCAAACCGTTCACATCTCCCATAATAACGGTAATGGGAAGCTGGCTGGTCTGATCCATTCGGTTTAATTCTTCTTCCATGTATCTGCGGTTGAATATCTGGGTCAGCGGATCATGATAGCTTAAATATAGAATGCGTTCCTGCTGCCGTTTCTCCTGGCTGACATCCCGAAATACCATGACGACTCCGTAAACATGCCCATTTTCATCACGTATGGGAGCGGCACTGTCCGCAATGGGGATTAAGTCCCCGTTTTTATTTAAAAGCACGGTATGATTAGCAAGACCAACAATCATTCCAGTTTCCAGCACTGCATTGATGGGATTTGGTACAAGCTTACCTGTGGTTTCATTACGAAGATCAAAGATTTCCATAAATGATTTAGAAGAGGCTTCCTTTGTACTCCAGCCGGTTATTTCTTCAGCAGCCTGATTTAAATAGGTTATTTTTCCATCCAGGTCTGTTGTTACAACCCCATCTCCAATGGAATTTAAAGTGACGCTGAGCATCTCTTTTTCCCGGTAAAGATCATCTCTGTACTGCTCCCTGTCTGATACATCAAAAATAATGGAATAAAGTCTGGTATCATCTCCATAAGTGACAGGGCTGGAGTATACATCTACCATTTTTATCTCACCGCTCTTTAAACGGTGTGGAAACAGAAAATACTGCCGTTCCCGGTTAAATGCCTCAATGCGCAGCTGCCTGATGGAGTCGTTGGACAGAGTATTGATCTCATCAATACCCATACGTAGCATTTCTTCTTTGGTATAGCCGTAAAATGAACAGGCCTGAGGGTTGGCATCCAGTATTTTTCCGGATGCAGCGTCAATGATCAGCATGACGGCTGAATGTTCCGTAAACATTGAGTTGAAATTCCTAAGCAGCTGTTCTTTTTCCTCTTTCAGCCGTTTCAGTTCGGTAATATCCAGGCGGGAGCCAATGATATAGGAGATCTTCCCATCTTCCTTTACCGGAGTAAGGCGTACAAGCCAGTCTCTGGTGCCCTCAGGAAAATCAACGGTTTCTTCATATGTCAGACCTTCTCCGGACGCAATGCACCGCTCATAACCTTCTTTTAAAGCAGCTCCTACCTTTTCTCCCAAAACCTCAACAGGGGTCATACCAAACAGCGGGGTTGTAATACCGGTCATCTGCTGGTGCACCGTATTATTTTTTATATAACGGAATTCTCCGTCATTGTAGGCAGCCAGAAATAGTGCGTCCTGTGTGCTGTCAAAAAAGATATCAATATCCCTCATCAGTTTTTCATTTGTTTCCTTTACGTTATGAAGCTCAGCGACGAACTCTGTAACGTCGTCGAAAATTGTAATCATTGTGTTGGGATCAGGATAGCTCACAGTCACCTTGTAAAAATGATTATCAGCTTTCATGATTGAATTCTGTTCCTGATTCCATTGATTCGGATTTTTATAAAAATTAAACCAGGCAGGTTGGTCAGACGCAGAATGAAGAATCAGGGATATACACTGCTGCATGGCATCTTCTTTTCTTAAATTCAGATAGCGTAAAAATGTGTCATTTGCCTCTGTAAGAATATAATCCTTTATATGGGAATCATCTTCAAACAGGATGGTGTGGCGGGCATAGCCCAACGGCAGCTGCATAAAAGCCTGATAGAAAGGTTCTTTTGTCATAATGGGACCCCCTTTGCCTTATTAAAAATATTGTCATAAATGGTAAATATTTGTAATAAAATAATATCAGATGTTTGTTGCAAATGCAACGGGAAGGAAAGAATCAATATGCATGTACAATATTATATTGCCAGACAGATCTGTATGTGAAAAAGACAAAGGCTGCAGAGGGATTTATGGTGATAACTATAAAAAAATTAAAATATAGCAGGTTGACAGGTACTTTTCTGATTTTTTCATCATAAAATAAGACAAATTGTTTAATTGAAAGGCAGTATTATGATGACTTCTTGCCCTGAAGGATTGTTTTCCTATACGATTCAATCCGGAGATACGCTTTGGCTGATATCCAGACGTCACTATACCACGGTTGAAGCAATTATGGCAGCAAATCCTGGTATCAATCCCGGAAATCTCCAGGTTGGACAGATAATCTGTATTCCATCAGGAAACAGAGCTGCCCAGCCGGCGCAGCCAGCCCAACCGGCCCAACCAGTCCAGCCGACCCAGCCAGCCCAGCCAGCGCAGCCACGGATGCAGCCGGCCCAACCAGCGCAGCCGACCCAACCAGCCCAGCCACGGATGCAGCCGACTCAACCGGCCCAACCAGCGCAGCCGACCCAGCCGGTTCAGCCGCGGATGCAACCGACCCAACCGACCCAGCCAGCGCAGCCACGGATGCAGCCGACTCAACCGGCCCAACCAGCGCAGCCGACCCAGCCGGTTCAGCCGCGGATGCAACCGACCCAACCAGCCCAACCAGCCCAGCCGGTTCAGCCACGGATGCAGCCAACCCAACCAGCCCAGCCAATCCAACCGACCCAGCCAACCCAACCGACCCAGCCAGCCGACACCTCTCAAATGTCGACAAACACGTTAAAAAGTGAAGCTGTATCCGGCAGTACAACGCGCTGTCCGGTAGGTCTGCGCGCCTATACCATTCAGAAAGGGGATACCCTCTGGCTTCTTGCAAAGAAATACTGTACGACAGTAGAAGCCATAATGGCTTTAAATCCAGGTATCAAACCCGGAAATTTAATGATCGGCCAGGTAATCTGGATACCGGCAGGATATAAATTCCGGAACCTGCCGCCATGGGCTCAGTCCACGGATAATACCGCACAGCAAAGACCTATGAATATGTATCCGGTCTGTCCCCAGGGAACCCGTTCGTATACGATTGAGGCAGGAGATACGCTCTGGCTTTTATCCCAGCGTTACAATACTACGGTAGAAGCGATCATGGCTGCAAATCCTGGAATAAATCCTACTAACTTGTTTATCGGTCAGGTTATCTGCATACCCAGAGACCGTCCCCAGCCGCGTCCCCAGCCACAGCCCCAGCCTCAGCCGCAACCCATGCCTCCTACTTACATGTGGGTCAGCAAAGCGGAGCAGAACTTAGGTAATTACCTCCGTTTTTTGTGGCTCCAGCAGGTTTACTGGCTGAGAATGGCAATCCAGAGTGAACTGTGGAATTTATCCGATGCTGAATATGTTATGAATCGTCTGATGGAAATTCCAGGAGATTTCCAGATGGCAATAAAAACATTCTATGGGGATGAAAATGCCAAAAAATTTGCTGATCTCTTAACCGGTTATTTTACAGCGGTCAATGATTACGTAATGGCATTAAGAGATGGGAATGCACAGGCGGCTGCTGACGCAGAAAACCGAATGAATAATAATGCCGCACAGTTTGTTGAGTTCCTGGTCTCCATAAATCCCAACTGGTCTGCTGCAGACTTACAGAGGATGCTAAATGATTACATGAATCTGACTAAAGAGGAGACTGCTGCCACATTATCCCAGAATTTTGAGGACAGTATTGGTATATTTGCTGATATAGAGCGTGGAGCATTGGAAATGGCTGATATGATGACCCAGGGAATTGTAAAACAGTTTCCCCAGTATTTCAGATAGGAAAAGAGACAGTCCGGTATGGCAACCGGGCTGTTTTTCTTTGTACAGTTAGATTGAAAAAGTTTTTTCAGTCAGTTACAATAACTAAGAACAGGATAAACTAAGCACTGAATAGCAAAAGAGAGGGATACCTGTATTTTCTGTGGCATAGCTTAGCCAAAAATGAAAAATCCCCCTGCGTAACATATTGCTTGTGACGCTGCGTAATGTTATAAAATGCGAAGTGTAAGGAGGTGAAAGCTATGTCAAAATACACGACAGGAGAAATTGCAAAGCTCTGTGGCGTATCTGTCAGAACGGTTCAGTATTATGATACAAGGAACATTCTTGTTCCCAGTGAGTTGTCTGAGGGTGGCCGGCGGCTCTACTCTGAAGAGGATTTAAAGCGGATGAAAATTATTTGTTTTCTTCGTGAAGCAGGATTACCAATAAACAGCATTGGTGAATTCCTTTCAGAAGAAGATCCGGGCAGTGTTCTCTCCATTTTGCTTAACCAGCAGGAGCAGGCGATAAAAAAGGAATTGAATGAACGCCAGATGAAACTGGATATGCTGGAACAGATCAGGAGTGAGTTGAAGAGTATAGACAATTTCTCAGTTGAATCTATCGGTGATATAGCTTACTTGATGGAAAATAAGAAAAAACTGAAAAGACTTCACGTAACACTTTTGATTACGGTAATACCGCTTGGGATTTTACAGTGGACATCGATTATTCTGTATATCATGTCTGGGATATGGTGGCCTTTCGCCCTGTACCTGGTGGTGGCTGTTCCGTACACTGTATGGATATTAAAATATTATTTCACGCGGGTTGCGTATATTTGTCCGCAATGCCACGAAGTATTCAAACCAGTACTCAAAGAAGCGTTCTGGGCAAAACATACACCAACACTCAGGAAGCTGACTTGTACCTGCTGCGGATATAATGGCTATTGCGTGGAAACCTACGGAAGTAAGCACGAAGAATAAGTTTTTAAAACTCTCTACGCAGCGTAGATTGAAAAAAATCCTTCAGCCAGTTACAATTAGAAAGAATTCTTTTACAGGGAAGGGAGGTTTGCCTGTGCCTGACAATAATGTAGGAACCTTAATCCGTATGCTTCGCAGTGAGCACGGTATGACACAGAAACAGCTTGCAGATGAACTGCATATCAGCGATAAAACGGTATCCAAATGGGAGAGAGGCAAAGGTCTTCCGGATATTTCTTTAATTCCTGAGCTTTCCAGACTTTTTGGAATAGATATACAGAATTTATTAAATGGTGATTTGACGCCCAATGATATAACAGGAGGAAATATGAAACAGATAAAATACTATGTCTGTCCGACCTGCAACAGCATCACATTTTCCACAGGAGACGCAGAGGTTTCCTGCTGTAAAAGGAAGCTTTCTGCACTGAAACTGCAAAAGGCAGAGGAAGGGGAGAAGCTTTCCGTTACTGTGGTTGAAGATGACTGGTTTATTACCAGTGCCCATCCGATGAATAAAGAGTTTTATATTTCGTTTCTTGCCTTTGCATCAGGAGACCGCATCTCAGTAATCAAGCAGTATCCGGAATGGGATTTTAATGTCCGGATTTCCAGGCTGGGGCATGGAATGCTGATCTGGTACAGTACAAAGAAAAAACTGCTTTATCAGCTATTATAAATAAAAAACATCGCTTCCCAGCCAGGAAACGATGTTTTTTATTTGAGCTCTTTTCTTTTCAGCACATAGGAAACAGCCATACAGGAGATTCCGGGGATTAAAAACAGGATGCCGGAAAGCAGAAAGCTGGCAAAAATCAGGTCCGGAACAAGCAGAAGCCTGTTTTTTAACAGATAGTATTCATAGACCATTAAAACAAGGAAAAGAAGCAGAAACAAAAGCCCCAATATAAACAGAAGATTTTTTGCAAATTTTTTCATGTCATTCCCCCCAATAGAGACTCCGGCAGTATCAGTTACTTAAATACAGCAGCAGTTCCATAAGCCAGAACTTCCGCGGCACCCTGCATGACCGAAGAAGAAGCGTAACGGATATTGACAATGGCCTCCGCATTCATCGCCTCACCTTCCTGGATCATACGGCTGGTTGCAAGATTCCTGGCCTCATCCATCATTTCCGTATACGCTTTTAATTCCCCTCCAACTAAGGTTTTAAGTCCCTGAGAAATATCTTTTCCTATATTTTTTGACTGTATGGTGCTTCCTTTCACCATACCCAGAAGTGTCAGCTCTTTTCCTGGAATATAATCCGTGGTAACTAACAGCATTGGGATTCACTCTCCTTTCTCTATAAAAATCAGTTTTAACATAAACAATGAAAAATATGTATCTTAAGAATTGTTGCTTGACTCTCACATTATGGTATACTCTATACTAAATACGAGCTCAAAAAAACATATATGTGAGGAAATAAGCATGCTGAAAATAGGAGATTTTTCCAAACTGTCAAGAATCAGTATCCGAATGCTTCGCCATTACGACGAGATCGGACTGCTGACACCAAGGAGTACCGACCATTTTACCGGATATCGCTATTACAGCGAAGACCAGCTCTTAAAAGCTGTCAGGATTAATTCCTTAAAAGATATGGGATTTAGTCTTGCCGCAATTGGGGAAATGCTAAAAAAATATGATGATCCCGCAGAACTGGCAAAGTTTTTAGAGATCCGGAGAGTGGAAGTCCAGGAAGAAATGAAGGAAAGCGGACACCGGCTTATGCTCCTTGATACAGCCATTCAAAGGCTGAGAAAGGATGATATGGCAATGAATTACAGTGTAGTACTAAAAACCATGCCTCAAAGATACGTGGCCAGTGTGAGAGCGGTTATACCAGCCTACAACCAGGAAGGAATATTATGGAAGCGGATGGGGGAAGAAACCCGGGATATGAATCTGCAGATGGCAGAACCCGTCTATTCTCTTGCAGTATTTCATGACCATGGATTTAAAGATGGGGACGTTGATGTGGAAATACAGATTTCCGTAAAGGGCTCCTATGACAATACGGAGCATGTAGTATTTAAAACAGTACCAGAGGTGGAAATTGCATCAGCGGTATACAAAGGGAGCTACGATCAGATCACAGATGTGAACTTTGCAGTTGCCAACTGGGTCAAAGACAATGAATATGAATTTAACGGTCCCATGTTATGCATTTATCACGTCAGTCCTGCTCAGACTCAGAATCCGGAGGAACTGGTAACAGAAGTATGCTATCCAGTTAAAAAAATATAATAAATACAAAAAATGGCTGTCTGCTTGTAACAGACAGCCGTTTTTGTTATAATAAACAGGCATGAAATAAAAACGCGGTTCCAGGCAGATTGGAATGGAAAGGTCGGAATTATGCTGTTTAAAAAGAAATTAACAGAGATATACAGTACACAGGATCTTGAAAAGCTATATCGTGTAAAAAATGTGTTGAGAGAAAATAATATTTATTATATGACTGAAACAACCAATAACAGTTTACGTTTATCAATGAATAACTTAAATGGAAGGAATCCAATCTTAGGCAGGACAGGTAACGTGAAAGATTTTTACAGACTTTTTGTATATAAGAAAGATCAGGAAAAGGCAGCATATATTATTTCCCAGTTAAATTGAACCGTTAAAACAGCCAGCGGCATCGTATGAGGCCGCTGGCTGTTTTGAAAATAAGTTTACATAAGGATTCCTTCAAATAAAAGCAAAGCGATGAGAAATAAAAGATTAAAAGCTGTAAAGATTCCCAGAAACAAAAAGGTTTTTCTGGGATAAGCCGCAGCATACAATTTATAGGAGATAACACTTGCCATAGAGGCGATCAGTGTTCCCATGCCTCCTACATTTACTCCGGTAAGCAGTTCGGAAGCATTTTCCGTGAATCCGGACAGCATGACGGCTGCAGGGACATTGCTGATAAACTGGCTTAATAAAGCAGCAGTTACCATGGTATCTTTTCTGATCAATCCCGAAACGGTCTGATAAACCCAGTCAATTCTGGCCAGGTTCCCTACAAATATGAATATGGAGGCAAATGTAAGGAGAAGGCAGTAATCCACCTGACAGAGCGTACGCCTGTCCATAATTGCGGTGGCAGCCAGAATAATCAGTGCAGCAATCTGATAAGGGACCAGACGAAGCACAGCGGCAACAGCCAGAAAGAACATGGCACCATAGGCGATGACAGGTCTTTTCCGTATTACCGGAGTGGTGGAATTTACCTGGCTGATGGGACAGCGGGGGATAAAAAAACACACCAGTGCAAGCAGAATGCCTCCGAATAAGACAAAGGGAAAGGTCACTTTTAGAAAAGATGGCAGATGAAACTCATACCGGGTAAACAGATAAAGGTTCTGTGGATTTCCGATGGGAGTGAGGCTGGAACCAATGTTTGCGGCAATGGTCTGTAAAACCACAACAAGGGCAGTATGACGTTCCTGTCCGCAAAGGGAGAGAACAGACAGGGTGACAGGGATCAGGGCGATTAGGGCAACGTCATTTGTCATAATCATGGATGCAAAAAAACAGGTGAAAACAAGCAGAAAAATGAACGGTTTTAAATCTTTCATACCGGATGACAGTTTCACTGAGATTGCATTTAAAAGTCCTTCCCGCTCAATTCCCTTAAGAGCAGTCATGAGACAGAACAGGCAGAGCAGAGTCTTAAAATCAATATACTGCAGATAGGCGGAATCAGGGGGGATAAAAAAGACAGAAATCAGAGCGAGAATAGAAGCTGCTGTCAGAACTGGTTCTTTCTGAATAAATAAAATGGGTTGTTTCATAAGCTTTCTCCAGTAGTAGCAAGGGTAGTAAAAATACTTCCGTGCTATTATATATCATAAATCCGTCAACATCAATCATTGTTTTACTGCAATTGACACCAGTTTTTCAAAAGCGTATAATAAGGCTCAAAAAAGAGAGGGAAAGAACATGAAAATTGAGCAGGTACCTTTTTGCACGATGGATTGGAATCAGGCAGAAACAACAGAGCATCCTGGTATAACCGGAACTGCTTACTGGAAAACCTTCGAGATGGGAAACATAAGAGTGCGCATGGTTGAGTATACACCTGGTTATATGGCAGACCACTGGTGTCACCGGGGACATGTACTGCTGGTTCTGGAAGGGGAACTTGTTACACAGCTCAGTGACGGCCGGGAATTTATATTAAAGCCGGGTATGAGTTATCAGGTAGCGGAAGACGCAGATCCTCACCGTTCACATACTGAAACAGGAGCAAAACTGTTTATCGTAGATTAATTAGAAAGACCGCATTATTCCTGCCAGGTCAGATGAGGAGTAATGCGGTCTTGTTATTTTATTATTACAAACCCATGGCTTTTCTTTTTTTCATGATATGGCTTTCAATTTTTTCCGCCACTTCCACAGGATCATCTCCCAGGGCCACCTTACCGCCGGTTAAGTTTTCCACATCCTCTGTGAGCAGTTTCACAAGGTTGGGTGCACCAGTGATAAACGGGGTAGGAGAAAGATGGGTGAAAGCACCGTAAGCGACGGCAAATATTCCGTCTATGGTAGCTTTCTGCTCCATCCATTCCGGTGCTGTGACAGCAATGGGAAGATCGGAGATATCAGCATCAAGATAGTCAGCAAGGGCTGTTACCAGCATGGAGATTCTACCCGTATCCGTGCAGGTTCCAAAGCTTAATACCGGTGGGATCTTCAGGGCGCTGCATACTGCTTTTAAGCCGCTTCCGGCTTCGTTAATGGCATCCAGGTTACACATGCCGGCTACTTCCAGACCATGATTTCCGCAGCCGCCTGCAACAACCATAATATCTCTCTTAATCAGCTGTTTTGCCAGATTTACGGTGTTCCAGTCCTGAGGACCGTTTCTTAAGGTGGAGCAGTTTGCAAGCGCGACAATTCCTTTAATCTGTCCTTTTGCAATGACATCCACAAGATTTTGTAGGTCATTTCCGATTGCATTCAGTACGGCTTCCGTTGAGAAACCGGCAATTGCTTTCTGGACATGTCTGGGCACCATAGGTTTAATCTTGTCATGTCTCTTTTTGAAGTTCTCGATTGCGATATGAATGCATTTTACCGCCATTTCTTCTGCTTTTTGAGGATAATAAGGCATTTCATGCTCAGTTCCGGGAACTCCGATGATGGTGCTGACACTGACCAGGGCAACCTGGTACTTTTCTGCATATTGGTCAATGGCAGGCGGAGAGCAGTTTTCCTCCATAACGAATGCGTCAACGGTTCCTGTAGCTAAGAAGGGTTCAATGGCCAGCCAGTTGCCCATCAGTCCAACAAAAACATCATCCATTTCAAATCTCTGGAGCAGCTCCTGTCCTGTTTCAATGGATCCTACGATGTGAATACCTTTTGCGCCGCACTGTTTTGCCAGATCCTGAAATTCCTTTGTTTTTGCTTTCATTAGGGCAGCAGCTCCGATCCATGGCTGATGACCGTTAAATGCAATGTTTACATAATCCGGGTCCATGATGCCCAGATCCACATCTACTTCATGGGGCTTTGGTGTACCGAATAAAATGTCCTGGGTCATTTCAAGACCGATCTGGGCTGTATAGATGGTGGATAAACCCAGACGCAGAGCTTTTTTTGCAAGAGAGACATAGTCTCCATCCACATTGGTAAGGCAGCTTGCAATGCAGTTTTGCACTTCATGTTCAATTCCGGAAGGATAAATATTTAAATCATGCCATATTTTTTTCCTCTTTTTCGGAGCAAAAGCCTCGACCATGATGCTGTGCTGGTCCGGATTCACTTTCATTTCCCTGTCTAACAGCTCCGCAAGGCAGGTTGCCATCTGATTGATGGACTGGCTGGTGTCAATTCCGGTCTTTTCACACATCCATTTCAGCTTTTCCGTATCTGTGATCTGAAATGTTGTATTTCCTTTTCCTGTTTCTTTCAGCGTCCGAAATGCTTCATAGGCATGATGGGCATAAGTAGCAGCTCCCATGATATTTCTCATAAGGAGATTTCTCATTGCCATGGCGTCCGGACCGATTCCGCAGGCGCCCTTTTCAGGACCTTTCTGTTCATTAATCCGGCAGGGACCGTTGGTGCATAGCTGACAGCTAAGGCCCTGGAGACAAAATTTGCACCGTATCTTTTCCTGCTCATCAAATCTTGAGAATACGCTGGATAAACCGTCATCTCTGATTCTTACCAGCATTTCTTCTACGGAATCGTGATAACTGACACGATCCTTTGGTTTTTCTAAAACTGCTTCTGACATAATGACCTCCAATCTTATTATCAAAGGTAGTATGCCAGTTTTAGGAAAAATCAATTCAGATTTTATGCATTTCTTCCTAATTGGAAGCAGTTAATTTATAATTGTTATAGTAATGCAGACAGCCGTTCAACAGCTATAGGAATTCTGTCGCTGTCAACACCTGAATAGTTAATGACAATTATGTGTTGAGGACTGCTTTTTCTATTATGATAATATTCTGATAAAAAAGATATTTTTATTCCTTTTTTAGCAGCTAAACGTTTTAATTCGGCATCTTCCAGGTTTGTGTTAACGCTTAAAAGAAAATGGAGTCCTGAGTTTTCTTCAAGTATGGTTACTTTTTCTCCAAAAGAGCTGGCTTTTATTGATTTGATAATAAAATCACGATGCTTTTTATAATAATTTCTCATGCGGTTAATATGCTGCTCATAATACCCATCAGATATGAACTTTGCTAATGTAAATTGTTCAAAGCTTGGAACAGTACATGCGTAGAAGCTTAAATTTTCTTTATAAAGCTTCAGTAAACTATAAGGTAGAACCATATAACTGATACGAATTGATGGTGCAATGCTTTTAGAAAAAGTATTGATATAAATAACCTTTTCGTTTTTATCAATGCACTGAAGTGTTTGTATGGGTCTACCCGTAAAACGAAATTCACTGTCATAATCATCCTCTATTATATATCGGTCACTTTTGTCATTAGCCCATTTTAAAATTTCATTACGTCTTTTAATCGGCATTACAACTCCTGTCGGAAAATGATGAGAAGGCGAAATATGAACGATTTGCGCACAATTTTCATTTAATTTTGAGGCTGATATTCCGTATTCATCCAGGTCAACATATTTATAATCTACATCGTTGTACTTATATATTTTAGCAATCTTTTGATATCCGGGATTTTCAATGGCATAAATTTTTTTCCTTCCCAGAAGCTGAATTATTAAGCTATACAAATATTCTGTACCAGCGCCGATAATAATTTGATCATGAGAAACTGACATTCCTCTAAAATTATAAAGATAATCAGAAATAGCCGACCTTAATTCTTTTACTCCACTATAAGGCGCTGCGTCCAAAAGCCGGGTATTATGGTCTGATATTATCTCCCTCATTAATTTTGACCACACAGAAAATGGGAATTTTATGGATGAAATGTTGTTGCTTGTAAGATCCACAAGATAATTATTTTTATTAATGCTATTTTCTGATTTTGTTCTTCGGACAGTTTGAACTGAAGAAGTTATTTCATCTAAATCACAGATAAAATATCCTCTTTTTTCAACTGAATATATATAACCTTCTAAAATCAATTGTGTATAAGCATTTTCAACCGTAACAACACTAAGTTTTAAATGCTGCGCAAGATTTCTTTTTGATGGCAGTTTTTCATCAGCCTTAAATTTCCCGCTTAAGATCTCCTCTTTGATATTTTTATACAGAAATTCATATAAAGGTATGCTTCCTCTTTTATCAAAATTATACGTTAACATATTTATACCTCAAATCTGGTGTTATAAAAATTAATTAAAATGGTTATTTTAATAATATCAGAATTAATTATAATATATATTAATTCAAAAGTATACAAGGAGATAGTATTGATATGGAAAACGAACGTTACAAATTAAATAAAGAACTTGCACAGATGCTGAAAGGCGGAGTAATTATGGATGTTACAACTCCGGAACAGGCAAAAATTGCGGAAGCGGCAGGCGCTTGTGCTGTAATGGCATTGGAAAGGATTCCTGCTGATATAAGAGCAGCAGGTGGCGTTTCAAGAATGAGTGATCCTAAAATGATTAGAAGTATTCAGGAAGCGGTTTCCATTCCTGTCATGGCAAAAGCCAGAATAGGACATTTTGCAGAGGCACAAATATTGGAAGCAGTTGAAATTGATTACATTGATGAAAGTGAAGTATTGTCGCCTGCCGATGATGTATACCATATTGACAAAACTAAATTCAAGGTACCATTTGTATGTGGTGCAAAGGATTTGGGAGAGGCTCTTCGCAGAATAAGCGAAGGTGCTTCCATGATCAGAACAAAAGGTGAACCAGGAACAGGTGATATTGTACAGGCTGTTCGTCATATGAGAAAAATTAACGCTGAGATGCGTCGAGTACAATCTTTACACGATGATGAATTGTTTGATGCAGCTAAAAAACTGGAAGTGTCTTACGATCTATTAAAATATGTACACGAAAACGGACGGCTTCCTGTTATAAACTTTGCGGCGGGCGGAATTGCGACTCCGGCTGATGCGGCTCTAATGATGCAGCTTGGCGCCGAAGGCATATTTGTAGGTTCAGGTATTTTTAAATCCGGAAATCCGGAAAAAAGAGCAGCTGCTATAGTAAAAGCAGTTACTAATTACAAAGATGCAAAAATTCTTGCTGAACTTTCTGAAGATTTGGGTGAAGCTATGGTAGGAATTAATGAGAGTGAAATTCAAATAATCATGGCGGAGCGTGGAAAATAATGAATATAGGTGTTCTTGCATTACAAGGAGCATTTGTTGAACACAGACATAAGCTGGAGGCGCTTAATGTAAATAGTATCGAGCTGCGGCAGAAAAGCGATCTATCAAAACAATTAGATGGACTTATTTTGCCCGGCGGAGAAAGTACTGCCATAGGTAAACTGCTCGTTGATCTTGATATGTTTAATTCAATTAAAGACTTAATTCAAAATACAATGCCGGTTTTCGGAACTTGCGCAGGAATGATTTTGCTCGCTAAAAATATAGAAAACAGTTCAGTAAAACATTTGGCAACTATGGACATCTCGATAATCAGGAATGCATACGGAAGGCAACTCGGAAGTTTTAATGCTATTTCTAAGTTTGGTGATTTTGATGAAGTTCCAATGACGTTTATTCGTGCACCGTATATTGAAAGTGTTGCCAGTAATGTTAAAATATTATCAGTAGTCGAGGGAAATATAGTTGCGGCACGGCAAAATAATCAGCTTGTTACATCCTTTCATCCGGAATTAACAGATGATATTGCTGTTCATAACTATTTTCTAAATATGATTGAAGATACACAGCAGGTGACAGTGGCACGAGGTATACTAAAGTGATAGTTGCAGCTACTGTTTTTAGTTCAGCTGCCTGCTGGTTCTGGAAGGGGAGCTTAATATCCCTATTAATCAGCTGTTTTGCCATGTTTACAGTGTTCCAGTCCTGACACGATCCGCCGCATATCCTTTTTTGCCATATTTTAAATTAAAATTCCATCCAACGCTGTATGTGTCCGGATGTTCTTTCATTGCGAACACTTCTCCAATGATGAAATCTGTATCACGCAGGCATACAGCGTAGCAGTTGCCATGATCATCCCCGTTTTGCTTTTCTTTTACTTTTTTAACGGCCTCGTCATAAGAATTTACTTTTTCACTGTAAAAGCAATAAACGGGTGGTGCGGCAAGGTATTCGTATAAACCTGCGGCGTCCTTTTCTTCAAAGTTTCGGATGATAAGTCTGCTGGTTTCTATATGCATATCTTTGGTCCTCCATTATTAAATATTCAGCCAGAATAAACAAAAACGGGACAAGATCTTTTAGATCTTATCCCACTTAAATAATCATGATGATTACAAATCCTCTGACAAGTGAACTTACATTGAAAGCTTATCATAGAAAAGATAAAAAGTCATGTGTTTTCTATTTTACATTTCTTTATCATATTTTATGCGAAAGTAAATTCCATACCCATGTACAAACAGGTAAACAAAAACCAGAAGTAAAACAGCTGTTGTATCAATACTCATTAAAGCAAATGAAACCATCAGTGCGCCAAAAACAAAGGTCATCATGTCATAAGCTTTCGCTTTGGCACGGTTGGAAATTGCTATATTGCGTTCATCATTTTTTTCTATTTCAAGTTTCTTCTGTATATCCGGAGCGTTTTTCGTTAACTTACATGAAAGTATATTCCCCATACCATGACCAAAAATTCCACAGCCAAACCCAATAAATATATATGGCAAAGTCAGCAACAGTCCCTGGGGATCAGGTAATACTTTCACCAGGTACAAACCTGCTGCCAGCAAAATAAAACCGATTGAAGTAATAATGTAATCTGTTTTTCTTTTCATCACTGCAAATCCTCCTCATAAATAAATATTTCTTCAATAGTCATGTTAAAATAGCGCGCCAGCTTAAACGCCAACATAATGGAAGGATTATATCGCCCATTTTCAAGAGATCCAATTGTCTGCCTTGAAACTTCAAGAGCAGCAGCTAAATCCTCTTGCTTAATGCCGCGCTGTTTTCGTATTTCTTCTAAACGATTTTTCAAAACCCTCATCCTTTCGTATGGAAAGTTTGCTTTCCGTAAACATATATTATCACCATGGAATCGGAATGTCAAGTCAGCTTTCCGTAAATGAAGTAGTTCGTGGTGTAATAGATAAGGCATTCATCCAGTGCTGTTGCTGTTATAGGCGTTTAAATTCCTTTATAATCATGTTATTTAGATGCGTCAGCATGGTTGCTTTGTTGGTTTTAATCTGTCTTTTTCCACCCAAAAACGAGAAACACCCCGCTTTCTTATTAAAAAGCGGGGTGCATCTATGAAAAACGAGGGTCTTGAATTTTTTATTCAAAATCCTCAAAAGGGCACATAAGCACTGGCTTTTTCAGCCCTGTATCTATTTTGACCTAATCTTCTGACGGAAGCGGTGGGATTCGAACCCACGTGCCCTTGCGGACAACCGCATTTCGAGTGCGGCTCGTTATGACCACTTCGATACGCTTCCAGTTGAAAACACAACGATACAATTATACACGATAATTTAAAATTTGGGTAGTCTTTTCCCTTAAAAAAATGTACTTTTCCCGTATAACCCTTCACACAGTGGAAATAATAGGATTAAATAGCTAAAATGCACATGATTAAGACAAAAAAACAGATTAATTTGGTTAAAATCATGAATAAAGCGGTAGAAGAAAGATGGTGTCTGAAGTGAAAAAGATCAAGCATACATTTTCCACGGTTGAGGAGCTGGTGGCATTTGTAGTGAAGGCGGAGCGGTGCAGTTTTGAAGTAAAAGTCATTTCCAACCATCTGGTGATAGACGGAAAATCACTGATGGGAGTCATGATTATCGGAATCGGAAAACAGGTGGAGATCATTTGTTATAATGAAGCATTCTCCCCAGAGCAGTTAGTGGATTATGCAGCGTGAACAGAATAAAGCAAAATAGAAACAGACCGTTTTTTTCTTGCAGAAGCAGGAGAACAGACCGGTCTGTTTTTGTGATAAGCCGGATTTTGCCTTGCAATCAGCAGTATCAGGAGCTATAATTTTATATTGTGTGCAGGTTAACAATGAAAAATAATAATTTACAGGAGGATGAGTGATGCAGACCGAAGGTCATACGGTACAGAAAACGATTAACCGTTACCGAAGTTTTCGTTATGAATTGATACTCGAAGGGATTTTAACAGGAGCCATAGCCGGTTCTGTAGTGGTGTTATTCCGGTATTTGCTCAGTGATGGAGATGAGCTGCTTAAATGGGTGCTGAATGCTGTAAAGGGGAAACCGCTATTAATTGCCATCTGGTTTCTTGTTCTTTCAGCCGGTGCCTTTTTTGTGGCATTACTGCTTAAATGGGAATCTCTGATCTCAGGAAGCGGAATTCCCCAGGTAGAAGGGGAGATGATGGGAGAGCTGGATCCCTGCTGGTGGAAAACCCTGGCTGCCAAGCTGGCGGGCGGGCTGATATCTCTTGGCTTTGGTCTTTCACTGGGACGGGAAGGCCCAAGTATTCAGCTTGGTGCCATGACAGCGAAAGGGATTTCCAGGATTTCAAAAAGGTCAAAGACAGAAGAGAAGCTTTTGATCACGTGCGGTGCCAGTGCAGGTCTGTCCGCAGCCTTTAATGCGCCGATTGCGGGTGTTTTATTCTCATTGGAAGAGATACATAAACATTTTTCTCCGGAAATTCTCTTATCCACCATGGCCTCCTCCATCACTGCTGATTTTGTTTCCCGGAATGTATTCGGTTTAAAGCCGGTGTTTGATCTTCAGATTACACAAATGATCCCCTTAAACTGCTATGGATATGTAATCGCTTTCGGCATCATTATCGGAGCAATGGGTGTAGTGTATAATACAACTCTTTCAAAAACCCAGGATCTGTATCAGAAGATTCCAAACCAGTTTGTACGGTTAGTAATACCGTTTTTATTAGCGGGAATTTTTGGACTGTATTATCCGGCAGTACTGGGCGGAGGTCATTCACTGGTAGAAGTACTGACCTCAGGCGAAATGTTATTTGGAGCATTGTGTTTTCTGCTTGTGTTAAAATTCACATTTTCAATCCTAAGCTTTGGTTCCGGTGCTCCGGGCGGAATCTTTCTGCCGCTTCTGGTGCTGGGTGCAGTAATCGGCAGTATTTATTGCAGCGGAGTGGAACTGATGACGGATTCTCTTAATGGACTTTTAGGAAATTTTATCATACTGGGAATGGCCGGATATTTCGCTGCCATTGTAAGAGCTCCCATTACCGGTATTATTTTGATCAGTGAAATGACAGGAAGCTTTACCCACCTGCTGTCCCTGTCCCTTGTGTCCCTGATCGCCTATGTAATTCCTGATATGGTACGCTGTGCACCTGTTTACGATCAGCTGCTTCACCGGCTTTTAAGAAAGTTAAATCCGAACAGGGATACTTCCCTTACCGGGGAAAAAGTGCTGGTGGAGGGAATGATTTTTCACGGTTGTGAGGCGGAAGGAAGAAAAGTCTCCGAAATCCAGTGGCCGCGAACCTGTCTGCTCATTTCTCTTTTCCGGGGTGAAGCTGAATTCGTACCCAGAGGAGAAACAAAGCTTCTGGCAGGTGATAAAATTGTGATTCTCTGCGATGAATCAGCTCAGGGAAAGCTGCATGAAGTTCTGCAAAATGTGTGTCAGACTGTGAAAATGGAATCTGCAGTCCAGTCACATTCCTGACATTTTTATTGACTTTTTCTTTGGGAAAGACGTAAACTGGTAGAAAAGGCAGATCAGGAGCTTTAGCCATGAATAATCAGACAAATGATAGAATGGATGAACTGGAACGCCGGCGCAGGTCAAGAGAACGCCGGTATAAACAAAAGAAAAAGAAGAAAAAAAGAGCATTCTTATACATATTCCTGCGGTTTGTAATATGGACCGGATTATCAGCCTGCGCTTTATGGGGATTAATTTCTTTTTTTGGCAGAAACTATGTGGATATCAGGTCGGTTACCATGCCTGATTATGTGCAGCAGGATTTCATTGAGTTCAATTTTTATTCAAGACCTGGTACTAAAATGAAACGTATTGACGGAATTGTAGTTCACTATGTTGCCAACCCCGGTACAACTGCAAAACAGAACAGAGACTATTTTGCCAGCTTAAAGGACCAGACAGGGGAGAAAAAAATTTCTGCAAGCAGTCATTTTATCATCGGCCTGGAAGGAGAGATTCTTCAGGAAATTCCCATCTATGAGGTTGCCTATGCGACTTCAAGGGAAAAAAATAAGGATACAGTTTCCATAGAATGCTGTCATCCCGATGAAACCGGTAAATTTAATGATAAGACCTATGCTTCTTTGGTGAAGCTGACTGCTATGCTGTGTAACGAGCTGGGGCTGACTGAAAAGGATGTAATCCGGCATTATGATGCCACCGGTAAGGATTGTCCCAGATATTTCGTGGCGCATGAAGATGCGTGGAAGCAGTTCCTGGAAGATGTAAAGACAGAGAGAAAAGGTATCAAAAAGGAGTAAAACTACAGGCAATGGGGGTTGCAATGTACCGATTATTGATCGTTGATGATGAAGCCGTTATCAGACAGGGACTTGGTATGCTTCCCTGGAAGGAAAATGAAATTGAGGTTGTGGGGATTTTAAAAGATGGTATTGAGGCGGAGGAGTGGATCGACAGTAAGGAGATCGATATTCTTCTTACTGACATCCGTATGCCTGGTTTATCCGGAATTGAGCTGGCAAAGCGAACGCTCCAGAACTATCCGGATGCAAAAGTCATTCTTCTAACCGGATATGGTGAATTCGAATATGCAAGAGAAGCGATTTCACTTGGGGTTTCTGACTATATCCTGAAGCCCTCCACACCCGACGAAATCATGGCATGTGTGAAGAATGCGTGTGAAAAATTTGATCAGGAAAAAAAGACAAAAATAAAGCTGGAGGAGCTGGAGTCAAAAATCCAGGGATATTCGGCTCTTGTTAAGCCTGCGGAAGAAATTCTGGAGGCAGAAGAGGAACGGATCGGGAAAATCATTAAATATATCTATGAAAATTATGACAGGGAGTTAAGTTTATCGGTTCTGTCTGAAGAGTTTCACTTTACAACCGTTTACATGAGCCATTATATAAAAAAAGAGACGGGATATACATTTCTGGAGATTCTCACTTCCGTCAGGATGTATTATGCCGCAAAATATCTGACAGAAACCAAGTTAAAAAACGGTGAGATCTGCAGCAGAATCGGTATCTCAGATGAACGGTATTTCGGACAGATTTTCAAGAAAAACTATGGGATGACACCGTATGAATACCGTAAATCAGGCAGCCATGCAGTCAATCCCTTTCAAAAATTTACGGAGACAGCCCAGTTATGAAACGATGGTATCACAGACAAAATTTTCACAGTAAGCTGATGTTTCTTTTTCTTACCCTGATTCTGGTACCTGTCATTTTCCTTTCCTTTATGGAATTTTCCTATGCAAGAAGAATTCTGGCTGATAAAACCAACGATTACTTAAAAAATCTTGCATCAGTCACACTTTCAAAAATTGAAAGCACGGTGACAGATATTGAAAATGTTGCATTTTATATCAACGGAAATGATACCATACAAAGCTCCTTAAAATCAGAGCAGGAGCTGGCAGATGACAGGCCGGCGTATTACCGTCTTCACAGCAACATCCGGGAAATCCTTTCCTCCTATGCCCTGCTCCGCCAGGAGATTAACGCCATCGGTATCCGTTCTGATCCGGGCAGAGAGTACACATATACGAAAATACGAAGCGGAACACCCCTTGATATCAGGGAATATATCCGGGACGAAAATCAGTACTGGGAAGTAAGGAATGGACATATTGTCCTGATGAAAAAGCTGTATGGTTATCCCTCTAAAAAATCTCTGGGGTATGTTGCTCTTGATGTAAACGAGAAAAGCTTATATGACATTATATCTGATATCGATTTATCCCAGGCAGGAAACGTTTTTCTTGTCAATGAAGAGGGGCGTGTTCTGGCAACCAGCTCAAAAGCTCTTTCCGGAGAATTGCTTAAAGAACCTTATATTAACTGTTTTGGAGAGAAGGAAGCTTTCTACCGGGATGTGAAAATCGGAGATCAGTATTACAGCATTTACAACAGTGCCGCTATCTCAAATGGCTGGCATATGATGCTTGCCATACCAAGAGACTATTATCTGCGGGATGTAACCAGATTAAAGAACATCGTCATACTGGTCACAGTGATCACGGCCTGTATGGCAGCTCTCATCTCTGCCCTGGTATCCAGGAATATGACAAAACCTCTGCGGGAGCTGACAAAGGCAATGGAGAATTTCGGGCAGGGAGATTTTAATATCAACTGTGAAGTGAATTCTGAGGATGAGATCGGACGGCTGAGCCATACCTTCAATCAGATGGTCAACGATATGAACAGTCTGGTCAATACGGTCTATGAGCAGAAGGTAATGAAACAGGAAGCCCAGATGAAATCCCTTCAGATGCAGATTAATCCTCATTTTCTCTATAACACTCTGGACACCATTAACTGGATGGCAAGAATACGCCATGCAGACGATATCGGGGATATGGTGGCAGCCCTGGGCAATATGATGCGTTATTCCCTGGAAAAGAAATCATTTGTCCGCATCCGGGAAGAGGTTAAGAATTTAGAGGACTATCTGGCTATTCAGAATTACCGTTACCAGGATAAGATGGAGGCAGTCATTAAAATCGATGAAAGCCTGATGGATCTTTATATTCCGCGGCTTTTAATACAGCCCATTCTGGAAAATGCCATCGTTCATGGAATTGAAGAGAAACTGGATAAAGGGCATATTGTTGTGGCAGCCTGGCTGGAGGAGGATGATTTATATATTCAGGTGGAAGACGACGGTGTGGGAATGACAGAGGAAGCCATCTCCCAGATTCTGCTGGAGGATTATTCCATGAAAAAGAGAGGCCATACCTCCATTGGTGTCGTCAATGTCAATCGAAGAATCCAGATGATTTACGGTAAGGATTATGGTCTTCTGATACAAAGTGTTCTGGGAGCCGGAACCAGGATGACCATACACATTCCGGCTGTTTTAAAGGAACAGAGCGATATAAAATAAAAATTCATTTAGTCCGGAAGGCATAAAAATGCTTCCCGGACTTTTTTGCGCACTGACCTGATGATTGCAATATAACAAATATGATTAATATTTTAAACATTTTCATTAAATTAACATGTATAAACCTAAAATCTAAATTGCTATAATGATAAACAGAAATCAGCGCTGATGGGGAATGAAGGTAATACAGGCAACTATAAAGATCTTATGCCGCTTTACGGCGGCAGATTGGAGAGGGCTATGAAAAAAAGACAAATCGGGATGTTGTTATGCGCGGCAGCAGCTGCCATTGCTTTAGCAGGCTGCGGGAGCAGTAAAACAAAAACAGAAGATACCAAGGCAGGTCAGGAAAGCAGTAAGGAAAGCAGTCAGGCTGCAGCAGGCGGTGATGTGGTAATCAAGGTGTTTTCCAACTTACCAGACCGTACCAGCGGACAGGGACTCATTGAGCAGATGCTTTTTGACCAGTACATGGAAAAGAATCCCAATGTAAAAATCCAGGTAGAAGCTCTGGATGACGAAAGCTATAAAACCAAATTCAAAGCATATGCTTCCGGTTCGGATATGCCGGATTTAGTAAATGCATGGGGGCAGCCGTCATTTCTTGATGAAGTGATTGATGCCGGACTCCTGGCAGAATTAAATCCTGAAGATTATAAGGATTACGGTTTTATCGAAGGTGCTTTGGACGGATTCAGCAAGGATGGAAAATTATATGGACTTGCAAGAAATACCGATGTAATGGCATTTTATTATAATAAGTCCATGTTTGAAAAATATGGAGTGAAGGTTCCGGAAACCTATGATGATTTACTGGCTGCTGTCAATACATTCAAATCAGCAGGCGTGATTCCGGTATCGATGGATGGTTCCGACAAATGGCCTCTTTCCATTTATATCAACGCATTGTACCAGCAGTATAACGGAAGCTCTTCTTCCAAGGAAATCAGAGAAGCAGTTAAAACCGGTGATTATTCCAACGAAGCGTGGACAAAATCTCTGGATCAGCTGAAAAAATCCATTGATGCAGGCATTTTCCAGACCGGTTTTGAGACTACTGATTATGCGACCAGCATGAATTTATTCACCAACGGCCAGGCTGCCATGTATTACATGGGAAGCTGGGAAATGTCCATGGCAACCAATGAAAATATTCCGGAAGAAATCAGAAATAACATCGGCGTTTTCAATATGCCGACAGTAGAAGGCGGAAAAGGCACAAAAACCGATCTTACGGCATGGAATGGCGGCGGTCATGCAGTGACAGCCAATTCCAAGGTAAAGGCAGAAGCAATCAAGCTGTTAAATTATATGTATCAGCCTGAAAACTGGTCCAAGCTTTGCTGGGAAAAGGGAGTTTGTATGTCAGCCCAGAACTTCTCACAGTATTTAACTGGTAAAGAAACTGCGCTGCAGCTGGAATTTGTGGATAAGGTAAATCATGCATCAGGCATTTCCGGAGTTACATTTAACGATCTGGGAACCAATGAATATAAAACAGTCAGTGAGGATGCCTCCGTTGAATTTGCAATCGGTCAGCTTACAGCCAAGGATTTTACTGATAAACTGGCAGGCGCAATGAAAAAATAGAACTTGGGTTTTCACATAGGGGAGCTGCAGCTACAGCTCCCTTTGTCTTACAAAAAGTGAGGAAAAAAATATGCATAAATTATACAGCAATAAGAAAGTCATCTTTTCTTTGATGGCTCCGGGGATCTTTGTTTTTACTGCTGCCATTCTGGCGCCCATTCTTTTAAGTGTGTATTATGGTTTTACCAACTACTCAGGAATCGGGGAAAGCAGTTTCATCGGACTGGAAAACTACAAAACCCTGTTTCAGGATTCCGTATTCTGGACAGCTCTTCGAAATTCCCTGTTTTTAGCAATCGGCTTCATCTGTATCCAGCATCCGCTTGCCATGCTGACTGCCATTAAGTTAGATAAACTTCAGGGAAAGGCAGAAGGACTGTTTCGCTGTATTTTCTTTATTCCCAACGTGATTTCCGTTGCTGTTATCGCATACCTGTGGAAATTTATCTATAATCCCAACTTCGGCCTGGTCGCTAAGGTGCTAAAAAACTTTGGATATACAGGCCAGCTCAATCTGTTAGGCTCCGGCAATGCAATCTGGTCGGTTCTGGTGGTTTTAATCTGGCACGGATTTGGCTGGGGAATGCTGATTTATTATACCGGAGTCAAAAATATAGATCCGGTTATGTACGAGGCGGCCTCCATTGACGGGGCAAATGGAAGGGATATATTCTTTCATATCACACTCCCCTTAATGAAGCCGGTAATTCAGGTAAATGTCACCATGGCGGTGATTGCAGCTTTAAAACAGATGGAGACCGTATATCTGCTCACAGCAGGAGGTCCCGGCAATGAGACCCAGTTTATGGCAAGCTATTTATACAAACAGGCTTTTCAGTCATATAAATACGGTTATGGCAATTCCATCAGTGTGATGTTTATTTTGATCTGCCTGATTTCTACTGTCGCATTAAACCGTATATTTGCAGAAAGAGGGGAATAGGACATATGGAAAAATCAGCGATAGCAACCAGTAATAATCCGAAAAGAGTGCTGACCATAGCGGTTATGACAATCATAGCCGGAATACAGATGTTTCCTTTAATCTGGCTGATTGACTTTTCTCTTTGCAACAGCAATGAGCTGTTTACAAATGGAATTCTGGTATGGCCGAAAAAGATCCAGTGGGTGAATTATTTTTTAGCTTTTACAAACGGTAATTTTCTCCACTATTTAAAAAACAGCCTGTTAATCAATACTCTGGCAGTGGTACTTGTTCTGATCATCTCTATCATGGCAGCATTTGCCTGCAGCAGAATGGAATGGAAATTAAAACATGCTGCCTCCATTCTTATGGTTATGGGTATGATGATTCCAGTCCACGCCACACTGCTTCCCAATTACGTGATCTATGATAAGCTGGGAATTACAGATACCATATGGGCTCTGCTCATTCCCTATATTGCATTTTCCCTGCCCCAGGGCTTTTTCCTCACCACCAGCTTTATGAGCTCGATTCCAAGGGAATTAGAGGAGGCCGCTTTAATTGATGGATGTGGGATATACCGGATTCTGACCATCATTATCTTTCCGCTCATGAAATCATCCATTGTCACAGTCTCAATTATGACCTATTTAAATAACTGGAATGAATTTATGCTTGCAATTACCTATTTAAGCAGCAAGAAATGGAAGACGCTTCCATTTTGCATCCTGGAATTTACAGGGCAGTATTCTTCCAACTATGCAGTTCAGTTTGCAGTAATGGCATTGTCTGCAGCACCGGCTTTAATCATTTACATTATTTTAAATAAGCATATTACAAAAGGGGTAGCACTTGGAGCAGTCAAGGGATAAGAAGAGGAGGTATCGCATTGAACATACATCAGTATCTGACTTATGAAGTTACAGAGCTTGTAAGAGAAGAAACGGAAGGTGAGTTCCTTCCTGATGACGGAACGGAAAATGAGGTCATTAATCTTTATCCGCACATGCGTTATCAGACGATGGAAGGGTTTGGGGGCGCGTTTACTGATGCAGCTGGTTTTGTATTTGCAAAAATGAGCAAAGAACAGCAGGATGCACTGCTTTGGCAGTACTTTTCACCGGAACAGATGAATTATCGTATGGTGCGGATCCCAGTGGACAGCTGCGATTTTTCCACCCATATGTATGCAGCAGATGATGAGAAAGAAGATGAGGAATTTAATCATTTCAGCTTTCAGGAGGTTGAGCAATATATTCTGCCCCTTTTGGACCGGGCAGAGGCATACTGCAAACAAAAACTGCCCATAATGCTTTCCCCCTGGTCACCTCCCGCTTATATGAAAACCAACCTTAACCGGAAAGAAGGTGGATTCTTAAAGAAAGAGTATTACAGCCGCTGGGCCAGATATTTATGCCGTTATATCAGAGAATATACAGACAGAGGCTATGAGATTCAGAGACTTTCCATACAAAATGAGCCAAAAGCCGTGCAGCCATGGGATTCCTGTGTTTACACGGCAGGGGAAGAACAGCGTTTTATCAGAGATTTTCTGGTGCCTGAGATGGAGAAAAATCAGTTGAGCCATATAGAGATTTTTATATGGGATCATAATAAGGAACGGGCATTTGAACGTGCCTGTGAAGTGATGAGCGATAAGACGGAAGAATTGGTTGCAGGTGTGGCGTTTCACTGGTACAGCGGAGATCATTTTGATGCCCTGTCTCTGATTCAGGAGAAATTCCCGGATAAAAAGCTGATCTTATCAGAAAGCTGTCTGGAGTTTTCCAAATTCGGAAAGGAAGACCAGTCCGTCAATGCCGGAAGGCTGGCCCATGACATGATCGGCAATTTAAATCACGGGATGAGCGGATTTTATGACTGGAACGTGCTCCTTGACGAAAACGGAGGTCCCAATCATACCGGAAATTACTGCGATGCCCCTTTCCTTTATCAGGAAGGCACAAAAGAACTGGAAGAGCGGTTTGTTCTGCGTTACTACTGGCATTTTACCCATTTTATCCAGCCGGGAGCTGTCAGAATTGCCACTACCTGTTATACAGCCCGGCTTGATGTGACCGCCTGGGAAAATCCGGACCGGTCTATTGCAGTGATTATTTTAAACAGAAGCAGCAGTGATCTTCCTTATGTGCTTCGTATATCAGGGAAACTGGTGAAATGTATGGCAAAAGCTTCGTCCATTACAACCGCACTGATCAAAGAATAGAAGAATCGGATTTTTATTCCGATTCTTCTGAAAATAACTTCTGCTCAATAATTTTCACCGCATCTGCGATACAGTCATTGCAGGACCGCAGTACATTGCCGGTCTCAACACCTTTTAAATCCTTACACACAACACTTCCGTTCTGTTCTTTAAAGCTTTCAAGACATGCTCTGGAAGCTTCATAAGATGCTCTCTTGGAGTCTGGCTTATCAAGTTTTACCGTACTGTTTTTTAAGCCGGATAAAACCGCAGCAGCACCGATGGCTCCGCATGTGCCTTCCATTCCTCCCATTCCAAGTCCCATACCTTCCGTAAAACGGAACATGGTCTCTTCATCCACTCCGGTTTTATCACAGAAAACGCAGGAAACAGCCTGTGCACAATTATAACCGTTTGCATGTTTTTTGAGAGCTTCCTCAGCTCTGTTATTCATTAAATCTGACATGTGTCATTCCTCCTGATGAATTGTAAAAAATAATCTCCCCGGTCACGAATTCTGCCGGGAAGAAAAAAGATGAAATTTTCCAAAGATAACATGAAAGATAAATCCTCCCAGGCAGGTAGCTGCCAGATAGGAGACATTACCCGCGGAAATTCCATATTTTATGGCTATATCATGAAATACAATCTGTGCTGATGGATAATAGGGGGAAATGTAAAACATATCCGCCTGCCCTAAAGGTTTTGCAGTCCGGTTGATCACGGATGCCACAATACAGCAGACAAAAAACAAGGGCAGCGTCCGGACAAATCCCCGTAAGGTGGTGTCGGAGGAGCGGGAAAAGGCAATTACCAGTCCGATATAAATTAACAAAAGGTGCCAGATGAGTCCGTGAAAGGTCAGCACCCAGTAAGGGTGAAACAACCCGGACGGCTCCGCCAGTGCCATAATTCCGCCAAGAAGATTAAAATCCTGCATAAAAGTATAGAGCACTGTTTTTCCCCTGGCAGAGGGCACGAATGGCAGCACCAGGCAGAAGTACATAGGCAGGCTGCACAGCTGAAATGGAAAATACCACCAGTTGTATGTCTGGTTATTTACCACATAATATAAGAATAACTGCTTATAGCATTCCGAGGCTGCAAGTACAATGCCGCACAAAAATAAAAGTCTGGGTAACCGGTCGTTCTTGATTCTTCTGGTGGTGTAATAGGACAGAAGAACCACCCATATAAGCCCGGCAGAGACAAAAAAAAGATGAAAAAGCGAGTAGGGGGCAGGCGGTGTCATGGGCCATGCCGTTTTCTCAAGGATATCCTTCATAGCGGTTCCCTTTCTTCCCTGTTTATCAGACAGCTATATTATAATCGATGGTAAAAAAACATGCAAGGATATTGAACAATCTTCCTTTGAAGTACTTGATTAATTCCGAAAATGCTATATAATGTATAACTGATACTTATTTTATAATTATGCAGATTTGTGTATAAGAGGAGGAATCATTATGAAGAAAAATAAAATTGCAGTTGCAGTAGCATTATGTATGGCAGCAGTATTAACTGCTTGCGGCGGATCAGCAAAAACAGAGACAACAGCGGCAGCAGGAGCTGAAACAACAAAGGCCGGAGCTGAGACTACAAAAGCTGAAGCAGAGAGCACAAAAGCAGGAGCAGAAAGCTCAGCAGCAGGCGGTAAGCTGGTCATGGTAACCAACGCAGAATTCCCTCCTTACGAATATCATGACAATAATGATATCGTAGGAATTGATGCAGATATTGCAAAAGCCATTGCTGATAAGATGGGCATGGAACTGGAGATTCAGGATATGGCATTTGATTCCCTGATCCCTGCTGTTCAGTCCGGCAAAGCAGATTTTACTGCAGCTGGTATGACTGTAAATGAAGACCGTAAGAAAAACGTGGACTTTACTGATACCTATGCACAGGCAGCCCAGGTTATTATTGTAAAAGAAGGCAGTGAGATCAAAGCACCGGCTGATTTAGACGGAAAGAAGATCGGAGTTCAGACAGGAACAACCGGAGATATTTATGCAGGAGACATTAAGGATGCAGATATCCAGCGTTTCAACAAAGGTATGGAAGCTGTTATGGCTCTTACCCAGGGAAAAGTAGATGCTGTTGTGATCGACCGTGAGCCGGCAAAAGTATTTGTAAAAGAGAACGCAGGTTTAAAAATTCTTGATGAAGCATTTACAGAAGAAGAATATGCCATTGCTGTTAAAAAAGGCAATACGGAACTGTTAGATAAGATGAACGCTGCAATCAAGGAATTAAAAGATTCCGGTGAGCTTCAGAAGATTGTGGATAAATACATCACAGCAGAATAAGAATAAAGGAAGAGTGCCATGTGGGAAAAGCTTAGAGATGATTTCTATCAGAATTTTATCGTAGATGACCGTTGGAAATACATTACCGACGGATTGCAGAATACGTTAAAAATTACGTTTTTTGCAGTCTTAATCGGAATACTGCTGGGATTTTTAGTGGCAGTGATCCGGTCTACCTATGAAAACACCCATAAGCTGAAGGTACTGAACTGGATCTGCGGCATCTATCTTACGGTAATCCGTGGAACGCCAGTGGTGGTTCAGCTCATGATCATGTATTTTGTGATCTTTTCCTTTCATGATCCGGGACAGGTATTTACTGCGGTTGTAGCATTCGGAATCAACTCCGGTGCCTACGTGGCAGAAATCTTCCGAAGCGGTATCAGCAGCATTGAAAAGGGGCAGTTTGAAGCAGGAAGGAGTCTGGGCTTTAATTATGCCCAGACCATGTGGTTTATCATCATGCCCCAGGCATTTAAAAATGTAGTTCCGACTCTGGCCAATGAGTTTATCGTGCTGTTAAAGGAAACCTCTGTTGCAGGTTACATAGGGCTGCAGGATTTGACGAAAGGCGGAGATATCATTAAGAGCCGCACCTATTCTGCGTTTATGCCTCTGATCGCAGTGGCTGTCATTTATCTGGTTATGGTTATGGTGTTTTCACAGCTGGTAAAGGTACTGGAGAGGAGGCTGCAGAGAAGTGAGCATTGATAACATGGATAAACCTCTGATTCAGGTACAGAATCTGGGAAAAAAATTCGGTGAGATGGAAGTGTTAAAAGACATTTCCGTTGATATTTACAAGGGAGATGTGGTTTGTGTCATCGGACCCTCCGGTTCGGGAAAAAGCACATTCCTGCGCTGCTTAAACAGGCTGGAAGAGCCCAGCGGGGGTCATATTCTTTTTGAAGGCGCGGATATCGTGGATAAGAAAACCGATATTGATAAGCACCGCCAGAAAATGGGAATGGTTTTCCAGCAGTTTAACTTATTCCCCCATATGACAATTTTAAAGAACTTAACTATTGCACCGGTGAAGCTGCAGGGAAAAAGTGAAAAAGAAGCAAAAGAACAGGCGATAAAGCTTCTTCATAAGGTAGGTCTGGCAGACCGGGCGGATGCCTATCCCAATCAGCTTTCCGGCGGACAGAAGCAAAGAATTGCCATAGTCCGTGCATTGTGTATGAATCCGGATGTTATGCTGTTCGATGAACCGACTTCTGCACTTGACCCTGAGATGGTTGGAGAAGTATTAACCGTTATGCGGGAACTGGCTGAAGAAAAGATGACCATGGTTGTTGTTACCCATGAGATGGGATTTGCCAGAGAGGTGGCCACCAGGGTTATGTTTATGGATGGCGGTTACTTTCTGGAGGAGAACGAACCTGGAGAATTTTTTGCAAATCCAAAGAATGACAGGCTGAAACTGTTTTTAAGCAAGGTGCTTTAAAAGAATAATATGAAAAACCGGGGATCCTGTTACGTGATAGGAAGTTCCGGTTTTTCTGATTTTTTATAGTATATAAAATTCAATTGAAGATTAAAAAGGAATATGTTACCATAGAGATATGGAACATTCGCGTTACAGGGTGTGTTGACCTCATTCTTTGATAGAGTGGGGGTGATGTCTATGAAATTTGACTTCAAGGATTTAATGACTTTTGGTCTTTTCATTTTGGCATTACTTACATTCATTTTTTCGTATTGTAAGTAATAATACATAGCAAAAACCACCCTGGTATACTTGGCGGTTACTGGGTGGCTTCGCTATCTCTTTAACAGGTCAACCCCTTGTGGGCGGCTGTTCCTTTTCTATGTTCACTGTATCACGACTATTTTATCTTGTCAAGACTGACTTTAGTCAATTTCGCTTACAAAAGTTTTGCCATATAATATTCATCAGCCTCTATACCATCTACAATCATGGAACGTTCTTTCTTCCCTTCAATGATAAATCCCATTTTTTCATACAAATGGCGTGCCTGCTCATTCTCAGCCATGACGGTCAGTTCCAGTCTTGTTATTCCATTTTCTCTTGCCCATTGTTCCATTTTCTGAAAAAGCATTGCTCCATATCCATGTCCTCTGTAGTCTTTTAAAATTCCAATGACCAGATAGGCACAGTGGCGGATTCTTCGGGGTTCTCCTCTGGAGGCTGAAAGAAAACCAGCGAAATCGCCCTCATTTTCCAGCAGAAGAAAAAGGGAACCGGATTTTTCCCACTGTTCGATTCTATGTTTCATATCATCAGCCGTTGCTGTCCGTTCTCCAGGTTCATACATCATAAAACTGGTTTCCGTATCCAGCTGCTTTAACATTTTTATCAGCAGATCAGCATCTTCTGGTTTTACACTTCTTATCTTCATATGCATGTTCTCCTATTCAAAAGTATTTCTCTTATTATACATGGCATCTGAAAAAATGCAATTGGAGTTTTAACACTCCATTGCCCTGTGTATGGGGTTGTGGTAGAATAGGAACGTGGTTTTAATTACAAGGTTAAGAGAAGAAAGCTGGAAAGAACATGTATTGTATGAGTGTGAGCCATAAAAAAGCTCCGGTGAATATCAGAGAAAAGTTTGCCTTCAGTACGAAAGAAAAGGCTGAATTAACAGACAGACTATTGAATAAGGATTCTATAACAGGCGTAGTTGTGCTTTGTACCTGCAACCGCAGTGAGATCTATGTTTCAGGATCAAAATATGCCATTGGTGAGCTCCAGCGGGAGGTTGCCGGGTTAAAGGGAGTGCGCCTGGGAGAGTTAATTAAGTATCTAAATGTATATAATGAAGAGAGTGCCATCCGTCATTTGTTTAAGGTTGCCTGTGGATTTGATTCCATGGTTTTAGGGGAAGATGAGATACTGGGACAGGTAAGAGAAGCGTATCAGTATTCCAAAGAAAAAGGGGCTGCGGATTATGAGCTGAATGTGTTATTTCAAAAAGCCATGGCTGCAGCAAAACGGATTAAAACGGATACCAGACTTTCCAGAACCCCTCTTTCCATAGCAACACTTGTTGCGAATGAAGTATTTCATTTAAACAGGGAGGGAGAGTACAAAGACGTAATGGTCATTGGCATGACAGGGAAGATGGGCAGTACCATAACCAAGAATCTGTTGTGCAAGCCTGGAATCCGGGTGACGGGAACCGTGAGAACCCATTCCTCAGACCTGCTGCTGAAAGTGGACAGCGACCGGATCCGGGAAGTGGATTACAAAGAACGCTACAAACATATGGATGATATGGATGTGATAATCAGTGCAACGTCAGGACCTCACTATACTGTAACCAGAGAAGAACTGGACAAATGTATGAGACCAGGAAAAGAACGGCTTTTTATTGATGTAGCGGTTCCTGTTGATATGGACCCTGAGATCAGGGATTTACCCGGACTCACTTTATTTGACATTGACTATTTTGAAACATTATCTAAGAACAATACAGAAATTAAGCTGAAAGAACTGGACTGTGCCAGAGAAATTATGGAAGAAGAACTGGATGGAGCGTTAAAGGAAGTTTTATTTCACCCTTACATTTCTCAAATGGAAGAATTAAAAGAGGCATTGTCTGGAAAGAGGCTTGATACCCTTTTATACCGTATTCGGGATCATGTTACCAGCGAAGAGTTAAAGGTGGTGCTTCGGACTTTAGATGGTTTAAAGGACTGGATAAGGGAGGAGTGACAATGGCTTATTTTCCGTTTTTTGTAGAGCTTGAAGGGAAAAAGTGCCTGATTGCAGGCGGAGGAATGGTGGCTTACAGAAAGGCACTTGTATTAAAGGACTTCGGACCGGAAATTACCGTGGTTGCCGTGGAGATGATTCCAGAGATGGAACAGCTTGCTTCCCAATGTGAGAAAACCATGACTCTCATTAAGCGTGGGTTTGAAGACAGGGATATACAGGAGGCGGATTTTGTCATTGCCGCAACGTCAGATGAAGAACTGAACAGACACATATCTGTTTTTTGCAGGCGTCGGAAGATTCCTGTGAATGTGGTAGATGTACAGGAAGAATGCAGTTTTATTTTTCCGGCTTTGATTAAGGAGGAGGATATTGTGGTGGGAATATCCACGGGAGGCAGTTCTCCTACCATTGCCCAATACTTAAAAAAAAGATTTAAAGAAGCAATTCCCTCAGGATTTGGAATGCTCGCCAGCCAGCTTGGCACGTACCGGGAGCTGGTAAAGGAAAAGGTACCCTCCCTTCCGGTCAGAACTGAGATTTTTAAGACCATGGTAAAAGAGGGAATCAGGCAGGGAGGAGTATTTACCAGAGAGCAGGCCATAGAACTGATAGAAAGGAAACTTGGGGAACATGAACAGTGAAATAATACGCATAGGGACCAGAAAAAGTGCACTTGCCGTAGCCCAGACCCAGCTGGTTGCGGATGCTTTGATAAGAGTTTCTCCCGGGATTACAGCCCAGCTGGTGAAAAAGCAGACAGAAGGAGACCGGATACTCAATAAGCCGCTTTTGGAGTTTGGCGGAAAAGGTGTGTTTGTAACTGAGTTTGAAGATGCGCTCCTGCAGGGAGAGATTGATTTGGCTGTCCACAGCGCAAAGGATCTTCCCATGGATTTAAAGGAAGGCCTGGGAATTGTGGCGGTTCCTGAGCGTGAGGATCCGAGAGATGTGCTGATCACCTTAAAAGGCAGTGATTTAAATAAAAAAGATGAGATTATCATTGGTACTTCCAGCTTACGCAGAAGGATCCAGATCGAAGAGATCGGAAGCTTCTTATGGAAGGGGATTCCGGTCCGGTGTGAGAATTTAAGAGGTAATGTACAGACACGTTTAAAGCGTCTTTTGGAAGGGGATTTTGATGGAATTATCCTTGCAGCAGCAGGATTAAACCGTCTGGGCATTCAGTCAGACCCGGCCTTTGATTACCATTATTTTGACTGTGAGACCATGATTCCGGCTGGAGGACAGGGAATTCTTGCTGTAGAAGGAAGAGTGGGGATGGAGACCTGGCCCGGGATTTCGGCAATTGAGAATAAGGATGCCAGGTTATGCCTGACCCTGGAGCGGAAGATACTGAAGCTTTTAAATGCAGGCTGTCATGAACCGGTGGGAGTTTATTCCCGTATAAAAGAAGGGCAGATCGAGGTCTTTGGAATCAGCAGCAGAGAGGACCAGGTGAAAAAAATTCATCTTCAGGGAAAAACAGAGGAACTGGACAGTCTGGCAGAACAGGCGGCAAAGAGACTTTAATTGAAAATGGAGGATGTCATGAAGAAAAATGGAGTGGTATACTTAGTCGGTGCGGGACCAGGTGACCCCGGTCTCATTACCCGGAAAGGACTGGATCGGCTTGGAAGCTGCGATGCGCTGGTTTATGACTCCCTTGCTTCGGATTATTTTCTGGGTGAAGTGCCAGACCACTGCAGAAAGATTTATGTGGGGAAGCGGGCAGGGGCCCATTCCATGAAACAGGAGGAGATTAACCGCCTCTTAGTGGAACTGGCAGAGGAAGGCTTAAACGTGGTCCGTTTAAAAGGAGGAGATCCTTTTGTATTTGGACGGGGAGGAGAGGAGATTCTGGCACTTTCAGAAGCGGCAATCCCCTTTGAGGTGGTTCCCGGTGTGACTTCAGCGGTGGCAGCACTTTCCATGGCCGGGATTCCCGTGACTCACAGAGCTGTGAGCCGGAGTTTTCATGTAATGACAGGACATACACTTTCTGATAATGGGACACTTCCACCTGATTTTGATTCCTTTGCAAAGCTTTCCGGAACTCTGGTGTTTTTAATGGGTCTTTCCAATCTCTCTCTGATTGTCCATGGATTAATTAAAAATGGAAAGCCAGAGGATACACCGGCAGCCGTGATTGAAAATGGAACTCTTCCGGAACAGAGAACGGTGAGGGGAACTCTTGCAGATATTGAAAGCATGGCAGAACAGGCAGAGATTAAAAGTCCTGCAATTATTGTGGCAGGAGATGTGGCGGCTCTGGATTTTTCCTCTACGTTAAGTCTGCCGTTAAAGGGCTGCAGGATCGGCATTACCGGAACAGAGTCGTTTGCAGGAAGGCTTCGCCGGGAGCTTTTAAAATTTGGAGGAACGACTGACGATGTATTGACTTTATCCATGGAGTCCCACCGGTCCGGTGAGGCGATGAATGAAGCGTATAAAAGGCTTAAGTCCTACTCCTGGCTGGTATTTACCAGTGCCAATGCGGTGAGGGAATTTTTTACCGGGCTTTTTGAAGGCGGTTATGATTTGCGTTCACTGGGAACCATAAAGTTTGCGGCAATTGGGAAAGGAACGGGAGATGAACTGCTTAAATCCGGTTTTTATGCGGATTATATCCCTGACTGCTATCAGGTAAAGGATCTTGCAGAAGGATTAAAATCCCTGCTTACAAAAGAGGACCGTCTGCTCATACCAAGGTCTGGAGGCGGATCGCCGGAACTTAACCGGATCCTTGATGAAGCCGGGGTGTTTTATGATGATATTGTGCTTTATGATGTGGCGTATAAAAAAGGTGAACCGGAGAGTATGGAAAAGGTATTGGCTCCCCTTCATTATTTAACATTTGCAAGTGCTTCGGGTGTAGATGCATTTTTCCAGGGAGAAAGAGAGAAAGTACTTCCCTCTCTTGCTTCTTTAAAGGTGGTCTGCATCGGTGATATCACTGCAAAGGCACTTTACCGGTATGGAAGAGAAGCAGATTTAATTGCACCGGTATACAGTATTTCGGGGCTGACAGAAGTCATCTGTCAGGACTGGTGCAGGGAAAAGGAGTAAATTACGATGAACACAGAAGAGTCAAAAAAACTATTTGAAGAGTCCGGTAACTGTTTTCCAGGCGGGGTCAACAGCCCTGTGAGGGCCTTTGGCTCCGTAGGAGGAGTTCCTGTTTTTATTAAAAAAGCAGAAGGATCCCATATCTATGATGAAGATGGAAATGTATACATTGATTATGTAAATTCCTGGGGGCCCTGTATTCTGGGACATGCATATAAGCCTGTGGTAGAAGCAGTCAGAGAGGCCTGCCTTTCCGGTTTGTCCTATGGTGCACCTACAAGAAGAGAGCTGGAGCTTGGAAAGCTGATTACACAATGCATCCCCTCCATGGAAATGATGAGAATGGTAAGCTCGGGAACGGAAGCTGTGATGAGCGCCATTCGTGCAGCAAGGGGCTTTACGGGAAGAGATAAGATCATTAAATTTAAAGGATGCTATCACGGACATTCCGATGGACTTTTGGTAAAGGCAGGTTCCGGAGCCCTGACAGGCAGCGCGCCGGACAGCGCCGGTGTGCCTGCTTCCTATACCAGACACACGCTGTTAGCCGGTTACAATCAGGAAGATACAGTGGAAGAGCTGTTTCGTCAGTATCCCGGGGAGATCGCTGCGATTGTGGTGGAGCCTGTTGCAGCAAATATGGGACTGGTGGTTCCTAAACCAGGTTTTCTTGAATTTTTAAGAGACATTACAACCAGGCACGGAGCCCTTTTAATCTTTGACGAGGTGATTACAGGCTTTCGTATGGCGCTTGGGGGAGCTCAGGAATATTATAAGGTCAAACCTGATCTGACCACTCTTGGTAAAATTGCGGGAGGCGGCATGCCCATGGGGGTTTACGGCGGACGTAAAGAAATTATGGAAGTTGTATCGCCTCTTGGAAAGGTATATCAGGCAGGAACACTGTCGGGAAACCCCATTGCAGCTGCGGCAGGAATTGCAACTGTGAAAGCCCTGATGGAACGGCCGGATCTCTATTCCTCTCTGGAGAAAAAAGCGGATACACTGGTGCAGACTTTGAAAGAGGTACTTCCAAAGGCACAGGTTAACCAGGCGGGTTCCTTATTCAGCGTATTTTTTACGGAACATCCGGTGGTGGATTATGAATCGGCTTTAAAATCGGATACAGGGTTGTATGCAAAGTATTTTCATTATCTCCTTGAGCATGGAATATACACAGCGCCTTCTCAGTTTGAGATTCTGTTTTTATCAGCCGCTCATACTCAGGAAGATTTAGATGAGACTAAGAGAATTATGAAAGAAGCGGCGGCAAATTTATAACCGGAAATGCATGGAGGATGTTGCAGAAATTTATCTGCACCACCCTCTTTTTTTATTCTTATAAAAGAAGAAGTATAAATTCTAAAAGAATCATAAATTGTATTAACATTTACCGGAATCTATTGATAAATGCAAGGTTTTAGTATATTTTATTGATAGAGGAGGCGAAATATATGGACTATTTAGTTGTGTATACAAGTAAAACCGGAAACACTCAGAAGGTAGCCATGAAGATTTTCGAAGCGCTTCCGGGAAAATCGAAGGATATTGTTAATCTGGAGGAGTACCATGGAGAAGAAGCAGATACGTATTTTGTAGGATTCTGGAACAACAGGGGAATATGTACAACAGAAGTGATTGAATTCCTCTCCGACCTCCATGGCAAAAAGATTGCTTTGTTTGGTACCTGCGGAATATTTGAAAATAAAGAATATTTAAAGCAGGTAGAAAAGCAGGTTTCTGTTTTTCTGCCGGAAGATAATGAGTACCTGGGATGCTTTTTATGCGGAGGTAAGATGGGGCCTAAAGTGCTGGAGAAGTGCAGACAGATGCGGGCACAGCATGATACACCCCAGATCAGGGAGATGATAGCAGCCTATGAAGATGCCATGCTCCATCCCAATAAAGAAGATTTAGATCAGGCATGTGTGTTTACGGAATCGGTATTAAACCGGATTCAAAAGAAAAAGGAGGAGCGCGATGGGATTAAAAGATGATGGGAATTCTGGAAAGAACCATAAGAAACCATTTATTTATTATTACATGATTGTATTGATATTGATGATTTTATTCAATGCCATGGCTGTGCCGTGGCTCCAGTCGAAAGCAGTGACTGAGGTACCCTACAGCACATTCCTGGAGATGGTGGACCAGGGTAAGATTCAGGCAGTTGCCAAAACTGAAACGGAGATCCAGTTTAAATCCGATACAGGAAAAAAGGACTGGGAGGGTAAACCGGTTTACGCCGTTTACAAGACGGGGATCTGGCCGGATGAAACGCTGACAGAAAGGCTGATTGCCCACAACGTAGAATTTGAAAAGACCATTGTTCAGCAGATGTCTCCCCTGGTATCCATTCTTTTAACCTGGATTGTTCCTATACTGATTTTTGTATTTCTGGGTAACTTTTTATCCGGTCAGATGCAAAAGAGGATGGGCGGAAATACCATGTCTTTTGGTAAATCCAATCCGAAAATATATGCAGAATCTGAAACTGGAAAAAATTTCACTGATGTAGCCGGTCAGGAAGAAGCAAAGGAAGCATTAAAGGAGATCGTGGATTTCCTTCATAATCCTGGTAAATATGCCTCTATCGGAGCCTCCCTTCCCAAAGGAGCCCTGCTTGTGGGACCTCCAGGAACAGGTAAAACTCTTCTTGCCAAAGCAGTGGCAGGAGAAGCTCATGTCCCGTTTTTCTCCATATCCGGTTCCGAATTTGTAGAGATGTTTGTAGGTATGGGGGCTGCGAAAGTCCGTGATTTATTTAAACAGGCCAATGATAAAGCGCCCTGTATCGTATTTATTGATGAGATTGATACCATTGGAAAGAAGCGTGACGGAGGCGGATTTTCCGGCAATGACGAGCGGGAACAGACCCTTAATCAGCTTCTGGCTGAGATGGATGGATTTGACGGCAAAAAAGGAGTTGTGATTCTGGCTGCTACCAACCGCCCGGATTCCTTAGATAAAGCCCTTCTGCGCCCCGGCCGTTTTGACCGCCGGATACCCGTGGAACTGCCGGACTTAAACGGGCGCGAAGCCATTTTAAAAGTACATGGAAAAAATGTGAAGCTTTCCGATGATGTGGATTTTCATGGAATCGCCCTTGCCACCTCAGGTGCAAGCGGAGCGGAGTTAGCAAATATGATTAATGAAGCTGCACTAAGAGCTGTCCGCATGGGAAGGAAAACAGTGACTCAGACTGATCTGGAGGAAAGCGTGGAAGTGGTCATCGCCGGATATCAGAAAAAGGACGCCTCAGTCAATGTGGAAGAAAAGAAGATCATTGCATACCACGAGGTGGGACATGCGCTGGTTGCAGCTTCCCAGACACAATCCGCACCAGTTCATAAAATTACCATTATACCCAGAACCTCAGGAGCACTTGGATATACCATGCAGGTGGATGAAGAAGAACGCCATCTTCTGACCAGGGATGCGGCGCTCAATAAGATTGCTACATTTACCGGCGGAAGGGCAGCAGAGGAACTGATTTTTCAGACAGTCACCAGCGGTGCCTCCAACGATATTGAACAGGCCACAAGAATTGCAAGGGCCATGGTTACCCGTTACGGCATGACCGATGAATTTGATATGGTCGCACTTGAGACAGTGTCCAATCAGTATCTGGGCGGAGATACTTCCCTTGCCTGTTCCCCTGATACCGCAAAGCGGATTGATGAAGCGGTGATAGGAATTGTGCGGCAGCAGCACCAGAAGGCTTATGAAATTTTAAAGAACAATTTAAACAAGCTTCATGAAATCGCAGAGTATCTGTTGGAACGGGAGACCATTACCGGAGAAGAGTTTATGGAGATTTTTAAGAAAGAAGCGGGTAAGGCCTGATGGCTCCCATGATTGATCCGGTTTAACACAATAAAAAGAAGAATCAGAGACGGAACACCTTTGATTCTTCTTTTTTTGTCCCCTATAATCAATCAAGTCATATCATCCCGAAGTGCGTCAATGATATCTTCTTTTTTTATCTTGCGGGTGGCATACGTCATTGTAATAAATACAAGAAAGAACACACCAAATGTACTGACGGCCATACTGCCCCAGGGGAATAGAAAATCGAAATATTCCATCTTTTCTACGGATGCCAGTCCTTTGTAAATCAGCCATGAGATGATTCCCGCTAAGGGAAGCCCGAACAGCAGTGTCCTTATGCCATAAAAGATACACTCGAAATTCATCATCCGGTTAAAGGCACGTTCTGACATTCCAATGGAGCGGAGCATGGCCAGTTCCCGTCTGCGAAGCCTGATATTGGTGGAAATTGTGTTAAACACATTAGCGGCTGCAATCAGTGAAATCATAATGACGAAAACATAAGTAAATACATTAATAACAAAGGATATACTGCGGTACTGTTCCATTATCCCGTATACATTGTACAGGGTATATGCAGATGTAATGCCCAGGCTCTGAATCATTGCTTCCATTTCTGCTGCTGACTGGGTTGGATTCTTTGACCGGAATGCCAGGCCTGCATTTGCCTGAAGATTCTGGGTTTCAAATTTCTCTTTCATTGAATAAGGCACCACCATCATAAACAGATTCTGCCTGCCTGCGGAAGACTGCTTTGGGGGTGGATCCACCGGATAGGTATCCACAAATGTAATATCCGTGTTTTGTTCCTGTCCCATCGATGGCTGGTTATTTGCTTCGGGTGCGATACTGCAGCGAATGGAACGTTCACCAAACAGATCAAATACTTCCGGAGGTGCATCTTTTTGATCGACCTGTTGTTTGGCAATGGCAATCATTTTCCCGCCGGCTCCGGTATATTCTTCTGGCGGCAAGTTCAATTTTCTTATGAATTCCTGATACTCACTGTCAGGAATAAACTGGAGGTCCATTGACAGATCAATCGTTTCGCTGTCTGTTGTATCACCCGCATATTCCCGGTAACGGTCTGAAAGATCTTCTGTTTTAACTGTACAGAAATAGGGGAAAACCTCCTGGCAGGAGCTTTCATAGACTCCATCAGCGGTTTTCAGTTTGTCATAAAGGTAAAAAAGTTCGCTGTCGCCCATGTCTTCAGAGGAAAACAGGATATCATAGTCTATATTTACGATATACTGTTGTGAAAGCCGTTTTAATGCAGATCCAAAAGAATTTCCAGATACAAACAGAACCACACTTAAGATAAGGGACAGTACAATGCTGCGGTAGCGCTTCTTGTTTCGCTTAAAATTCTTAAGGGCAAGAGTTCCCTCCAAGCCATAAAAGCGCTGAGGAAATTTTGCTGTTTTTACGGCTTTTGATTCTGTTTTAATCTCATTGGTTTGCCGTATGCTTTCCATAACGGGGGTGTTTGCGGCTTTCCTGGCTGGTATATAGGCTGAAATCAAAATGGTAACCAGACTGACCGCAGCAGCGGCGGCGATGGCAGAGAATGATACTGACAAGGTCAAAGGTACAGTAATGTAGAGAATGTTTTTAAGTTTCCCTGCAACAATGGGAAGCAGGAGCCAGACGCTGCCGATACCGGTTATTACGCCAATGGGTATGCCGATGACACCAATGCAAAGTCCTTCAAACAATACTGAATTTCGCAGCTGCGTTGCAGTAGCGCCCACGGAGGAGAGAATTCCAAACTGGCGTATGCGTTCGTTCAGGGAGATGTTGAACGAATTATAAATCAGAAAAATGGAACCTGTCATTATGATCGCAACCAGTATTGCGCCAACTGTGTACAGTAACATGTGAAACAGATTGTTGTCCGAAATGCCCATGAGACTCAGTAAATAATCATTGAGGACGTAAGCAGACGAACCCGCTGTGCGCCCGGCGTAAGCCATGACCTGGTGCGGGTTTTTCAATGTGACAAACAGACTGAAGCTGTCTGCCTGATCTTTGCTGTCGGATTTTGTAATCAGAGTATATCCAGGTGCAGTATGTTCTTCAAATCCAGGTCTTTCACAGATTCCCACAACCTTGTAGGTTTTCTCTTCCTTTGGCACAATTGTTTCTTTCACAGATCCAGGGTATTCCCCCGACTGATAAGGATTGTGCTGATTAAGAGATTTGTTTCCTTCCACACGGTTTCCAACCAAAAGGGAAAGTGTATCGCCGACCTTGAACCGGACACCGCCTTTTGCTGCAACGTGGGCCGGGATGAGAATTTCACTGCTGTTTTCAGGAAGCCTGCCGGAAATCAGTTTTATGGGCAGAGTATGAAAGGCATCCTCGCCGAATCCGGCGATAAAGAGATAGGGCTTTTCGGGGCTCTTTGCTCCGTCAAGCACGGCATAGCCGATATTTTCAAAGGCTGCAGTATTTTTAACTCCCTTGTCGTGGGCCCGTTCCTGGATAAAAGAGGAATTTGCATCTAAAAACTCAACGTGCCATCCCCCGTGCTTTGCAATAGAAGCCCTTACAAGAAAATTTAAAAGGGAGGTGCCAAAGGCTGCGACTCCTGTAATCATGGCGGCAGATAAAACAACTCCGATTATCGTGACAATCGTTCTGGTACGGTTCTTCTTCATGCTCTGTAAGGTAACTTTGTTAAAAACATTCATGACTGCACCAGCCTCTCATCCCGCGTGACTCTGCCGTCTGATATGCCGATAATGCGATCTGCCTGCAGGGCTGTATTTTCATCATGAGTGACGAGAATAAGGGTCTGACCATATTTTTTATTGCTTTCTTTCAACAGCCTGATAATTTCATGTCCATTTCGGCTGTCAAGACTGCCGGTGGGTTCATCCGCAAGCATGACAGCCGGGGCGTTCATTAAAGCGCGTCCGATGGAAACCCGCTGCTGCTGACCGCCGGAAAGCTGATTGGGTAAGTGGGTTTTCCGGTCTTCAAGTCCCAGCATGTTAAGCAGATCATTCAGCCGCTCCTCATTGACTGCCCGTTTGTCCATCAGGACAGGGAGGGTGATGTTTTCCACCACGTTGAGAGTGGGGATGAGGTTATGAAACTGGTAAATCAGTCCGACCTGGCGCCTGCGGAAGATAGCCAGTTTTTCATTGTTTTGGGCGTATATATCCTGTCCGTCTAAATACACCTTTCCGCTTGTGGGCACGTCTACGCCCCCGATGATATGAAGCAATGTGGACTTGCCTGAGCCGGAGGAACCGATGACAGCAGTAAAACTACCTTTTTCGATTGTAAGAGAAACATGGTCAAGTGCGGTAACCTGGTTTTCGCCTTTTCCGTAGACCTTGCACAGATTTTCAATTTTCAAGAACTCCATTATGTGAGTCTCCTTTCTCATGGTTTACCCATATAATAGAACTTTTCACTTACATCCTGGTGACTTTCCGGTGAGAGATTCGTCACTTTGGGAAACGTATGGTAAAAACAGCGCCTCCCTCAGGGTGGTTTTTCGCGGTAATTGTCCCACCATGCCCTGTTATAATCATCTTGCAGAGAGAAAGTCCAATTCCGTATCCGGAGGTATCTGTTTTTTTTCCACGGTAAAACCGGTCAAACAGGCAGGGCAGATCTTCTTTTTTAAAACCTGTACCGCTGTCATGAATGGTAATCCCGGTAAACAGCGGGGTGTCTGAACATTTAATTTGAAGCCGTCCCATTTCGCCTGCACTTTCTATACAATTTTTAAAGATGTTCTGCAATGCCTCCGAAAGCCAGTTTTGGTCGCCCTTAATAAACAGCCCCTCCGGAACATCGATTTGAAGATCCATATTGTGAAGTTCCATTTGGATGAGAAATGGGCGGAGTGCAGAGCGGATCAGACTGTTTACCTCTGTCATCTCCTGCTTAAACTCCACAATGCCTGCGTCTAAGCGGGATAATTTTAACAGAGTGGTAATGAGCCAGTCCATTCGTACAAGCAATCCTTCCATTTCCCGCAAAAGTGCCTTCTTCTGGATTTCTTCCGGACTGTCTGCCAGCAATGTCAGAATGAGGTTTACGGATGTAAGCGGGGTTTTAAGCTGGTGGGCTATGTCAGCCAGTGAATCGGCAAGATGTTTCTTTTCTTTTTTTAACGCTTCATTCTGCTCCCGGATACGCAGCGTCATTTTCGCTATCTCGCTGTGCAGTATGGAAAGTTCTCCCTCGTCCGATTCGCCGATATAGAGATGATCGGCATTATGAAGTACAAGGTCAATCTGGGCTGAAATCCGGGCAAGGTTTTTATACCGGGCTCTGGTAAATGCAAAAAATGCTGTTCCAAAGGCAGCAGAAGAAGAGGCGGCAAGGATTCCCGCCAACCTGCTGATTGCAAATCCAAGAATAACTGTGATGACAGCCATTAAGGAGAACAAAATGGCAAACTGCCGAAACTCTCTATTCCGAAGCATGGCCGCCCCCCAATCGATACCCGGTCCCCCGGACGGTCACAATGATCCGTGGACTTGCAGGGTCGTCCTCTATCTTCAGCCGCAGACGTTTGATATACACGGTCAGTGTATTGTCATTGACATACTCGCCCGCAGCGTCCCACAATTCGTCAAGCAGCATTGCCCTTGTAATAATATGTTTGGGGTTGTTTAGAAACACCAGCAAAAGACGGTATTCCAATGCGGAAAGAAAAACTTCACAGCCGTTCTTTTTTACGATACCGCTCGATGTATCCACACGAAGCCCGCAAATCTCAAAATCCGATCCGGTACGCCCGCTTTTTCGAAGGGAGGTTCTGATACGTGCTATTAATTCCCGGGGGCGGAAAGGTTTTGTAATATAGTCATCTGCGCCCATATTTAACCCGGTAACCACACTGGCTTCATCGCCGGAAGCCGTCAGAAAGATAACCGGAATATCCTGGGTTTCTTTCATCTCTGAGCAGACAATCAAACCATTTCCATCAGGCAGAGAAATATCAATAAGTGCCAGGTCAGATTTATTCCCGCCAAGTAAGGCAAGAGCCTCCCCCTGGGAAGAGGCGTGGGTGACTGTAAAGCCTTCCGAGCTCAGCAAAAGCATTAGGTTTTTAGCGATTGCCTTATCGTCTTCAACTAATAATATACGCGGCATTCGTCTATCCTCCGATTTTTCGTTTTTTAACACCATTACGCCCTATTATATTTCTTTTGACTGGCAGATACAAGCCGAAGTATAATTTAAAAATAAAAAAATGAACCATTCAGGATTTTGATGACTCTTAGTATATAGATGCATCTAAAAAAGGAAAGGAAACAGGTTATGAACGAAGAAAAGAAGGCTTTGGTGGAACGCATGCTTGGCGGAAGCGAAGCTGCATTTGACGAGTTATACCGTTCCTGTTCCGGTAAGCTATACCGTATGGCGTATTTTATCACTGGCAACCGGTCTGACAGTGAGGACATCCTGCAGGAGACTTTTGTAAAATGCTTTCTTCACAGAGATAAATTAAGAGAACCGGAACGATTTGAACCATGGCTCTATCAGATTCTGGTGAGAACTGCCTGGCGGACTGAGAAAAGGAAGAAGAGCAGGTTTGAACTCTCGTTTGAAGGTATTCTGGATCAGGAGGAAGATCAGTGCAGAGCAGAGTGGATTGAGGAAGATGAAAGGGAAAAAGGACCGTTGGGAGCGGTTTTGGAGGCTGAAACTGCAGAACAGATCCGTGATGCGCTCAAAAGACTTGATGTAAAATACCGTACAGTGATTCTTTTGTATTACTACAATGAGTTAAGTACAAAGGAAATCGCCAGGGTAACCGGAACGATGGAGGGCACAGTGAAATCCCGCCTGTTTAAGGCAAGGAAACTGTTAAAGAGCCTTCTGGAAGCTGAAAACATCACAGAAGGGGAAAAGGAGAGGGGGATTTGCCATGGCTAGAACCTCAGAGAACGATTTTAAACGCTTCATAAAAACAGAACTGGATTCCATAACCCCGGATATGGACGAAGAACGGCGGCTACTGGAAATCCATAAAAAATTAAGCAAAAGGAGTAATTGTATGAAATTTAGAAGAAATAAATTGGCGGCAGCATTTACGGCAATGGTTATCATTACAGTATTAGGAACTGTTACTGCAGTTGCAGCAGGTAAAATCACAAGCTTTGTAAGTGGAACTGATAAAAATGTAAATACCTTAACGGAATTACGGGAATTATCAAAAGATCAGATGAAAGCATCTCCAAAGTTTCCCGACAAATTCACAAATGGCATGGCATTTGTGAAAGGCAATATTTCTCATGTAAAGGGAATGGATGAAGATAATAATCAGGTCATTACCTATTCAGAAGCATACGCTGATTATGGTGAGAATTCTCAGGTAGTACTGTCTAGCCATGTGCACCAGGATACAATTTCCGCAGAAAACCAGCCTGGTCAGAAAGAGGTTTATCAGGGTGTTGAATTGAATTCCGCTGAAATGCAGTATGTTTTCCTGCCGGAGGGGCAAGAGCCTTCTGAGGAAGATAAGAAACTTCAGGAAGAAGGAAAAATGATGATCAGCTATGGATCCGATCAGGAAGAACGCAAGCTGCTCAAATCAGTAAACTGGTCCGAGAATGGAATTGATTATCTTCTGTTTACATTTGAAAATGTTGAATTAAATTCTCTGACGGCTATGGCAAAGGAAGTAATAGATATAAAGTAAGCACAATGAACAGGCAGCTATTTTTTCTTCAAAACCTCCGCATACATCCAGCCATTGTATTTAAACAGCGACTGGTCCTTCAGGATAGACATCTGTTTTCGCCAGTCTTTGGGAGTTTCTCCCATAGTGGCGAGGAAATGCCGGTTAAAGCTTGAGATGGAGTGGAACCCCACCCGCTCGGAAATGTTTAAAACGGATTCTTCCGTCATGCGGAGTAAATCCGCTGCTTTTCTGATGCGGGTGGTATTTAAGTATTCCAAGGGGCGGTTACCCATGACAGAAGAAAACAGCCTTCTGAAATGGGCGGGGCTTAAGCTGCATAAAGCAGCAAGCTGTTCCATGGGAAAGTCTTCCATATAATGATACCGGATAAATTCCAGAGCCGGTGCAATGACCAGCGCATTTTCAGGTGTCTGGTCTTTTTTCTTGTGGTTTAAGGAAGCCGCTCTCATAAGATTGGCTGCCAGTGCCAGAAAAAGCCCCCGCACAGCAAGCTCATAACCAGGTTCTTTCTTTTTCAGCTCTTCTATTATTTCGGTGACAATGGAATAAATGACCGGATATTTTGTTTTTCCCATAATTAGGCTTAAATGATGTTCCAAAAAGGAGAAGAGTTCTACATTGTGAAGATCTGTACCAGAAAAGAATGGGTGGAGAAGTTCGCCCATATCTACGAATAAATAAGACCATTTGCTGTTGGTTCCAGGTGCGCTGTATGTGGTGTGGGGAATATCACAGGATACGGCAGTGACGTCTCCGGCATAAAAGGGGTAAGTGGTATCTTCAAATTTAATCGTTCCGCTGTCCGTCTCGCATACTCCGATTTCCAGGCAGTTATGGATATGGAGGCGCCCGGATGGAACATCGGAGATTCTCCAATGATCTCCAGTCAGAAGAAGAACTGGAAAGTGAGCTGGTAAATCATAATCTCTGAATTCAATAACAGTCTTTTTCTTTTTAGACATATATTCCTGATACCTCCTCATTTCACTTCTGTAATTATACATGATGTCTAATTCTTATTTCAATCACTAATAGATCAATAATTGCCTGGGTAATTAAAAAGAAAGCCATAAAACATTAAAATCCGCAGTATTGCTCGAAAAATGAGGAAAAAATGCTGTGACATTTCCATGTTCCGTAATAATAAATGATTGAAACTGCATAGTTTACAGGTTGTTTTGATTGGAAACTGAATTGTGCATTTTTTATAATATAGTTATGGATTATCGGGGAGATGGGAGGATATTATGGTTAAATCTGAAATAAGGTCAGCTCACAGTGAGAGAAAACAGAAAAACAGGAACCGGTTTATTCGTTATTTGCAGCGGGACTGGCAGCTTTACGTACTCATGGTTCTTCCCATGCTTTTTATTCTGATCTTTAAATTCCTGCCATACAGCGGACTGTCCATTGCATTTAAGGATTATAAGGTGGCTAAGGGGTATGCCGGTAGTGACTGGGTGGGATTTTCCATATTTCAAAAGGTTTTTGGCAAGAGGGATTTTGGTCAGGCATTAACTAATACTCTGTTGTTAAACATCCTGGATCTGGTTTTTGGTTTCCCAATGCCGGTCATTTTAGCTCTGATCCTGAATGAAATCAAGAACCGGTATTTTAAAAGTGTTATGCAGACACTTTTATATCTGCCTCATTTTTTGTCATGGGTCATTATCGGAGGAATCGGTTACTCCCTTTTTTCTGTCAGCAGCGGTGTGGTGAATGTTCTGATTCATAATGCCGGTCACAGTCCGGTTCCATTTCTTCAGGAGAATACCTGGTGGCTGATCAGCTATGTGCTTATCGGAGTCTGGCAGTCCATGGGGTGGGGAACCATTATCTATCTGGCTGCGATTACAGGCGTGAATTCTGAACTTTATGAGGCAGCAAGAGTGGATGGTGCCGGAAGGCTGAAACAGTGTATTCACGTAACACTTCCGTGTATACGAAGTACCATCGTAACACTGCTGATCATGAATCTGGGAAAGCTGATGGGAGGTTCTTTTGAACGGGTGTACGCCCTGGCCAATGCCAAGGCAACAGAATTTACCACTACCATTCCGGTTTTAGTCTACCGATGGGGAATTGAAAGCGGAAAATTCAGCGAAGCGACCGCACTGGGGCTGTTCCAGTCCGTGATTGGTCTGGCTCTTGTGGTTGGGGCTGATCTCATAGCCAAGAAGCTGGGTGAAGACGGTCTCATATAAGGAGGGGAAGACGATGAGCAAAAATCAGACCAGAGTGAGAAGAAAGGATTTTGTAACTGACTTATTTTTTCATGTTCTGCTCCTTGTGATATCTATGACATGCCTGATTCCGTTTATTCACATATTTGCCAAGTCGGTCAGCAGGGAAGCCTATGTCATAGCAAATAAGATCTTTCTGCTACCAAAAGGAATTAACTTTGATGCTTACAGAAAGGTTTTACAGGATGCATCCATTGTAAGATCCCTGTATGTATCCATAATTGTAACTGTTTCCTTCACGGCGATCGGGACGTTTCTTACCATAAGTGCCGCCTATGCCTTAAGCCGGGTTCAGCTGAAAGGCAGAAAAATCATGACTTTTTTAATCATGTTCACCATGTACTTCACTGCCGGTACCATACCGGATTATTTACTGATGAACAATCTGCATATGCTGGATACCTGGTGGTGTATGATCCTGCCTTTATCCTTTGCAGCCTATAATTTCCTGATTATGAAAAATAATTTCAAGGCTTCCATTCCTGACAGCCTGATTGAGTCCGCTTTAATAGACGGTGCCAGTCATTTTAAGATATTAAGTTATATTGTGGTACCGCTTTCCAAACCCATTATAGCAACGATTTCTTTGTTCTACGCTGTCGGCCGCTGGAATGCATATTCAGACGCACTGTTTTACATCAAGCAGCGGGTGGATTTACGTCCGCTGCAGCTGAAGCTTTATTATCTGGTGGTAGCTGCCAGCGAATCCTTTAAGGCAGAGGGAGGAAATGCGGCAGGACAGATCACAAATCCGGAGGTGTTAAAGGCTTCCTGCATTATTTTTGCAACACTGCCCATTATCTGCATCTATCCCTTTATACAAAGATATTTTGTGCAGGGAACCATGATAGGTGCAGTAAAAGGCTGATGATATTGGAATGAAAAGAGAAGGAGGATATTTATGAGGAAAAGGATGAGTTGGAAAAGGGCAGCAGCGTGGGGGACAGCTTTTGCAATGGCCGCCGGGCTGATGTCCGGATGCAGCGCAAAAAAAGAGGTATCTGCGCCGACTGAAGAAAGTAAGAAAGAAGAAACCAGCCAGGCAGCAGAAACCGGAACAAAAGCGGAGGGTAAAAGTTACACGGATTATTCCAAGGGCTTTCCGGAAAATGTAACCATCAAGATCCCTGTGTATGACAGGGGCTTTGAAGGCTGGGATCCGGTGAATAATTATTACACCCGCTGGATTCAAAAGGAATTTGGGGATAAATACAATGTGACTGTCCAGTATGTGGCAATCAACAGGCAGAATGAGATCGCAGATTACATGCAGATGATTGCAGCCGGCAATGCGCCTGATATCATTTTCCATTACGACATGCCTCAGGCGGTGAACTACAATTCTGAGGGCGCCATGCAGGAGCTGGATCCTGATGAAATAAAGTATTATGCACCGGATTATTATAAAAATGCGGAAAAAATCATAAATCAGTACGGAAAACTGGATGGGAAAAACACCTTCTTTTTTGCACAGCGAAATCCCATCTATTACAACTGGGTGACCCTCATTCGACAGGACTGGCTGGATAAGGTGGGAAAAGAAAAACCGGCCACAAGAGAGGAACTTCAGGATGCAGCAAAAGCGTGGAAGGAAGCTGGGCTTGGCAAGCTGGGAGCGCAGATTATAAATAAAAGCTATACCTATGAGTATCCCTTTATCGGCTCCTCACCGGATAAAAAGGATTTAAACCTTTATCTGGATCTCAATGCAGCACCCCTTACCTGGAGCGCTACAAAAGCCTACTTAAAAACCATGAACCAGGAATTCAATGATGGAATTCTTGATCCGGAATTTTATTTAAATGCAGATGATGCTGCATGGAAAGCCGACTTTGTTGCCGGAAATGTGGGCACCTATTCCTTTTATATCTCTGCAAACACGGATGTAATAAACAGCTTAAAGGCAAATGACCCAAAGGCCGAGGTTTCTGTTTTAAGTCCCACTGCGCAGTCACCAAAAGATGGTCACCCATACTACTATAAATACCCGCCCTATGGAATGGTCATGGGAATCAACTCAAAGACAGATGAAAAGCAAAGAGCGGCAGTCTGGATGTTTTTAAACTGGATGTCACAGCCTGAGAATCTGTTTTATTTACAAAACGGAGCGGAGGGAGTTAATTATACTCTTGATTCCGACAAAATCGCAGTACCTGTCAAGGATTTCAAAGGAGAATCCAGGCTGTCCAATAATAATAACAAAGATTACTGGTGTCTGGTTACGGAAATGGCCGATTACGGTGATGATGCTAAAAATTTAAAGGCCAATATCAGGACGCTGGCTCCAGCCGGATATGAGGATTTGGTCAAACAATCCTATGATTACACAAAAGAAGTGGAGCAGTATGGACTGGTCAGCCCTGTTTTCACCAAGAGTGTTGAGGCAACCGGAGAGTATGCAGCAGATTTAACAGCCATGTGGCAGGAGTTTTATGTAGATATGATTACATGTAAACCAGAGGAGCTGGATGCGAAGTATGATAAGTATTGTAAGGAATATTTAGACAACGGATATCAGGAGATTCTGGATGAAAAACAGAAACTGATCGATTCCGGAGATTTTATTGCTCAATAAGAACACGGGGCTGTTGCAGATCTGGCATCAGCCCTTTCTTAAAAGCAGGTAATCCATTCTAATGTAGAAAAAAGGGAGTATTTCATGACAAAATATGTTTTTTATCAGACAGAGGCTGTGAAGGAAAAGGAAATCAATGTGAAACCATCCCGGTATTATGAATCCGGCAAAGGCTATGGCTTTTTCACGGAGAAGTCTCATAAGTCGTCCCATACGTGCAGCCTGCCGGAACTGAATACCGGCTTCATTCCCGGTCCTGAGTTTCAGCAGGAGATAACAGTAAGGCAGGATGACCGGGGCTGTTATGTGGAGTCTAAGTCCATGTTAATTCCCTTATCCTTTCAGGCGGATATAGGGGACCAGGGAAATTACCTCATGACCATTACTCTTTATGCAAAGGAAGAAGAGAAAGAGGTCCTTTTATTTGCCGGAAGGAGGCAGTTGGTCTGGCGGGGGAGTTTAAGGGCCCAGGAAGAATGGAGCGGATCTTTTCCAGTCTCCGTCAGCGATTTTATACCAAGAGGAGAGACCAGGCGTTTCTGGGATGAGTCAGTTAAAGTAACAGTAATCAGCCGCTCGGTCCGTTTAAAAACGCTTACTATTGAAAAATGGAAAGGGAAAACTTTGTATCTTTCCTGTGATTCTACGGTGACGGATCAGAATGCCCAATATCCTTATAATCCTTCAGAGAGCTATGGGGGATGGGGTCAGATGCTTCCTGCCTTTTTAAACGGTAATTTTGCAGTTTCCAATCATGCCCATTCCGGCCTGACCACAGAAAGCTTCCGGTCAGAGGGGCATTATGAAATTCTCATGGAACAAATCAGTGACGGAGATGTCTGTTTGTTTCAGTTTGGCCATAATGACCAGAAAGTTGATCACTTAAAAGCAGAGGAAGGCTACCGGAATAACCTGATTCAGTATATTTTAGAAATACGGGATAAAGGAGCCATTCCCGTATTGGTCACGCCACTGGCCAGAAACAGCTGGCTGGAACATGGTAAAATCTATCATGATCTTTTAAAAGAATATGCGTGGGAGGTTATGAAACTTTCAGAAAGCATGGGGGTTCCTGTTGTGGATCTGCATGAAATGAGTATGGAGTTTTTAAAAGAGCATGGACTTAAGGAGTCCGGGCTCTGGTTTTATCCCTCCGATTATACTCATACCAATGATTATGGCGCATGGAAGATGGCTGGCTTTGTATGGAAAGGCCTGTCCGATGCCGGTGTGATATTACCGGACAGGAAGGAGGCTCCTGAATGGGAACCTCCAAAAGAGAATGTCCGGCTATCAATAGATAAAGGAGAACATTTATGAGAGTGACAGAAAAAGGAAGTTTTACCCTTCCAGGAGAATCCGGCTATGAGGAACTGACCCTGCAGCTTGCCAGACGCTGGGGAGCAGATATGATACGAGACAGTGACGGAACCGAACTGTCTGATGAGCTGACAAATGCGGGATACGGAATTTATTCCACCATATGCCTGATCAGAGACCACAATGAATGGGCGAAAGCCCATCCGGAGCAGCTTCAGCAGACATTTTTGGTTACAGAACCCAGAACAGGAACAGAGGGACACTTAAGTATTCCTTTGATGGAAGACTTTTATAAGGACCAGTTTTGTGTCAATGAAAGTCCCGAATCCATAAAATACTGGCAGGTTTATGACCGAACGGCCAATCGGGAGATATCCCCTTCCTCCTGGACCTATGATTCCAAAGTCCAGTCAGTAACAATTATGGAAATCTGTCCCTTTCATGAGTATACTGTGAATTTTCTGGCTTACCGGATATGGGAAGAGATCTCCATGTATAATCATGTCACCAATCACTGGGAAAAGGAGCACTTAATGCCTCTGGATCCAAGGCATGAGGAGACGAGAAACTATTTATACAGCTGGCTTAAGACCTGGTGCGAGGAGCACACGACCACAACTGTGGTACGATTTACTTCTCTTTTTTATAATTTTGTGTGGATGTGGGGAAGCAGTGAACGAAAACGGAATCTGTTCAGTGACTGGGGCTCGTATGATTTTACTGTTAGCCCGGCAGCGCTTGAAGAGTTTGAAACGGAATATGGATACTGCCTTGTATCCGAGGATTTTATTAACCAGGGGAAGTTTCACGTAACACACATGCCGCCCGGCAGACGCCAGCTTGATTATATGGCATTTATAAACCGTTTTGTGGTGGATTATGGAAAACAGCTGGTAGAACTGGTTCACAGTTTTGGGAAAAAGGCCAGCGTGTTTTATGATGACAGCTGGATCGGTCTGGAGCCGTATCACAGCAGCTTTAAAGAGTTTGGTTTCGATGGGATTATCAAATGTGTATTTTCCGGCTATGAGGCCCGCCTTTGTGCAGGTGTGCCGGTAAAAACCCATGAATTAAGACTTCATCCCTATCTGTTTCCAGTGGGGTTAAACGGAACCCCCACATTTGCTCCGGGAGGAAATCCCACAAAGGATGCGCTGGAATACTGGAACAGAGTCCGGCGTGCAATTCTCCGCCAGAAGATTGACCGGATCGGTCTTGGCGGTTATCTCCACCTGGTAGAGGAGTATCCCGATTTTTGCAGCTGTATAGAAACTATTGCCGGTGAATTCCGTCAGATTAAGGAACTGCATGAACATGGTGAGGTATATACACTTCCCATAAAGGCAGCGGTTGTCCATGCATGGGGAAGGTTAAGATCATGGACCTTATCCGGACATTTCCATGAAACGTATATGCATGATCTGATTCATATAAACGAAGCTTTATCCGGGCTTCCTGTGCAGGTAGAGTTTTTAAGCTTTGAAGATATTAAAAACGGGTCTTTAAATCATGTGGATGTTCTTATAAATGCAGGTGCGTCCGGTACAGCCTGGAGCGGAGGAGATGGATGGAAAGACGATGGCATTTTAGAAGAAACGGTCCGCTTTGTCCACAGGGGAGGGATTTTCATCGGAGTTAATGAACCCTCTGCAGCAGACGGCTATCATACTTTTTTCCGTATGGCACAGGTACTGGGAATTGACCAGGATACAGGTGCTAAAGTATGCCATGGGCGCATGGAATACAAGACAGAATCCATCCCCGGGGTGATTCCGGAGGGAGCACGTATAAAAGGGAAAAAAGGATTATACTTAACAGACCGGAAAACCTCTGTCCTGTCTGAGGAAGACCAGGTGCCGGCAATCACTTATCACGAATTTGGAACAGGAGCCGGAATCTATTTAAGCAGCTTTCAGTTTTCCAATGCCAATACAAGAATGCTGATGAATCTCATGCTTTACAGCAGAAAAATGAGCCTGAAACAGAAGTACTTAACGGATAATCCGGAAACGGAATGTGCGTGGTATCCGGATTGCCGGACACTTGTAGTCATTAATAACAGCGGAAATCCCCAGACTGCCGTCATAGAAACTGACTTTTCCATGGTAAGAGCTGAACTGGCCCCCTATGAAACCGTATTTAAAAAACTATAATGCCGTGTAAACCAGATGAAATAACAGGTTGAAAATAATTGGTCAATTGTTATGAAAAATAACAAAAAAACATTACAATTGTTGTATAAATATGGTATAATCTGGTTGACATACAGACATGCTGCGGAAGGGGGACTACGCGATGATGTGGAAGCGATTAGGAAAGTTAAAAAAAACAAGGTTGAAGAACAGGGGAAAATTCACCCATCTTTCAACCAGGATTGCATGCATGGCGGGGATCATGCTGGTGGTAGTATTTGGTATATTAATTGGTATTACATCCAGAATGACAAAACGTGCGATGCAGCAGTCGGCTTTCGGGGAACTAAAAACGCTTGCATCAGAAAATGGTAAAGATATTCAGCAGATTTTTGACACGGCACAACAGGTGTCAAACCGGATCACTTATTATCTGGAAAATTCATCTGAAAACAGAAAACTGATGCTGGATCTTAGAATCAAGGCGGGTAATACGGCAGAGCCGTTTTATAAAAGCCGGATATCTGACAAGGTAACACTGGATACAAATGGTATGAGAATCGAGGATTATATGATTTCAACCATTCGGGCTTCTGTTATGTATTCTGAGGACATTAAGGGAGTCAGTATTCTGTTCGAGCAGTATGGTTTGAGTTCTGCAGCCAGAAGCTACGGCATTTACTCAAGCCAGGATGGAACCGTTACAAGCTGCGGTAATTATGAAGATTACTCCGCAAAAGATTATTATCAGAAGGCTCTTGAGACCGGAGCGCGGGTTATTACAGAACCCTATGAATCAAATGGTGAGATGATCATTACCATGGCAGTGCCGGTAATTGTCAATTCCAGAACACTCTGCGTAGTTTCTGTTGATGTGGGACTGGACCGGTTCAGCCAGGTAAAAACTGCAGCGTCCTATCCCAGTATGTTTACCTTCATTCTTAATGATGCCGGAACAATCATATCGGAAAGTACAGGAAAAGGGCTTGCCGGAACCAATGTTTCCGATTACGTAAGTGCCCAGTCCTGTAAGGATGGGATAAAAGCCGGTACTGCAACCGGAGAGGCATTTCATGTAATTGATGGGAACAGTAAAGGAGAAGTGTATTACTTTTTTGAACCGATTCAGTTAAATGGTTCTGTCTGGTATTCGGTTACTGCGGTGAATGCCGGCGATATGAACCGGGAAGCGGAACGAATGGCTACTCTGATGACAGTCATATCAGTAGCAGCCATGATCATGATCCTGTTTATGATCACTGTCGTTATTAAAAAGCAGTTAAAACCATTACATAAATTATCGGCAGCAGCTGAGCAGATCGCAGATGGTAATTTAAGCGGGTTCTCCGGAGTGGATTCCGGAGACGAGATCGGTCAGACGGCGAAATCCTTTGAACGGATGTCGTCTAATTTAAAAACAATTATAGACCGGATTTCCCTGGCACTTCATGAGATCGCAGATAATCATCTGGATTTGGATGCAGATATGGGTCTTTCCGGAGATTTCTATAAACTGGAAGAGGCCGTTAAAAAAATTACTCTTAATTTAAATGCAGTTATGTATGAAGTAAATCAGTCGGCTGGTCAGGTAGCGGCAAGTTCAGGCCAGGTGGCTGAAGGGTCCAAGGCTTTGGCGGATGGGGCGGATACTCAGGAGAAAACCATTGAGCTGCTGTCTGACTCCGTTAATCATGTTTCAGGGAATATTAAGAAGCTGGCAGAAAAAGCAGGAGATGTTTCTGCACAGGTTCAGCAGACCGGAACAGAAGTGGTAAACTGCGACATGTCCATGCAGAATTTATCAAAGGCAATGGATGAGATACGTGTTTCCTCCGGTGAAATCGAAAAGATTATTAAGGTAATAGAAGATATTGCATTCCAGACTAATATTCTGGCTTTGAATGCAGCCATTGAAGCCGCCAGAGCCGGAGAATTTGGAAAGGGCTTTGCAGTGGTTGCGGGTGAAGTGAGAAACCTGGCTGCTAAAAGTTCAGAGGCGGCGAAGAATACAACGGATTTGATCCAGAGCTCCATATCAGCCGTTGAGAATGGAAACAGCCTTCTGGATGAAACGGTTCAGTCCATGATGAAGGTATTAGAGGACTCGGCCATGGCAGTAGAAGCGGTAGATTCCATTTCTGCAGCAGCGGGAAAAGAAGCCAGAGCGGTGGAAGAGATAACAAAGGAACTTGACCGGATATCCCTGGCTGTCCGCAACAATTCCGCTACAGCAGAAGAAAGTGCGGTTTCCAGTCAGGAGCTTTCCAGACAGGCCCAGCTGTTGCGTGAACTGGTGGAACGGTTCCGTTTAAAAACACAATAGGGGAGATACGCAGAGTGACGGTTTTTATATCACTCTGCGTATCTCTTTTTTCGACAGAAAATTTCAATTATTGTATTAATATAATGAAAAATATATTCTGTTTTAATTAAAATAAAGTATATAAATTCTAAATAAATAGCGACAATTTAAGAGTTGACAATTTAATTAAAAAATAAATAAAAATATATTGACAAATACAGGGCTATACGCTATAATTATGACATAACAAAGGGAAACAAAGTTACAAAGAAGAGGGAAAACTGACGAAAGGAGGTACAGTCCACCAGAAAGAGCAGATTCGTTTCATTTGAAAGAATGAAACAAAGGCCCCCACAATCTACCGATGTGAAAGACCAGTGGACACGAATCCTATGGAAAGAAGAAGTCAGTGATTCGTAATCTGATGAATAACCGAACAAAAGATGGTTCCACAAAAAAACTGGTTATAGCAACGGAGAGCGTAAAAAATTTATATAGATCATGTTGATACATACGCAACTTGTAAGGGAACATGAGACAGAAAAGAGGTATCAATTCCAATGGACGAGATAATATAGAAAGGGATATCGATGATGTATACAGTCGATATCCCTTTCTATCCGTTTTTAATCAGTTATAATCCCTTCTAAATCAAAAGGAGGTGTATATTCTTCTTTTGCACTGCTTTTTTCCTGCATAAATCCTTGTATAAGATCCAGCTCGATGGCTTTGTTAAGGACCTTATTATACTCATATGAAGTGATTCTTCGGTTGATTTCCGGATACAGAGCACTTTTGTAAAAGGGAGTATACTGGCTTAACAGGCTGATATAGTACATTCCATCAGGCAACTCCTCTTTCATCCAGGCAAGAAGAGCCATGGAATCCTCTTTTGCTCCGGGAAGAACCATGTGGCGTATGATAACGCCTTTTTCCATCAGATCGCCGGAGGGGTCAAATCTGGGTGCTCCGGTTTGAATGATCATTTGACTAATGGCTTTCGAGGCCTTTTCAAAATAGTCTGCTGCATTGCTGTATCTTAAAGAAAGGGTGCTGCTTTTGTATTTTAAATCAGGAAGCCATATATCAACGTATCCGTCAAGTGCTTTGATTACTTCTGCTGATTCATATCCGCCGCAGTTGTACACCACTGGGATGGCAAGCTTTGGTTTTGCAAGATCAAGAGCCCTGATTACAGACGGAAGGTACTGCGTGGCAGTTACCAGATTGATGTTGTGGGCCCCCTCATCCTGAAGTCTTAAAAATATAACAGACAGCTTCTCCGGAGTCAGTTCCCTTCCGAAATTCTCCTGGCTGATGGAATAGTTCTGGCAGAAGCAGCAGCGCAGTGTACAGCCGGAGAAGAAGACAGTTCCGCTTCCACGGCTTCCGCTGATACAGGGCTCCTCCCAGTGATGGAGGGCCGCCCGGGCCGCCATCACTGTATCTGTACAGCCGCAGTATCCCACGGTCTGATGGCGGTTAACTTTACAGTTTCTGGGACAGAGACTGCATGAATCATACATATAGTCAAAGTTCATAAGATTATACTCCTGTTATTGACAAATTAATTTAATTGAGGTACTTTATATAATAAAAAATTTGCCGGGAAAAGGCAATCATAAATGACAGGAAGAAGACGATGGAAAAACAATTCAAAAGAATGGAAGCATTGAAATATGCTTTCCCCAAAACAGTGCCTGTTATGGCGGGGTATCTGGTCTTAGGCGCAGCTTTTGGAATATTAATGAGAGTGAACGGATTTGGCATTTTCTGGGCACTCATCTGGAGTGTGTTTGTATATGCGGGAAGCCTGCAGTACCTTGGAATTACGTTTTTTGCCGCTGTTGTAAATCCGTGGTACGCTCTGTTAATGTCTCTGATGCTCAATGCAAGGCATTTGTTTTACGGACTGTCCATGCTTGACCGGTTAAAAGAGTCGGGTAAATTGAAACCTTATCTGATATTTTCTTTAACAGATGAGACATTTTCTGTTCTTTGCAGCGAAGAAGTTCCGGATCATCTGCCAAGATACTGGGTTTACTTTTTTATATCTTTTCTGGACCAGCTGTACTGGGTGGCAGGGACACTGGCGGGGGCGGTTGCAGGAACCATGATCCGTTTTGATACTGCTGGAATGGATTTTGCCCTGACCGCCCTTTTTACAGTAATTTTTATCGATCAGTGGAAGTCCGGCAAAGGCCGCCGGGCAGCGTGCATCGGGATTTTTTCTTCTATTTTATGTATTTTGCTTTTTGGAAAGGATGTTTTTATTGTACCTGCCATGCTGATGATTATTTCTGTCATTACCATCGGCTATGTGAAAAGAAAAGATAAGGAGGAACAGACTTGAAACAGAATTTCATGAATTATGCCCTGATCACTCTGGCTATGATTCTGGCCACGGTGATCACCCGGTTTCTGCCTTTCTTTTTATTCCCGGCAGGAAAGAAAACGCCAAAATATGTAACTTATCTAAGCAATACGCTGCCTTATGCCACCATTGGCCTATTGGTGGTCTACTGTTTAAGGGGAGTTTCTTTTACAGCCCGTCCCTATGGCCTGCCGGAGCTTCTTTCCATAGGAGCCATTGCGGCACTGCATGCATGGAAGGGGAATTCCCTGCTCAGTATAGGGGGAGGAACGCTAATTTACATGACATTGATTCAGACTATTTTCTCATAGCCAGGGAGCATAGAGCGTAAAAAGATATCTTATTCATTGTGAAAAATGGAGTAAGATATCTTTTTTTGTTGAAATAATAGACTTTTGTCTATTAAAAGATAAATAAAAAATCATTGTCAATTTATGGATACGTTGACAAATAGTTACAAAATATCGTATAATGAAAAAAACCATAAACGAAATGTCATGGTTCATATTTACCAAACAAGAGACAAGGAGCATAAGACTATGAAGACACCGGGGGATAAGAAGTGGAATCGGAAAACCCAGAAGGCAAAAGGAGTTGGGCAGGGTAAGAAAAAGAATGTGGGAGCATCAATTAAGGCAAAGATTTCTGTGAAATCGCTTAAGATGAAGATGTTAATGTTTATTATTGCCATTATTCTTGGATTATCCGTGACCAATATGATTGTCAGCATTACGGTAAGTTATAGTGGTATCACAGATGTTGTGAAAAGTGATCTGGAAGCAACTGGAAAGCTGGTTAATAACTTAATTGTGCAGAACATAGACCAGATGAAGGTCAGCATTGAAGCCAGCGCCCAGGGAGGAAGCTTAAAATCAATCAACTCCAGAGTGGTAACAGAGTACTTAAGCAACCAGTGTACTCTTTACGGTTATAAGGATCTGGCGGTAATCAGCAAGGAAGGCGTTGTTACCCGCACTGCCAGCGGGGAGCACATCGGTGAAAATTATACAGGTGCGGATTACATAACAAAAGCATTAAACGGACAGACCACTATTTCAACCACAGAATTAGACAGCAACAATGCGCTGGTAATCCGGGTGGCTACCCCATATGATTTTGGTATTCTGGTGGGAACTTATGACGGAAGTGTTTTAAGCAATCTGATTAAAGACTTCAAAATTGGTAAGACCGGCAATGCATTTCTTTTAGACAGTACCGGAACTTTAATCGGCGGCAATAATGCGGATCTTGTTCAGCAGCGCAGCAACATGATTGAGAATGCAAAAAGCGATTCTTCTTATGCATCCATTGGTAAGATGTTCCAGAAGATTATATCCGGGAAAACTGATATCGGAAAATATGAGTATAAGGGCGTGAGCAGATACTGCTACTACAGTCCGGTGAGCGGCAGTGACGGCTGGGCACTTGGAGTGGTTGCACCGATTAATGAAACGACTACTTCAATCTATGCAGTCGTAGTGGGAATGGTAATCCTTCTGGTGTTATCAATCGTTGTGAGCTGTTTCCTTGCATTCTGGTTTGCTGGTTCCATAGCAGGCCCCATATCAGCCATTGCAGGCAGGATGAAGCTTTTATCAAACGGTGATTTAACCAGTGATGTTCCTGTTGTAAAAAGAAAAGATGAGATCGGACAGCTGGCAGAGGAAATCGGCAATTATGTAACCAGTGTCAGAGATTATAACAGCACCATTGCAGCATCTATGGATAAGATTGCTTCCGGAGATTTCAGTCCTTCCGGGTCCATGAATTTCAACGGCGATTACGTTGTGATTCAGGAAGCGATATTAAAGGCAGAAGATATGCTGGCTAAAACCATGGAAACAATTAATGTGTCTGCAGACGAGGTTGCCAAGGGCAGCGCCCAGGTATCCCAGGGAGCGCAGAATTTAAGCCAGGGTGCAGTGGAACAGGCAGCTTCCGTAGAGGAATTATCCTCTTCCGTTAATGAGATATCAAACAGCCTTTTAAGCACGGCTAAGACAGTAGAAGGCATTAATAATCAGGCTGGACGTGTTGGCAAGGCCATGGAAGAAGGCAATGCCCAGATGCAGGTTATGATGCAGTCCATGGGCCAGATCAGCCAGAAATCCAAAGAGATTGAAAAGGTCAACAAGCTGATCGAAGATATCGCTTTCCAGACCAATATTCTTGCCCTGAATGCAGCGGTGGAAGCAGCAAGAGCAGGAGAAGCAGGAAAAGGTTTTGCAGTGGTAGCAGATGAAGTGCGTAATCTGGCAGGAAAAAGCGCCAATGCTGCAAAGGATACTTCAAGCCTGGTTGCAGATACCATTACAGCAGTTGAGAAGGGAACCGGAGTGGCTTCCTCAACCGGAGAGACCTTAAACGGAATTCTTATGGAGACCAGGAATATGGTTACAGCCATCGAAAAGTCTGCCAGTGAACTGCAGGAACAGAGCGATAAGGTAACTCAGGTAACCGTTGGAATCGAGCAGATCTCTTCTGTTGTACAGAGTAACTCCGCAACAGCAGAGCAGAGTGCTGCTGCCAGCGAGGAACTTTCCGGACAGGCAGAGAATTTACGGGAATTAATGAGTAAGTTCCGTCTACACTAAGGATAAAAAGTTTTTAAATGGATAAAATACCGCAAAGTTACGCATAGATTTTCCTGCGTATCTTTGCGGTTTCGTTTTGGACTGGATGAAAACTGAAGGTGCATAAATTTTTTAAATCTGGTATAATGAGAATGGCGGGTCACTTTCATAAGTGTCTTGAAAGAAGGAGAAGAAAGAGGGGAATTCGGTGAAAGTGGGACGATGGGGGTCGAAGAAGCTGCATGAGAAGTGGCTTTCTTTTACGTTAAAGCAGAAGATTAAGACAATCGCAGCCATGGTTATTCTGATCGTGGCACTTTCCATTATATTTAATATTGTAATACTGGATTTTGCGTTAAATGGATTCAACCAGATTCTGGAGGACAATTCCAGATGCCATGATTATCAGGCAGCTATGGAGGAGGAAACCAGAGCATTTAAAAATTATGTCAAAGACCGCTCCCAGGAGAGCAGGGAATTGTTTGATACAGCCTGCGCCAGGACAAAACACAGTGTTTCCCAGCTGCCCTTTGACTATGACAAGGTGGGAACAGAACGGTATTCCATAACATGGTCGATCCGGAATGGTTATGAGAACTACAGCAAGTGGCGGGATTTATTTCTTATGGGCAAGGATGAAAACGGTTTTTCCATAACCCAGTATATCAATGAATTATACCGGATCTACCGGATGCAGGATTATCTTTCGGATTACGGAAAACGTCTGGTTCAAAGTACCTTAAGAGAAGGAACCGATGCCTATCACGCCAGAGTTCCCATTTTGTACCGTTTTCCAATTGTGATATTGTTTCTTGCAGTGTTTAGCATCAGCGGAACCTTTTATGTAAGCCGGATGATGAACCGGGACATGGTGGATCCTGTGGTGCGGCTGGCGTGTATATCCAGAAAGATAGCAGGGAATGATTTCAGCAATGAGGATGTGGAAATTGACAATCAGGATGAGATTGGAGAGCTGGTACGTGCCTTCAATAAGATGAAACATTCCACCAGTCAGTATATCACCACATTAAAAGAGAAAAATGAAATGGCAGATCTCCTTCACAAGGAGGAGATAGAGAAGATGGAGATAGAAAAAAGGCTTGATGCAACCAAGCTGGAGCTGCTGAAAAACCAGATTAATCCTCATTTTCTCTTTAACACCCTGAATATGATTTCCTGTATGGCAAAGCTGGAAGACGCAGGTACAACCGAGCGCATGACAGAGTGCCTGGGCAATTTATTCCGGTACAACCTAAAGACACCGGAATCGGAGGTGCTGTTAAAGAAAGAGCTTCAGGTAGTGAGTGACTATATGTATTTGCAGCAGATGCGGTTTGGCAGCAGGCTTCATTACGACATCCAGTGTCTGGTGGACAGCGGCCGGATTATGATTCCCACCTTTACCCTTCAGCCTCTTGTAGAGAATGCGGTGGTACACGGCATTTCAAAGAAAGAAGAGGGAGGAAGCATCCGGATCCGTATATGGGAGAAGAACCAGAAGATTATTATATCCGTTGCAGATACAGGTGTGGGAATGAGTGAGGAGAGTTTGGTAGAACTGAGAGAGGCGCTGGCGGTTCATTCCACTGCCAGAGTAGGAATCGGAGCAGGCAATATTTACCAGAGAATCCATCGCATGTACGATGGAGGTGATTTTCAGATATACAGCAGACAGGGGCATGGAACAGCAGTTTTGCTGACCATTCCAGTCAGGCTGTGACAGAGGGAGCTTATATGTATCGGGTACTGATTGCAGATGATGAATTAATAGAAAGAAAGGTGCTTTATAAAACGCTGACAAAGGAACTGGGGGATCAGTGTAAAATCTGGCAGGCAGAAAATGGAAGAGAGGCGCTGGAACTGTTTGACGAGCATGATATTCAGATTGCGGTGCTGGATATTGAAATGCCCGGAATTAACGGCATAGAGGCGGCACAGGAGATGCGGCGGCGTAAAAGTGAGTGCAGTATCATTTTCCTGACTGCTTTTGATGACTTCTCTTATGCGAAGAAAGCCATTGGAATCCGCGTCCTTGACTATTTATTAAAACCCTGTAAGGAAGAGGAACTGATCAGTGTATTGGACGAAGCCATGCGTCTTGCTGATAAGGCGATGCAGGAAGGGAAAGAGGAGGAAGAGCTGAATATGCCGGAACCGGCTCTTTTTAAATCATCCACTGAACTGAATACAGGAGATGGACAGGTAAGGCTTCATAAGGTAGCGGAGGCGATCAGGCAGTACATGGAGGAAAACTATGTGAGGGACTTGTCCATGCAGGATGTTGCAAGGGTGATGAATTATTCAGAGGCATATTTCTGCAAGCTGTTTAAACAGTGCTTTGATAAAAATTTTACAACGTATTTAACGGAATGCAGGGTGGAAGCTGCAAAAAACCTGCTGAAAGAACCTATGGTCAACGTTAAGGAGATCGGTGAGGCTGTAGGTTATAATGATTCCAATTATTTTGCAAAGGTATTTAAGCGGGTCACAGGCATCAGTCCAACGGAATACCGGATGAGTATATTCAACAAAAAATAAGATCGTATCCTGTTGAATATATAAAAATTTTGCCGTTTCCTTGCGAAAAACCGCTGGATATAATAAAATATGTTAAGATGACGTTAAAAAGAGACAGAAAGCTATAATGACAGCGTTAAGGAGGACGGGGTTTTATGAGAAGGGAACTACCTGGTGTTTTTTTGTGTGTAGTCATGGCAGTAGTTCTTTCCGGCTGCAAAGGACCAGACCAGACCGGTGTGAAAGGAAGTCCGGCCGGACAGGAAGGGAAAGCATCAGTGGAAGCACCGGGAAAAGGAGTCTGGGAAAACCCTGAATATGTTTTTACCTATGCAGAAAACCAGGCAGAAGATTATCCAACAACTCAGGGAGCATATAAATTTGCGGAATTAATCAGCCAGAAAACCAACGGAAGGATCTTAATTAATATTCAGGCAGGCGGGGTATTGGGGGATGAAAAGTCTGTATGTGAGCAGCTGCAGTTTGGAGGAATAGATTTTATGCGGATTTCATTATCTCCTCTGGCAGAGTTTGTGCCCAAGCTGAATGTTCTTCAGCTGCCTTATCTTTACCGGGATGCGGACCACATGTGGCAGGTTCTTGACGGTCCCATCGGTAAAGACTTTATGAATTCGTTTGAAGGCTCTGAACTGGTGCCTTTATCCTGGTATGATGCCGGTGCCAGAAATTTTTACAACTCTGTCCGTCCCATCAGATCACTGGAAGATATAAAGGGGCTTAAGATCCGCGTTCAGGAATCAGAGATGATGATTGGGATGGTGGAAGCACTGGGTGCAAGCCCTGCCCCCATGTCTTATGCAGAGGTTTATTCAGCGCTGCAGACCGGTGCTATTGACGGTGCGGAAAATAACTGGCCCTCCTATGAATCAACCAGTCATTATGAAGTGGCTAAGTATTACACGCTTGACGAGCATAACCGGGTACCGGAGCTTCAGCTTTGTTCCCAGCCGACCTGGGACAAACTGTCGGAAGAAGATCAGAACATCATTAAAGAATGTGCGTTGGAATCAGCGGAGTACGAACGAAAGTTATGGTCTGAGCGGGAAAAGGAATCAGAAAAGAAAGTCCGCCAGGCAGGATGCCAGATTATAGAATTGTCTCCGGGTGAGAAACAGAAGTTTCAGGATGCAGTTAAGCCTATGTATGAAAAATACTGCAGTGATTATATGGATATTGTAGATGCAATTATTGAAACAGGCAGATAGGAATGACCCAGCCAGGTATCTTGTGGATATCCGGCTGGGTTTTCCATTTGGTATTTACCGCTTTTTATCTTTCACCTTTGCTTTGGGAAGATAAGGGTAGAGATCCTGGTATGCATCCAGTTCCTCTTCCGAAGCCGGTTCTGCCGGAATCAGTCCGGTTAAGTCAGTAGTGGAACAGGCCTGAATGTCAATATCATAATTGTTTTTTGCAGTAACCCGGTCTGACCGACTGCCGGAATCATTATTTTTATCTGATTTCATATCAAGTCTCCTTTCTGTGTGGTTGACAGTCCCTTTTTTAGTGTGAGAATATCTGCTGTAAATATTCATAGTTTGTTAAAGTCTCTTTCTGCGTTATCAAAATATGGATGAGCATGATGCAGGTAAGGCTGATTTATCCATAAATAGATTTACAGGGGGAAGATTATGAAAATTGCCTTTTTAATTGATGAAAAGCTGCAAATGGAAGCCGAAAAAACAAAAGAATGGAAAAGTCTGAATCTGATATTCAGACAAATGGGATATGATCTGATCGTATTATATTTACCATTTCACAAAAAACTGTCTGATCCGGAAAATTTGAAATATGCCGCCTTTTTTAATGGAAAACCTTTCGTTTTCAATATGGGAGAGATTTTATATCTGGAGTCCTATTATCGGAAAACAAGTGTAATGATAAAAGATGGCAGAATGCGTATCAAAGCAAGATTGAATGAAGAGGAACAAAGGCTTCCGAAAGAGTGGTTTATCCGGATCAGCCGCCATAACATTGTGAATATGCATAATGTCAGGTCTGTGAAAGGCGATGAGGTCGAAATGGTGAATGGAGATGTTCTTTATATCAGTTATAACAGGAGGAAGGAATTTGGGAAAGGTTACAGAGATTTTTTGAGATTAAATAATATACTGGTGTAGATAAAACGAAAAGAGCAACGAAAATGACGAAAAATGCATACCCCATTGTCAGGGATTGGGGCAGATGCTATTGTTAATGTAACAGAAACGCAGCAAATTTTGTTTCTCATTCCGATATCGGCGATTTTTTCTAAGATCATTTCAACTTTTAAATTCTTTGGGCAGGCAGCGAAAATTAAGCCGATTTCGCTGTCTGCCTCTCCTTTTATCTCATTCTACCGGTATATCCTTAGAAAACTCCTCCAGTATACAAAAGCGTCTGTAGATCCGGCGGAAAATTACTGCTGAAAGAAAAAGAAACAGAATGCCGGCTGAAAAAACAATCCGGTTAACAATAAAAGCTCTGGGGCGGATTAAAAAGGGAGTCCCCATCCCTTTTATCTCTTCCTCGCTGTATCCTGCTTCTGATAAATATTTATGAAAATACGGTAAAAGCTTCTTTTTCATGGGGATGATTTCCCCGTCAATAAAAATCTTCAGCTGAGGCTTTTGACCGCCTTTTAAAAAGGCATAAGTTTCTTCTGTCAGCCTGTCAAAGGAACTATTCTGGGTCTGGTCAGTCTTAAGTCCCAGATAGCCGCCGCTGAAAGGAATGATATAATAGTTGCCTGAATTCTTCTTTGGAACGATGATTCCGTCGCTGTTTTTCTCATAAGTAGTATCCGTTGCAAAATAGTCCAGTGCATAGACCACATTACCCTCAATATGACTCCCGATTTTGATTTCTTTTCCTTCAAGAAGATCCTCGAAGGTAACAGGAGGAAGAAATGATGTAATAAAACCGGAGAAAGAGAACAGTATAAGAATCATACCTGCTGCAAAAAGTATTAAAATACCGCTGTTTATTGATTGCATTATTTTTTTCATAGGTCAATAAACCCTTTCTCTTAAGTTTTAATACAAAAACATGGTAACAAAAACGTAAATAAATGTCAAGATATATAAATAGATGAAACCAAAATATTGCAAAGATGGATTTGTGAAACGTTTAATATTTACATATTGACAATTAATTAAAAATCTGAGTTAATAAGTACAAAAGATCTCTGGAGGAAATAATGGCGACAATCAAAGAGCTGGCAAAATGCTGCGGCGTATCGGTGGCTACAGTTTCCAATATTTTAAATAATAAACCTGGTGCCAGTGAGAAGACCAGGAAGCTGGTTTTGGAAATGGCAGAGCAGTTAAATTATACGCCCAATATCGTGGCGAAAAATTTAAAGATGCAGAAGACCAGAAGTATCGGAGTAATTGCGGAAGATATGACCATATTCAGCATACCGGATATTATTGACGGAATCACGGACTATTGTCAGAAACAGGAATACCAGATTCTGTTAACCAATTTAAGGCTGTTTAAAAAATATAATGATACTTACTACAATAAGGATGATTATTATGAACTGGTCAGACAGGAAATTAAAAAGCTAATGGAAAAACAGGTGGAGGGAATTATCTACGTGGCAGCCCATGAGCGGGTCATCCGCTGTATACCGGATACGCTGCCCATACCGGCAGTGATGGCCTATGGATATTCCAAAAGCAGGAAGATTCCATCTGTTGTGGTGGATGATGTAAACGGGGCAGCCCAGATTGTAAAGTATCTTCTGGACCATGGCCACAGAAGGGTGGGAGTCATAACCGGAAAACCGGACAGCCTTCATGCTCAGGCCAGGCTGGTGGGCTACCAGCAGGTTCTTTTTGAAAACAAAATACTGTATGATCCCGGTCTTGTGACAGAGGGAGACTGGACAAGACAGTCCGGATACCGCTGCGCCGCTGAACTCCTTGAAAAAGGGGTTTCTGCCATATTTGCCATGAATGATCTCATGGCAGGAGGGGTTTACGACAGAGTGGAGGAGTTAAAACAGACCATAGGCCATGACATATCGGTAGCCGGATATGATGACAGAGAGCTGTCAGGATACTATCACCCTCCTCTGACAACAGTCAGTCTGCCGCTTCATGATATCGGGTATAAGGCGAGTGAATGGATCATAGAGCTGCTAAATGGAGGAGAACTGGAGAATGAGGGGGAGAATGTCTGTGCGGTGGACTGCATGCTTCTGATACGAAAATCAGTGAGAGATCTGACATAGAACCGGAATGGTTATAAGAACGTTTATCTGTGGAGTATAACGGACAGACGTTCTTTTTTTGCAGAAAAGGGAAAGTTCGACAGGAACATACAGAAAATTATGTAAAATTACATGGTTAAACGATTTAAAAACAGGATTAAATTATGCAAAAATACTTTACATTGCCGTTTTCATGTGTTAGTATGCAATTATATATAAGAAAATTAATAAAAAACCAGTACAGTAACAGAAAGAATTACAAAAAATGCCGGATTTAGAAAAAATCATATAAAACGTTTAATAAGCCCGGCAGCACCCTCCTGGGGGGGACACTTTTTTAGAATCATACAGATGGCAAGATCTGTCTTGATAAGAAAGAATTTAAAAGGAGGATTCATTCATGAAAAGGAGAGTATTGGGGGCTCTTGCATGTGCGGCCATGGCGGTGATTCTGGCGGCAGGCTGCAGCAGCACCGGGAGCAGTTCAGGAGAAGCTGGCAGCAAGGGAGCCTCTGCCGGAAAGAAGTCGATGGAGGTGGCAGGTAATGATGTAACTACATTAAATGTATGGACATTTATTGAACTCCACCAGGACTTCTACGTGAACATGGCTGAAAAGTGGAATGAAGCGCACCCGGATAAAAAGGTTAAACTGGTATTAAGCAATATGCCCTATGATGATATGCACAATAAGCTTTCTCTTGCATTGGAATCTGGAGAAGGTGCACCGGATATTGTAGATATTGAGCTTGGAAAGTTTCCGGCCTTTATGGTTGGCAATATCGGATTGATGGAACTGAATGATGTGATCGAGCCTTACCGGAATAACATCGTACAGTCCCGTCTGGATATCTATTCCAAGGATGGAAAGGAATACGGCCTTCCCACCCACGTTGGAACTACGGTGGCATTTTACAATGAAAAGCTTTTAAAAGATGCAGGAATCAATTACCAGGATATTAAAACCTGGGATCAGTTTAAAGAGGCGGGAGTGAAATATCACGAAGCCACCGGTAAGTATTTCTCCTGTGTGGAAACATCTGCTTCCTGGATGATTAACCTGATGCTGGCTCAAAAGGGCGGAGATTACGTCGACGAGAACGGAAATTTAAACTTAAACAGCAAGGAACTGACGGAAGTGCTGGAATACATAAAAGGAATGCAGGAAACAGGGGCTTTTGCAACCGTTCCGGGCGGACAGCCGGATAACGAAGAAGCATATCCTTCTTACAATACAGGAGAATATGCCGTGCAGATTATGCCTTTCTGGCAGACTTCCAGATTTGTGAACTACATGAAGGATTTAAAAAAGCAGGTCGCCATTTCAACAGTTCCTGTATGGGATGAGAATGATAAAGAGACAGCAACCATCGGCGGAGGCGGTACAGGAACCGCAATTGTAAAATCAGGTAAGAATGCAAAGCTGGCTGCAGAAGTCATGGCTTATATCAAGCTTTCCGAGGATTCCAACCGTGAAGTATGGAATGTGCTTGGGTTTGATCCGGTTAATACCGCTGTGTGGACAGATAAAACCCTGACTCAGAATCCGGATAACCAGTTTATCCAGTATTTCACCAATTATCCCTTTGATACACTCTTAAAAACCAAGGACAGCATCGGGCTTTTGAGGGCATATACCGATGAGAAATATCCTTCCATTAACAATGAATTATGCAATGTAACACTGAACAGTATTTTTGAGGACGGCATGGATGTAAAAGAAGCCCTTGATTCTTCCCAGGAAACCTTAAAAAATGAATTTAAAAAATAGCAGGGATGCCGCAGGGAGTGATACCCCTGCGGCTGCTGTATAAAAATCATTACTGGAAGGAGGACAAAATGAAGAAATTCTTCTACTCGAAAAAAATAGCTCCTTATGTGTTCATCTGCCCTTTTGTAATTACCGTGCTGTTGTTCTGGATCGTTCCTGTCTGTAACGGGGTGCTTTTAAGCTTTCAGGATGTGCTAAAAAATAAATGGGTGGGGTTTGATAATTATTCCAGACTTTTAACAGATAAAATATTCAGAAAAGCATTATGGAACAGCTTTAAATACATGGCCGGAACACTGGTTTTGCTCATTCCCTTTCCTATGCTTTTTGCAACCATGTTAAACAGCAGATGGATTAAGAAGACGGAGTTCTTTAAGTCTGTGTATTTTATACCTGCGCTCACGTCAGTCGTAGTTGCCGGAACCATCTTCCGGCTGATGTTTGGAGAATCCGCAACCTCTCTTTTTAATCAGGTACTTGGATTTTTCGGAGTGAGTCCGGTTAAATGGTTAAAAGGTGCAGGCACCAGTTTCTTCGCCCTTCTTCTTCTGGCATGCTGGAGATGGACCGGTGTGAATATTTTATATTTCCTGGCGGGTCTGCAGAGTATACCCGATGATTTATATGAGGCGGCTTCCATCGACGGTGCTTCCGGCTGGCAGCAGTTTATTAAAATTTCCGTTCCTCTCGTAAAGCCCACCACAGTCTATGTGCTGACGATCAGCATTTATGCCGGTCTTTCCATGTTCTTAGAGAGCAACATGCTGTTTAAAGGGAATAATTCTCCCAATAACATCGGACTTACTATCGTAGGGTATTTATACAGACAGGGAGTGGAAAAACGGGCACTGGGCTATGCGTGTGCAGTGGGATTAATTCTCCTTCTCGTAGTTATGGCGGTGAACTTAATTCAGCTGAAGGTCACAGGAACATTTGAAGAGGGGAGGGACTGATATGAACAGAAGTATAAAAAAACGTACAGTAACCGCTGTTTTTTATCTGATATTCACCCTTCTTGCTGCAGGGATTTTTCTCCCCATATGGGTCCTTTTCATTGCCAGCTTTAAGCCGGGAGGCGACCTTCTGCAATATGGCCTGAATCTGGATTTAAACATTTCCAGAATGAATCTGGATAATTATATTCTTTTGTTTTCAGGACAGCATGAATACTGGAGATGGTTTTTCAACAGTATCATTCTGACTGTGATTACGGTATCCGGCACTCTGCTTATCAGCTCTTTTGTTGGATATGGGTTTGCTGCCTATGATTTTAAAGGAAAGAAATTCCTGTTTATCCTGGTGCTGCTCATTTTATCCATTCCTCTGGAAGTGGTTATGCTGCCTTTGTATAAGCAGATTTCTTCATGGAAAATGATGGACAGTTACGGAGCCATTGTTCTGCCGTTTCTCGCACATGCATCAACCATTTTTTTCTTCCGCCAGTATCTGCTCAGCATTCCACGGTCGTTAATGGAAGCCGGGAGAATCGACGGAGCTACGGAATACGGCATATTTTGCAGATTAATTGTTCCTCTTATGAAGCCGGCATTTTCTGCCATGGCAATATTAAACGGAATGAATGCGTGGAACAACTATTTATGGCCTCTGCTGGTAATCCGGTCTTCGGAGAAATACCCGCTGACTTTGGGACTGAATACACTGATTAATCCTTATGGGGATAATTACAGTCTTCTGATTGTAGGTTCCGTCTTTTCCGTTATTCCGATTTTCCTGCTTTTTGTGGCATTTCAAAAGTACTTTATAGAAGGAATGATGGCAGGGGCAGTAAAGGGATGAAGGACGTTTTACAATATCATAGAGTATGGATCAGCATTCCTTAAGTGTTCTTTTTCTTAGGGGTGCTGTTTTTTTATAAAATTCCTTTTTCGC
>NZ_JBANEW010000054.1:0-281 GCF_049890855.1 Lacrimispora sp. 38-1 | reverse complement strand
ATCTTGTAGTGGCAAACTTAGATCCCATAGAGGCAGCCGGGGAATATCGTGAAAGCGTAATCGCGCCTTACCGCGGACAGCTGCCTGAGGCTGTAATAAAAAATATGGAGGAACAGCTTTCTGGTTCCTGTACTGTTGAGATTGCTGCATTTAATGAATTTTCCAAATTTATTACAGATGTAAAAGTTCAGGAAGAATTTGATTATATTATATTTGATACTGCACCCACAGGGCACACATTAAGGATGCTAAAGCTTCCATCGGCCTGGAGTAATTTTATC
>NZ_JBANEW010000053.1:0-303219 GCF_049890855.1 Lacrimispora sp. 38-1 | reverse complement strand
ACTCCACATGGAGATCCATACTTCACAAGAGGATCCTGCACTCCACAGGGAGATCCATACTTCACAAGAGGATCCTGCACTCCACAGGGGGATCCATACTTCACAAGAGGATCCTGTACTCCGCAGGGGTAACCGTACTTCACATTAGCACCCTGCATTCCACGAGGATAGCCATACGGTATGTGAAGGTCCGGTTCCCCACAGAAGACTCCATACTTCACAATAGTATTCTGTGTTCCACAGGGATAGCCATACTTCACATTTGCATCCTGCATTCCACAGGGATAGCCATACTTCACATTTGCATCCTGCATTCCACAGGGATAACCATACTTTACATTCAGAGCTTGTCCCCCGTTAATACCTGAATTGTCACATACCATTCCATAAAGCAACGCTGTTGAATCAATATAATGATTCTCCTGATTTCCGTTATACTGCGCTGTATTTTCATGATAAGCAACAAATTTGCTGCCATTCGAATCCATTCCATTATAGTTTGTAATGCTCACATTTATGGAGACTTTCTCATTAATTTTGGTAAAATCACTATAATTCACAAGAACAAACGGTATAACAATATTGACTTCAGACTCTGTCTTTTCTAATGTCACACCAAATTTAAAGATCTGGTTTACCGGTCCTATCCCTGCGGTCAACGGTATTATATTAGTTCCTGTCAATACAATACCTTCCGGCAGATGTGCCAGCGCCCAGCCATAGTTAGTTGATCCTAACATAGATTTTAATGAGACAGAAAAATTTCTGCCGCAATAAGCAATTACTTTTTCATTTTCCATATAAATTATCTCCTTTCATGATATATAACATTTTAGAAATCAGTATGTTCATTTTTCTTTAAAATATTACCAAATATTTCAATTAATATTAGGAATATATGAATCTAAAACCAAATAGAAAACACAGGTGACAATATTACTATTACCATCACCTGTGTTCTGTCTTAACTTATTATATTATCCTGACAATTTAAACAACTTCTAACAATACGTCTATAACCCCCCCGCACACCATGCCTTCCTCTTCTGCATCCGCTCCGGTCATATCCACATGGCTAAGCAAAACCTTCTTGTCTTCACTATGCAGCATATGAATTGCTCTTTGTATAACCTCTGACTCCATACAGCCCCCGCCGATAGTTCCGATGCACCTTCCTTCTGGCGTTACCAGCATCTTAGTGCCCACATCCCGGGGAGCGGACCCCTTTCTGGCCACAATTGTTACCAGAACATTTCGCCCGTTTTTTTCTTCCGGATTCAGAATTGTTTGCAATATATCTTTCGAATATCCGCTCAAACGCATCTTTTTATTTTTCACTTCAATAATTTCCGCCATAATGGATACACCGATCTCAACCGGAGTTTCTGCATTGATGTTCAGACCAATCGGACTGTATACCTGATCAATAACCGCCTTATCACAGCCATTCATCAACGCGGCCTCCTTTACCTTTGCCACCCTTAACCGGCTTCCTATCATACCGATGTAGGCATGTTTTTTCCCGGCAATCAGTTCCAGACACGTCTGATCATAGCGGTGGCCTCTTGTCACAATAATAAAATACGTGTTGCTGCCGCCTTCCACCTGTCTGAGCCCCTGTTCAAATGGCTCACATATAACCTTTGATGCTCCGGCCCGCCGTGCATTGTCCGCAAATTGGGGGCGGTCTTCAAGCACAGTAACTTCACACCCCATCATCCGGCCAATCTGTATCACTGGAATCGATACATGACCTGCGCCGCAGATTACCAGATGAATCTCCTGTCCCAGCCAGTCGCAGAAAATACGGCTGCCATCAAGCGTAATCAGGCCTTTTCTGCATTGATTCTTATCGCCGGCGGCTTTCAGTACCTCGTAACCGTGTTCAGAAAAATAACCGGTTTCGTTCGTCTCACAGATAAGCATTTCGTCAGAAAACAAAGCTTTCTGACCAAATGCTTCTCCATCTAACACGGTAGCCACCATATTTCTGCTATTTGGATTGCAGTCTGCAATCGCTCTGTATAGTTCTAACATAATTTTTCTCCTTAGACCATCATTTTACTATACTTGTTCGTGTAATCCAAATGCTGCCGCATCGCTTTGCGCGCTGCCACAGAGCTGTGCATTTCAACAGCCAGATAGATGTCTTTGTGCTGTAATAAGAGCATTTTTTTCTTATCCTGATCTGCAATGATCAATCGTCTGGCATCTTTAATAAAATCGTCTACAAGAAGCGAAACGGTTCTGAGAATATTATATATTAATACATTCCCCGAGCACTCTGCAATCTTATAATGCAGCTCTTTATCGATCATTGCATTCAGTTCTTCATCCTTGCAGTTCTCAAACCGTTCCATAATTTCTTTTAATTCTGCTAACTGTTCCTCCGTTATTCTCTTAGCAGCCAGGCCGGCAGCCTCAACTTCCATGATCTTTCTCAGTTCCAGTATGTCTCCGGGATTGGTTCCTTCCAGCATATACATAATTGATAAAGGTTCGAACAAATTATCCTGAAAGCTTGATTTAATAAAATTTCCTTCACCCTGTCTGCACTCAATCAATCCAATGACTTCTAATGCACGAAGAGCTTCCCTGATCGATGCTCTGCTCACCTGTAATTCTTCAACTAAATCTCTCTCAGAAGGAAGCTTGTCTCCTTTTTTTAAAACTCCATTATCAATCATTTCTTTGATCTGATCCATTACCTGTTCATAAACCTTCGTGTTTTTGATTGGGCTGAACATCTTATCCTCCTGCTTCCTGTCATGTTTCATAATATTATACATTTAAAATCATATTAACTCATCACCATCAGCAGGTCAAGCATATGCATGAAATATCCATTTTCATTGAATCAGGCCATCATTTTTTTGCTGCTATGGTAAAGATTGGTGTGGGATTATAAAACTGATTTATTTCGCTGTAAATTCTTTCTCCAACCTGTTCGTCAAGCATGACATCCTTAAATCCTGCAGATTTCAGCAGCTGCACATCCCATGCAGGTCTTGGATTTGATACAGGGCGAAGCTCAGTCTTTAAATGTTCGTATGCATTCCATTGTTCCTGTGTTATTTTCGCATGTGCATGATTTTCCGGCAGTTTCTGCTGTTCATCCTCTCTGCTGTAATCCCCGTCAAAATTAATGAGCACGCCATCCTTCTTCAAAAGACGGTGCCATTTTTCATAAGCTTTTCTAAGATCCGGCAATGTCCACGCAACATTGCGGGTAACAATCGCATCAAAACTATTATCTGCAAACTCAGGCTTTTCCGCATCCATCACATAAAATGCAGCAGGTATCCCAAGAATTTTAGAAGTTTTTCTTGCTTCAAGAATCATTTTCTCAGTGAGATCAATTCCGGTCAGATCGTGGCCTTCCGCCGCAAGCAGGAAGCAAAAAAAGCCGGTTCCTGTTCCAATATCCAGTATTTTAAGACCTTTCCTGGCAGGAAGATACTTTTGAAGCTCCTCCAGCCACCGGCCGCGCATATCAGAATTCAGTTCCTGTATTTTCAGTTCGTTAAATATCTCCGCGCGTGAAGTCCAATAGTCTGTTACCTCTTCTTTTATTTTTTCATTGAAGCTTTTGACATTTACCTGAATCATAAGTAACTGTTCCTCCATTGCCTGCTAATGATTAATAGATGTATTTTCATCAACCCAGTAGAAATCTGCAGGGGTAGAATTAATTCCATCAACATGATTTTTCATAACAAAGTTCATAACTGGATAACAAAAATAAATCGCCGCAGCATCATTCAAAAGTATCTGCTCTGCCTGTTTTGTTAAATCTTTTCTCTGGTTTGGATCTGCAGTTACATGTACCTGATCCATAAGAGAATTAAACTCCTTACTGTCATATCCTGTTGCATTATATGTACCGCCTGCTTTGAAATAGGTATTGATCTGGTTCTCAGGATCTCCGCAGTTCATGATATTAATGCTCATACAAAGCAAATCATAATCACCTGTCTTCTGCATGTCCATAACAGTCTGTGTGTCATGCACTTTGGGAGTAACTTTAATTCCCACTGTGGCCATTGCTGCCTGAGCTGCCTCTACAACGATCTGCTGTTCCGGGCGTCCGGTATAATATACAAAGCGAAGATTGATTGGTTCCCCAGCCGGTGTTTCCCGGAAACCATCTCCGTCAGTGTCTGCATATCCTGCATCATCCAGTAATTTCTTTGCATTTTCAGGATTGTATGCGTTGGGATCCGTCAGTGTATCATATCCATAATCGGATGCGGAAGTTATGAGTGTCTTACCAGGCACATACTGATTTTTCAGCAAATTTTTGCAGTAAGATTCTTTATCCTGCATTTGAAGAATTGCTTCACGAAGCACCTTATCCCCCAGCTGTCCGTTCTGATTCATAAAACCGATGGTAGTACGCCCGCTGGGGTTAGTTTTAATCTTATAGTCACTGTTTTTTTCAAACGTACCAATATCATTCATGCTGACATTATATACCGCATCGAAGTCACCTGACTGAAGTCCCATACTGATTGTGGACTGATCCTCGGAATAAATAAACTCAATCCGATCCGTCTTCACTTCACCGTTCCAGTAATTTTTATTTTTAACTACCACACATTTCTTTGTCGCAGAATCAAAAGATTCACATACATACGGACCGGTTCCGATTGGACCGTTATCAGCAATTTTACTGTTATCAACAGATGTATCAATGATACAGAATAATGGATCAGCCAGCTTGTTCGGCAGGATTGGTTCCGGCTTTTCCGTGGTAATAACCAGTTTCTGACCGTCAGCTTCAATAGAAACAGGGGTAAAATACTCGATACCTCTTTCCCCGTTCTCAAAAACATTCTCCAGAGATTTTTTTACATCCTCTGCATCCAGTTTATTTCCATTAGAAAACGTCACATTATCTTTCATGGTAAAAGTCCATACCGTATTGTCATCATTGGAAGAATAACCATCTTCTGTAAGCCACCCGGATATGGAATAATCATCATTCATTTTTGTTAAAGTCTGACATATGCCGTAACGTACCGGATACCAGCCATTATAGGCCTGAATGGGATCCAATGTGCCGGCGGACTGACCGCTTCCGATCACCAGTGTCTTTTTACTGTCTGTTGTGTCACTGGATTTTCCTTCAGTCCCAACCGCACCGCACCCGGACAGCATACCGCAGCACATGGCTGCAATCATAAGGAATACTATCATTTTCTTAACTCTTATTTTCATAATTCCTCCCTGTAATAATAATGCAGTCATCATACCGATGACAGGCTACCAGGTGATAAGGTTCTATCTCTTTTAATTTTGGTTTTTCTGTTTCACAAACCTTTCTGCAATGACTGCATCGATTTCTGAAAGGACAGCCTGCCGGTACATTCAAAGGACTGGGTACTTCGCTTTCAATACTCACAATTTCCTTTGAAAAATCCATATTCACATCAAAGATGGAGTCCAGTAAAGTCTGTGTATATGGATGTCTGGCATTAACACTGACTTCGTTCCCATTGATTATCTCAACAATATTCCCCAGATACATGACTGCCACCTGATGTGCAAATTGCTGTACCAATGCCAGATCGTGACTGATAAAGCCTATGGAAACATGTTTTTTATTCTGAAGTTTTATAAGCAGTTCCACTATCGTTTTCTGTACAGAAACATCAAGTGCTGATGTTATTTCATCACATACAATCACTTCCGGTTCCAGTGCAAGGGCTCTGGCAATCCCTACACGCTGCCGCTGTCCACCGCTCATGTCATGTGGATAACGTTCAGCAAAGTTTTCCGGAAGTTCTACCATTTCAAGAAGCTCCCTGGCTTTTGAATCCATTTGTTTTCTATCAATTAAGCGAAAGTTAAAAAGCGGTTCACATATAATTTCTTTCACTTTCATCCTTGGATGAAATGCTTCCGATGGATCCTGGAATATCATCTGAATGTTTCTTCGGTTTAAGCGCAGCTCCTCACCTTTTAGTTCCAGCATATTTCTTCCATGAAAGAATAGTTCCCCGGAAGACGGTTTTTCAAGGCCTGCTGCCATCCGCATAAAAGTGCTTTTCCCACAGCCGCTCTCTCCAACGATTCCAAGCGTCTGGTTCTTGTAGAAGTTAAGGCTGACATCCTCACAGGCAGTCAGACGCCTGTTTCTGGAAAATTGAAATTTTTTTGTGACATGCTTTGCTTCAAGAATCAGATTCTCCTTCTCATACATGGTAACAGCCTCCTGCCGATGGCACTGCAGATAAAAGTTTTTTTGTATAGTCCGCCTTGGAATTATGCAAAATATGTTCCCGGTCACCGCTGTCTGTTACTTTCCCATCCTTCATGATCAGAATACGATCAGACATATATGCTGCCAGAGCCAGGTTATGTGTTATCATAATAATTCCAGTACCGTAATCTTCTCTCAGCTTCATCATCTGCCGCACAATCTGTGCCTGGGTGGTTACATCTAACGCACTGGTAGGTTCATCTGCAAGCAGCAGCTTCGGCCGGAAAAACATGGCGAATGCAATACCAACACGCTGTTTCATACCGCCTGAAAGCTGAAACGGATAGCTGTTCATAATATGCTCCCCGTCAGGCAGTCGCACACTCTTAAGCATCTGCACGCCTTTTTCCCATGCTTCTCTTTTGGTATAAATTCCATGTGCCCGGATATATTCAACAAACTGGGATCCGATTGTCCTTACCGGATTCATCATAGCTCCAGAATCCTGAAAGATCATTGAAATTTCTGTTCCACGGATCTTTCTCCACTCATTCACCGTATAGTTTAAAAGAGATTGTCCCTTAAAAAAGATATCTCCTTGTGTAACGGTTGCCTGCTCCGGCAGATTTCCCTGCACGGCCCGGATAACGGAAGTTTTCCCGCTTCCGCTTTCCCCAACCAGACAACAGATTTCTCCCTGCTTTATGTGCAGCGAGAAATTCTTAACTGCAGGCTTATCACTATTCTTATATGTAACCGTAATATTTTGTATTTCCAGCATTACTTCCTCCTGCCGCCAGACTGTCTTCACTCATTTCCCGTATCCAGAATATCTCTCAGACTATCTCCCATCAGATTAAAAATAACCACAACAGTAAAAATCGCCAGTCCCGGAAAAAACATCATCCATGGGGAATTCTGCAAATAGGCACGCCCCTCATTTAACATCAGTCCCCATTCAGGGGTTGGAGGCTGTGCTCCAAATCCAAGAAATGAAAGTGCAGCCAGTTCAAGCATCATAGTGCCGATATCTGTGGCTGCTGTAACAATCAGAATCGGCATTGTCATCTTAAGGATGTATTTTCTTAGTATATAACCGGTCCTCGAACCTGTGAGTACTGCAGCCGACACATAATCCTTATTCTTAATTCCCAAAACTAAGCTCCGGGCAAGACGTGCATACTTTGTCCAGCTGACAGCTACGATCGCAATAACCGCATTCATAAGACTGGATCCAAGAATTCCTGCAATTGCAATAGCCAGTACAAGTCCGGGAAATGAAATCATCATATCGGAAATTCTCATAATGAAGGAATCAGTCACCCCGCCGAAATAACCTGCGAGAATGCCAAGTGTGGAACCAACGGCAAGTGTTACAAATACCAATAGCATTGCCGATGCCAGGGAAGTCCGTGATCCATAAATAACACGGGAAAACAGATCCCGTCCCAGTTTATCCGTTCCAAACCAGTGATTTGCATCCGGTGGCTGTTCCACATTGGATATCACTGCTTCATACGGATCCTGTGTTGCAATAAAAGGAGCAAAAACAGCAGCTACAATAACTAACAGGGACAAAATAAAAAAGGCTGTGAACTGTTTATGTTGTTTGCAGAATGCAAGTACTTTCCCCACGGCCATCACCTCACCTTCGTCCTCGGATCTAAAATTCCGTATGATATATCAATAGCCAGATTGGTCACCATATAAATCAAAGCGGTCCAGAGAACATACCCCTGAATCAATGGATAATCTCTGGCTGCGACCGCTGACACAGCCAGACTGCCTAATCCCGGATAAGAAAAAATCACTTCCACAACCGCCGTTCCCCCAAGAAGCGATCCAAAGGATAAGCCAAGCAATGTTACTAAGGGAAGAAGCGCATTTGGAAAAACATGTGCCCAGTAAACTGTACTTTCCTTTATTCCTCTGGTCCTGGCACCTGTAACATAATCCTTATGTAATTCTTCCAATACAGCGGCACGAACCTGCCTTGTATATTTTGCTGCCATGGAAAACGCAAGTGTAACAGCCGGCAGAATCATTTTCTTAAATCCTGTGTCCGCGGATATGACAGGCAGAAGTTTTAACTTCAGCGCAACAATATAAATAAGCATAACCCCAAGCCAGAAGCCTGGCAAAGATACTCCAATAAACGAAAGAATGCGTATGATATAATCTGCTGCCTTATTATGATTCACTGCTGAAAGAACTCCAAAGGGAACAGATATCCCGAGCATAAGAATCATGGAAAATAATGTGAGTTTTAACGTCGGCCAAAGTCTCTGCAGCAGCACAGTAACAACTGGTTTATTCAGTGAATAAGAGGTTCCAAAATCACCATGCAGGCACCCAAAAAGCCATTTGAAATACTGCATCAGAAATGGGGCATTTAATCCCATCTTCTCCCGCATGGTATTTAGCACCTCTTCACTGGGAACGCTGCCGTTTGCGGCATACATCGCTTTAACAGGATCACCCGGCGCAAGATAGATAAGGCAGAATGTTAAAAAGCTGATTCCAAACAATACAATGATAATCTGCAGGATACGTCCGGCTGTTTTTTCCTTTGTCACTTTTCTCCATTCCTTTCCTTAATTTATTAAAATTTACTTTATCACAACTTTCTTGCACAGATCTCGAACAATGGTGACTCTCCATAAAGATCTTTCTCCCATTCTTCGTAAATATTTTCACCAATATCATCCTGTATCTGTACACCCATACCATATTTTTCAAGAATTTTCCTGTCCCATTCCGGACGCAAAGTACTTGTCAAAGGGGCAGCTGCAAAAAATTCCATATTTTCAACTGCCACAATCTCTCTCTGCCCATATCTGCGAAAATACCGTTCTTCCCTCTCTCTGACACATCTCAGCCTGTCTTCGTCAAAGAAATGGAGATGCCAGTTGGCATCATAGATCAGAAGCAGACCATTCCTCTTCAATATTCTCTTCCATTCACTGTAGACCTGTTCCGGATATTCCAGGGTCCATGTGACATTTCTGGTCACAATCACATCAAATTCCTCATTCTGAAATTCCATATGATTAAGATCCATTTTTCTAAATTCGGCTGATACACCCAGTTTTCTGGCATTGTCTCTGGCGCACGCAATCATTGCTTCTGAGTAATCAATTGCCGTTACCTGCTGTCCCTCCTCCGAAAGAATACATGTAAAAAAGCCTGGTCCTGTACCGGCATCTAAAATCTTTAATCCTTTTTTTCCTTCCAGGTGTTCCCCAATCTGCTTCTTCCAGGCATCTTTTCGAAATGACGACAGTTCTGAAACTATGTAACGGTTATAATCCTCCCCATCACCCCAGGGTTTTTGACTTTCATCTCTGTTCATTAATCCAGCTCCCAATTCTGTCTTTATGTTGTTTTGTATGACTATAATAAACACGAATAATAAGTATATTTGATCAACCAGTCAATATCGGTTTTCTTTTCATCAGGTCACATAGTTGAAATTATACTTTAATACCCAATGGCTCACAAGCCATGGGAGGGGATATATCTTCTGCTTTATATATGTATTTTTACACTTGCATTACGGTTTTACCGGACTGTAACGCATGAATATATATCTTCACTTCTTCTTGAAGTAAAAAAACCTGAGCCCCCAGCTCAAGTTTTTTTCTTCTTATAAAATATTGAAAATAACAGTCTTTTCTTTCATGGATATCTTTCCTACCTGATACCCATATTCAGCTAATTCTTTTTTGTATGTCAAAAAAGAGTGATCCAGCGGTATTCCTGCAATCGCACCAATTTCATCAAAAGTCAGTTTGAATGACGGACTGCCATTCTTCTGAACATATTCCCATAAAGCATTGTATTTACTCATTTTACTCCCCCCTCTCATTCCGGAATTTATACTTTCACAGTAATAAACTTATCACCTATTGTTCCGCAAAGCAACCCTCCTGCAGGCAAACATATCCAGATTCCTCAGGCAATGATATATCTTTGATAAAATAGCAAAGAATGTGAGGAAAAAAGTCACATTATGGAGAAAAAGGTATCCAAATTGCTGTTGCATTTTAAAAAGCAGTGTGATATATTCAAGTTATATTATTTATTTAATGGGCAAAGAAGTCAAAACACGCACGTTTTGACTTCTTTTTTATTTCACAGGAAAACCCTTAGAATTTTTTGTGATATAAAAAGCCTGGCATAGTTGACTTAATAATGCTTTTTAATTGAATAGTTAAAATTTTGAATAACTAACAATGGAGTTTAAGCTTTTTTACTTAGACTCTTTTTTTATTTAAATAAAAAGGAGGAATTTATGAAAAAACAAAACCAATCAACAATTTTAAAACAAAAAGCCTTGACTTTAACAATACTTTTTGGATCATCCTTATTCATTATTTTTCTGGGTATGTTCTTTTGTGCTTTTAGTTTTTTTAATAACATCAGCTTTAAAGTTTTAAATTCACAGATTCCCGGAGTGATATTTGGTTTATTAGTGATGTATCTGGGTATCCGGTATTATTTATCTGTAGGAAGGCTTAAGGAGGAGGTTTATAAAAGTACATCGGAGTTTTCCTGGAATAATCTGTTTAAATAAAAAGGAGGTAATTATTATGAAAAAAACAGGAACAATCATTGGTTTACTGGTTGTATTAGGGATAGCGGCAATTGCCTTGGCTTTGGCTTTTTCCTCACCAGGCAGTGCTGATCCAACAGGTGCTTCCTATGTAATACCTACCGGAACAGAGACGATTACAGATGTAGCTACAACAGCAAACAAAGCTTATTATGGTGCTAATTTTACCTGGATTATGATAACCGGCTTTATGGTATTCTTTTTCCAGTGCGGTTTTGCTATGGTTGAAACAGGATTCTGCCGTGGCAAAAATGCAGCTCATACCATGACGATGAACTTTATGGTATTTTTAGTTGGCGCTGTGGGATATTTTCTTGTAGGTTTTGCACTTCAGTTTGGCGGTTCCTGCGGTGCGGCAGGACTTGGAACAGGAGGGAAGGCACTTAATGCTATGCTGTCAATACCCGGGTTGGGCGGTATTTTAGGTTATAAGGGATTTTTATTATCTGGTGACGGGGTCTATGATCCTGGTATCTATGCATTATTTTTCTTCCAGATGGTGTTTATGGATACGACCGTTACGATTCCAACCGGTGCTGTTGCGGAAAGAGTAAAATACTCTGCGATTGTTATAACTTCATTTTTTATTTCCATGTTTCTCTACCCTCTGTTCGGAAACTGGGTATGGGGGGGCGGCTGGTTATCAACCCTTGGTAAAAATTTTGGTTTGGGTCACGGCGTAGTAGATTTTGCCGGTTCTGCAGTTGTTCACTCCATGGGTGGTATGCTGGCACTTGCAGGTGCAATTGTTATTGGACCAAGAATTGGTAAATTCAAAAAAGACGGAACTACAAGAGCATTTCCGGGGCACGATATCCCTATGGCCATTATTGGAACAATTATCCTATTCTTCTGCTGGTTTTCTTTTAATGCCGGTTCCACACTGAACTCTTCGGATTTCAGACTTTCTGTTGTTGCTACTAATACCATGATAGCCGGTGCAATCGGCGGTTTGGCAGCTATGTTTTATATGTGGATCAGATACGGAAAACCGGATCCTTCCATGACGGCAAACGGTGCACTGGCAGGTTTGGTTGCTATAACAGCACCTTGTGCGTTTGTTAACGCCGCTTCTTCTTTCGTTATTGGATTAATAGCAGGTATATTGGTTTGTTTGGCAGTATCCTTTGTGGAGAATAAATTAAAGCTTGATGATCCGGTAGGTGCCATTTCTGTTCACTGTGTAAATGGTCTTTGGGGAATACTTTCTTTAGGTTTATTTGCCGATGGATCCTACGGAGATGGCGTCAATGGTGTTGCAGGTGGAGTTACAGGTTTATTCTATGGTGATGCTTCCCAGTTTGCAGCCCAGTTTATTGCAGTAATCGTTCTTTTTGTATGGGGATTTGGTGTATCTTATGTATTCTTTAAAGTACTGGATAAAGTTTGGGGCTTAAGGGTATCACCCGAAGCAGAACTTGCCGGACTTGACATTCCAGAAATGGGCGTAGCCGCATATCCTGACCTTCAGTTAGTAAAATCAGAACTGGATTTTGACTCTGCTGATAACGCTGAAATTAAGCAGTTAGCCAGATTTAAAAAGGCTTAGGGTTGATATCTCACGATTATTAAACATTACGGCTATGTGCCGAAGGGAGGAAATTCTATGAAGAAATTGGAGATTATTATTAAACCCGAAAGGTTGGAGGATGTAAAGAAAATTATCAATGATAATAAGGCAAATGGTTTAATGATTTCAAATATTATGGGGTATGGTAACCAGAAGGGTTACAAAACAATATACAGAGGAACAGAAACAACGGTTAATCTGCTACCGAAAGTAAAAGTGGAAACTGTGGTAACTACAGAAGTTGCAGAAGTAATTGTCAATGAAGTAGTAACACAAATAAATACCGGTAATTTCGGTGACGGTAAGATTTTTATCTATGATGTGGACGATGTAATAAGAATCCGCACTGGTGAACGTGGTAAAGAAGCATTATGAAATAACTACTGCAAAAGAAGTAAACCATCAATTTTCATGGGGAAAGATCATTTTTTTCGGTCTTTCCCCTTTGCTTTTGGGCAGTGCCGCAAAGCAACCCTCCTGTAGGTAATAAAAGTGATAATAAAATAAAAAATGTATATCATCATAAATACAGTCACTGCCACACCTGTATACCTTAAAATAATATTAACGGCATATACCCGGTCTTTTAGAATACTATTTAAGATACCTGCAAGGGAAAATGTAACCAGAAGGGGCACAATAACGGGAGTAATAAAAAATAACAGCATTTCTTTCAAAGCCAGCAGATTAATCTGCTGCCAGGAAACGCCTACCTTATAGAGCATAATATACTTTTTATTATTTTTTTCTGCTGCTGCCATCTGCTGAAAAGCCAGCAGGGAGCCAACTAATATCAGGAAGATTATCCCCATATAAAGACAGCAAAACGAAATAATCGTATATCCCGTTAAAGAATTTGCGACTGTCCAGGTCTTTACCAATACTCCGATTTCAGTATGTTCTGATAAAAATCCCTTTGTAATATATGGCTCTAAATGATCGCTGATGACCGAGTATAATTCCTTCTTTATTTCCTTTGGCGCTGCCGGATACGTTGATACAATTAATCTTGATTTATGGGTTGGCAATCCATCAGCAAGCCAGTCAGGTACTACCATTGCATAGCCCTTATCACCTGCCATCCAGTATTGCTCAATTGTTTCTGTATGTAATGGAGTATCTGCCGGGAAAAGTCCTTGATCTGCAATCTTAACCGCAGGCTTTTCTTTCATTCCGGCCAGCATTTCTTTTTCATATCCTGGTTCACAGTGAACTGCATACTCCTTATCTCCAAGCTCCACCGGCTTCAAATCTAATTGTTTTCTTATATGGTTATAATCCGATATTGCAAGAATGGGCATATCAGGGATCTGTGCTGTTTCATAAAGTTTATAATCAACATAATCGGTAACAGGAACCTGCTTTTCAATATAGGTAAGCTCCTTTTCAAAATTATCTATATCTGCATCTATCTTTATAGCAATATCATAAGGCGCATAATCTTCAATATTTACCGTGTAGCTGGCTCCCATAAACAGTCCCCCGGCTATGACCGACATTGCAAGAGTCAGCAATACAGCAACAACAGCTAAAATTTTACCTGTTGAATTAATCCTTGAACTAAATTGCTTTAGTAAAAATAAATTTGTGCCTCTAAGCTTCCATTTTTCTGCCTTATTGAAAACGGATGTAATCATAATCGGAAAATACCGGTATATCAGTATTACACTGAACAGAATGCATATTGTGGCTGTTCCCAGATAAATCCAGGCACTTCGAGAACTGCATGTGAGCCCATACCACACAAGCCACATTCCAATTGGATACAAAATTAAAGCAATAAAAGACAGGACTCTCCGTTTTAAGTTATATCTGATAGATGCTCTTTCATTTTTTTGAGAATCATAAATTAAATCTATTATTTTCTTGTGATTGAGATTATAAATAATACGAATGGCTGAGATTAACTGTATTATCATGCCAAATACAACCGTATAAATAACCGGAAACCCGGACAGATTCACACCATACCGGTGTGACGTATGAAAAATTTTCATTACATATGCGGTCAAACCTCCGGCAAAAACTGCTCCCAAAGCAATTCCTATACTCATAGCCATAAGAAACAGCAACATGTTTTCGATGCAAAATAAACGGTTTATAATTTTTTGCTCCATTCCCATAACTTTATAGACTGCAAATTCTTTTTTTCTTTGATCAATCATGAAATCAGATGCATAACTAATCACAAACGCGATCATGGCAGAAGTAATAAAGGTCAATATTATAATATATTTCTTAAATACAGGCATGGTATCACTAAGGGATATAATATCCTTTGACGAAGCTAATGCAGTAAAGGAATACATCAATGTAATCGCAATCATAATTGTCAGAAAATATGAAAGATAATTTCCTATGCTCCGCTTCATATTACGTAAAGCCAGTTTCACATACATTACCCCTGCCCCTCATTTCCTCTTCTATTCCCATTATTTTCTTCCACTTCTCCTCTGCAGAAATACCTTTCATTCCCAAGTCTTTGTAAATTTTTCCATCCTTTAAAAAGATAACACGGTCTGCATAGGAAGAAATAACAATATCATGGGAAACAACCAAAACAGTTGTACCCAGATGTTTATTCATAAATTGAATTGTTTCCATCAGAATCCTCGCATTTGAGCTGTCCAAAGCTCCTGTTGGCTCATCCGCCAAAATAAGCTTCGGAGAATGAATAACAGCTCTTCCACAAGCACATCTCTGCTTTTCTCCGCCTGAAATTTCATAGGGATATTTTGTTAATATATGCTTTATATTTAATAGTTCCGCCATTTCACTTAATTTTTCTTTTATTTTATATACTGGCATATTATTTATAGCAAGTGCCATGGAAATGTTCTCTTCTACGGTTAATGTATCTAAAAGATTATAATCCTGAAAAATAAATCCCAGGTTCTCTCTTCTGAATTTTGCTTTTTCTTTTTCCTTAAGCTCTGCTAATTTTATCCCATCAATTATGGTCTTTCCATCTGTCGCTTCATCAATTGTAGAAATGCAGTTTAACAGTGTGGTCTTTCCTGAACCGGATGCCCCCATTATACTGATAAATTCGCCTTCCATAACAGAGAAACTAATATCCTGAATGGCTGACAAACTATTCTCACCAGATCCATACTTCTTTTTTAAGTGGCTTACATTTAAAATTTCTCTCATCTTAATTTTGTTCCCTTGCCCAGTATTTGTACTTCATTAAGCGGAACAAGGGCATAACCGGTTCAACCCCAGCAGCTTCGCCGCTCCGGCAACCGTTATCCCAAAAAATATAACTTCTTTTCCAATATCAAAATACTGAACAATCGTTCCATTGCACAACGTACTGCCTGTGCACAAAACAACATCTGCCCAGTCAAGCACCACTTCCTTATAATCATCGATTCCATGTTCCACTTCAATCCCATACCGGACCTGTCCCACATTTTTCGGATTTAAATCAAGGACGCGAACTGTGAAATCTTTGGATAATGCTTCCAGAATGGAAGGCTGATATCCGATAAGGGCAATTTTTCTATCTCTATAGTCTCTTTTAACAATCTCAAGAATTTCCCGGGCACAATTTTCCGGTTCCTCCGTACGGCAGTGAACCGTGTGTTCCACTAGTCCCAGTTTTGCCATGACTGCATTCATTGTTGCAATGAAAAGGCCGCGGCTATGGAGATCATTGTCTAAATCCAGTGTAAGAATATCCCTGAGTGTGCCTTTAAACTCCGAAGGTGCATCAGTAAATGCCTGTCCTCTGGACCCCTGATATTCTGCCTGCAGCATCACTTCCTGACCGGTCAGAATTGGAAAATCCTTTCTCCGGGTATTACCGATTGCTTCTTCCGGCGTCAGACTTTTTGACACAATATGTACCTCATCCATTGCAAGCCCGTTATCTTCAACCAGTTCCCTAAACTTATTCTTTAACAAATCCATTAACTCGTTCTGGTTCATACGCAATCTCCTTTCATGATACCAAAAAACTGATTTAATTCATCATTTTGATAATAATCAAACAGCTCATCACTGTTTCGCACCGCTTTTAAACACCCCTTGTCCATGATTCCGATCCTGTGGGCAAGCTTCTGTGCCTCTGTAAAATCATGAGTCACAAATAAAATCGCGCAGTCAAATTGTTCATTGATTTTTAAAAGCTCTTTATACATGGCTGCCTTGGTTACTGGATCCAAAGCGGAAAACGGTTCATCAAGCAGAAGTACACCGGGATTTAATACCAAGGATCTTGCTAAAGCAGTACGCTGCTTTTCTCCTCCGCTTAATGTGTCCGGATACTGTTCCAGTATGTGGGATATGGACATAATCTCAGCCATGTGTCCCACCTTCTCTGCAATTTCCTTTTTTGACTTCTTCTGCATTTTTAAGCCATAGGATATATTCTTTCTGACTGTCATATGGGGAAAGAGGCCGTAATCCTGATAAACAAAACCTATTTTTCGTTCTGTCAGCGGGATATCCAGCACGTTCTTCCCTTCCAGAAAAACACCGCCTTCCATGCTCCGGTAAAACCCCGCTATAGACTCCAGAAGCAGAGTCTTTCCTGCTCCGGTTTTTCCGAGTATGGCAAATATTTCTTTTGGGTGAATATCAAAGGATATGTTTTTTAACTGAAAATCACCCATTTTCAGAAAAAGTCTTTTTACTTCAATCGCTGACCCCATCATTCATTCACATCCTTTATGCGAGTATGCTGTTTGGAAATCCCTCCAAGCAATGTAGTAACAGCCAGGGACATTGCTGAAATCATCAGTAAAATGATGGCACAGGCCATTGCCATGCCATTCTCTCCGGTAGATATATTTAAATAAATGCTGGCCGGCAATGTCTCTGTTTTCATTCGTGTCACACCCACAAGCATCAGCGTTGCTCCGAATTCTCCAAGTGCGCGGGACCAGACAAGCACGATCATCGTAACAATTGATGGAATGCACAGCGGAAGAAGTATTGTATAGAACCGTTCCCAGCGGGAAGCCCCAAGTGTACCGGCAATAAATTCAAGCCTGTTATCGATCTGTGACATGGCATTTTTCATTAGTCTTACTGCAAAAGGCAGATTTACGGTCAGCTGGGCTATAATGATCCCTTTTCTGTCAAACACAACCTTAAATCCCAGATTCTTTAAAGCCTTCCCAACGTCTGAGGAAAATACCACCAGAAGGCACAGTCCCAGTACCAGATAGGGAAGGGCTAAAGGCATCTCTATAATAATCTGAGATGCTTTTTTAAACGGCATGGCTGTTCTGGTAAGCCCATATGCGCATGGAATGGCGAGAAGCACACAAATACTGGTGGAAATGCTTGCCGTATAAATGCTCAAACCAACAGAAAACCGAACTTCCCTGGACCGGAGAGCTTCCTTCAGATAAGGGAACCCTCCGATTATAATGGAAAGGAGCGCAAATAAAATAAACAGCACAATGCCTGCGGTTATCATAATCGATAAAATATCAAAGATATTGTAGGAATGTCTGTCTTTCAATGTTTCTCCTTAAGGTATTTACTTTTTAATCACTTCATAGCCAAATTTTTCCCAGATTGTGCGGGAGGTATCAGAATCCAGAAAATCAAGAAAAGCAGTAAGTGCTTCTGTATCATCACAATACGAAAGAGAAGCGGCTGGAACGGTCTTAATGTATTTTTGCATTTCTTCCGAATCCACGATTTCCACAGACGAATCCGTCACATTTTCTTTCCAGACAATTATGGCATCACATTCGTCTACGGTAAGAGCATTAAAGATTTCCGGTGCTGTGGTTGTTCTCGCTATTACATTCACTTTGTCAAGCACTCCGGCATCTGTAAGGGCTTTATCTGAAATTTTACCAATTGGTGTTGATTTTGTATCACCCAAGACAAGACGCACATCTTTATTTGCCAGGTCTGCAAGCTTTGTAATCTTTAAGGGATTTCCGCTCTTTACTGCAAGGACAGGTATATGTTTCACTAAATCTTTGCTGGCTGAAACCACATCACTCACCGGCTTCAGTTCATCTGCGGAACCTGCAATAAATAAATCGCCCTCTTTTGCAGTATTGATCTGCGTCTGTATCTGACCTGCATTCGCAAAGGTGATCTCCATTTCACATCCGGTCTGCTCTTTAAATGTATCGGCAATCTTCTGAAATGGTTTTGTCATTCCTGCACCGCAGTACACCGAGAGCGTATGACCACTTAAATCCGTTTTTCCCGCCTCTGTTGCAGCCTGTGCTGTCGTCTCTGCTGCCTTTGTTGTCGTTTCCGGTTCTAATTTCTGTTCTGTCTTCGTTTCCTTGACAGTTTCTGTCTGCTTTGCTGATTCAGGCACCGAACTGCTGACGTTCTTACCGCATCCGATTAAACTGAGAGAAATTAGCATTGCCCACACTGCTACCGTACATGTTTTTTTCATATCTTCTTCTCCTTTGGTAAAATTTGTAAAACTCCGCTATTTATTCCCTTAGTGTAATCCCTTACTTATTGGCTGTCAACAGAAGAGACCCTTTTGTTTAAAAAAAACGGCGGTGTTCGTCCGTTTTTCACCAAAAGGGCCTGCAAAGTTATTTTAATAAAATAATTTTGTATATTCTGTTTTTGTGTCTGCAATATGATAAATATAGACTGATGTTTCAATTTTCTTATAAATTACCACATGCTTTTCACATATTACCATTCGGAATTCTTTCTCATTGAGCCATGGGTCCGGTGTCAAAGATCCAGAATCAGGGAAGTCCTCTAAACGTTCAATGGCATCTAAAATATGGTCACTTACTTTCAATGCCGTTTCTATATTAAACTGCACTGTATAATAGTCTTCAATTTTCTTTAAATCTTCCCAGGCAGTGGGAAGAATTTCCACCCTATTCTTCATTTAAACGCTCTCGTAATGCTTTCCTGGCATCGGAAATACTCATTGTTTTGGCTCCACTAAGACGTTCCTCTTCTGCTTGCAGCACTCTGGACCGAAGTTCCAAAATCTGCTCCCGTTTTTCAAATGCGTCTATACTCATCAGCACCATATCGCCCTCACCATTTTTAGTTATATAAATAGGCTCTTTTGTATCCTTTGCCAAATTGGAAATCGATGTATAATCATTTCTCAAAGCCGCTGATGCCTTAATAATCATATCCTGCACTTCCTTTCATATCATTATTACGATATTATTATACATCTTTTTTTATATGAAGTAAACAAAAAATATTACATTTACATACACAAAACGCTGGAAAGGCATCTGTCATTTCTGACAGATGCCTGCGTAAAATTATTATTTAACTATTCGTATCTTTATTGATTGTTCTGCGAACCGATGAAATCATTGGTGTAAAGTACTTTCTCCAAAACCTGTTAGCAAACGGATTTGCAGTTTCAAAATCAACATGAATCCAATCGATTAAGTTACTCCGGCAATACCCGGCTACCGCGTTCAACAAATGCACGCCCACCTGTTTTCCCCTGTATTCAGGTTTTATATATGCACCAAGTTCATCGATTAAACCACAGTTCTTTACAGATAAATTTTCCAAATCATTTTTTTCGGCTATGTTAATGTTCATAAAACCGATGATCTTATCTCCGTCGCATGCAATAAATATATTATCACGTTTAATCAATTCACAAAGGTTTTCGTCAGAAACTGTTTCCCGCTTTAAGAACAATGGTTCCATATTGTAATACAAAACAGATTCACTAACAAGTGATTGCATATCCTGTAAATCATCCAACGCAGCAAGGCGTATTTGATACGGACAGCTCTGTAAAGAATCAAATGAGTTTAATCGGGAATACGAATCAGCAAGATACGATCCAAAGCCCATATCATATAAAAATGACTTTAATCTTGTATCCTGATCGAAAAACATCCACAAATGATTGAATATATTATTCTCAACCCATTTTTTTGATACATGTTTATACAGTGCAAGATATATTTGCTCTTTGTACCTTTCCGCCGCCGCATGGGATGTTATATTACACAGTGCAGATTTTTCGTTGTGAAAATCAAACATAAAGTAACCCATAAATCCCACGATCTGGTTTCCATCTCTTGCAATGACAGCGGTATGGTTTTGAATCTGTTTTTCAAGTAAACTTTCGATTTCCGCAGTATTTGCAATCCAGTATTGTGGAAATTCTTCTCTATTGCAATATAACTGATATTGCTTTACCCAAAGCTCAACTGCCTGGTCAATATCCTCTTTTTTCATATCGTTGATATGTAGTTCTGGATACATATTAAATCCCCTCTTTCTCTTATAAGAGGGCTATTGTAAAAGTGCCCTCCAAAATAATATTTCTGCCATGATTAACTCCTCCTCTCTTCATTATTTATTATATCGCTTAAGCGTTATAACCTAAGAAATTGCTTCCAATTTAAATACAACAGGCCTTATTCCATCTGTACAACAAAGAATTTGTACGCCATCCTGATTATTCCAAGGATAATATGTAGCTCCAGCTGAAAGAGCATTTACACCGCGGTATATGTCAATCCAGGCCCATGGACACAATCCCTTCGGCATCTCTGCGCCGCCTTCATAAAGGAATTCATCTCCCACCTTCATAAGTGGACATGGCCCCACTTCTCTTCCTTCCGTTAAATAACTGTCAGCAAGATCTGCATAAAATTCTTTTCGAATAACTATTATTTTTACTTTTTTCATCCTGTCCCCCGCAATGTTCTTTCGTGTATTAAGTATCATATTACTGCATATTTCTCCATGTAACAATATTTAATTTCTAATTATTATTTTCTATAATAATTCATTTAATCTTGTTTACGCAATGCATTTTTAAGTTTTATTAAAAATATATATAAGTATGTACATAATTACCAGCCTTAAGTGCATACAAAATTTCTCGCAGGAGGTTTCAAATGAGCTCTGGATAATCAAAACAGCAAAAAATAATAGTAGTCAAGCCAAAGGAAGGGAGATTCATATGGCAAAAACGTCAACATTCAATCTTGAAGAAATGAAACCAGGTTACTTTCTGGCCTGGACAGTTACCACGCAATGTATGTATACATACAACATTACGTTACAAGCCGGAAATACTGTGATATTTAGCGCAAACAAATCAAATTACAGTTCTACTTTCCAGTTGATTTCTCAATCTACCTGGGATTACTGTGACGGAAATCTTGTATTAACTGTTACCTGCTATGATGCAGCTCAGGAACTGAGATCAAGTACATCAAGCGGTTCAATCACTGATACAAGTGCAAAGACTGTCGGCTATGTATATTCCATCTGCATTGAAGATGCCGGAGACGCTGATTACAATGATGTATATATAAACATTGTCGGCTGGAGGAAAAAAGGGTAATCCGGAAGGAGGTTCATGAAATGAATATAAGTTTTCATTATTTTGCTGTAAAAACACTGGCTCGCAAAGCAGGATTTGATGAGGATTCCGCTCAGCAAATCGCTGTATTCTCACAATTTATCGATGATTACAATGCTTACTTATACCGACGATATTCAAACGTACCCGATTGGGCAAAGCAGGCGCCCTATGATATGTATATTTCATCCTGGACAACACCATTTAACTTCAATCCTGTAACAACCGGCTTCTGGGACTGGATGGATCTTGCAACACTTGTTATACCGCGCTCGCAAAAATTTACCGTTTCCCCATTTCATTTTATTCCTTCCACCCACCAGTCCATGACGGAAAATGACAATCGAACCTTTCCTGCAACCTTAAATGATGGGACAATTATTTCAGATCATCTTAATTTTGCAAAAAGTGAATTCATGAATGCAGCTACCGAAACAGACAGAATGAATGCTTTAATGCTGATTGGTTCACGTTTACATACATTTGCTGACACATATGCGCATCAGTTATTCTCCGGATACAATGAAAAATGTAACAATGTGACGCTTGTCCAGGTAATCAATAATATGACAGGCGAAGATGAAACCAATAAATATAATACTTTGGTATATGGTTTTTTGCAGAAAATGCAAGATATACTAAAGGGGCACCAGCCTGCAATCGGTCATATGATGATTGAACATATTCCCGATTATCCCTGGATCTCATTTACCATGAACTATCCTTTGCCAGACGGCGGGACAGGCACACATACACGCAGCAATACATCCGAATTCGTCCGGGCAAGCAAAGAAATTATGGATTATTTTAGATCCTGCTTAAACCAGCCCCCTATCTCAGGAAATGATTGGGAGCAGTTTATAGATAAGCTGGTTTTAGGATTCTTCTTTGATGAAACTCTATACTCTGATGAAGGAGTTCTGATTTGTGAATTAATAAAACATTGGAGCAGTATTTTCGGTCAGGACGGCTATCTTTATTCTTATGACCGTCACGCACTATTTGATGGTATTATAGGCGGATATTCTTCAAGGAGCTCCTCGAACGCATCATTGGAAATGAATAAAAGTATAAATTCCATATTCCCAGCTATGAGTGATGCCTTCTATTTTTATAATGCTTATGCTGATCATTTATTGATAGAGCTTTATGGTTCACAGCCACGGTCCGCATGGTTTAATGTCGTAGAAGAAGATTCGGCTGCTCATATGTCTCCGATTGAAGTTCCAGATGATACGGTTGGTGTATCAATGGGCAAACCATTATTATAATGATGTATCACATTTAACTATGCAAACACCTCCGCTGTCATTGGGGTGTTTGCATAGTCTACCCCCAAAGCGCATTCGCATCGGTAGCGCTTCGATTCATGCGGGAAAAATCGGTTTTAACAAAGGATATGGTAGACAGCAGCAAAAATACCAGTCCAATGAACAGAATAACCGCAAACGTCATAAACGGAGTAATTGCAAAACCATTAATTTCAACTACCAGACCTTCTTTAATCAGTTCAGGTACTGGGAGATCTGCTTTTTCCAGTACTATCATTCTAAAAAATGCGGTGGCATAGGTCATTGGATTAAGGTAAGCAGCAAATCTCAGCGAATCCGGCAGCATGGACAATGGTATATATGCGCCGGAAAGAAATGTGAGGGGCATTGTCACTGCGGTTTTCACAATCTGGAACGTTTGGCCGTTACGTACCTTTGTTGCTAAAAACAGCCCGACTCCGGAAAATACAATGCCGATAAAAACCATTGATACCAGCACAAAGAAAGGAGTACTCCACTTCGTAAACTTAATACCTATAAAAAAACCAATTACCAATATCAAAATACCCTGTAAGGTAGATACCGTAGCCGCAGACAATAATTGTCCCAATGCAACATGAATTCTTTTCGCCGGGGAAACCAGTACCTCTTTCATAAACCCGCTGACCATATCATCAACTGTGGCAGAGGCAAGATTGAGCGCACTTTCAAACACAGTGGTAATGATAACACCCGAAAGCATGTAAGCGATGGGATTTTCAATAAAATCACTTTTAAATATGGCACCGAACACATAAACAAAGAAAAAAGGGAATATCAGTGAAAATATGAGTCCGGTTTTATTTCGTACAAAAGCCTTCAGCCCTCTTTTCCATAAGGCGAATACTGTATTCATATTACCCCTCCTCCCTGATCTTTTTTCCTGTTATCTCTAAAAATACATCATTAAACGTTCCTTTTTTTATTTCAATATTGGTAATGTGGTCCTTATGAATGCTTAATACTTCCAGCAGGCGGTCCAGATATTCTGCCTCCACCTTGTAATAACCATCCTTTTTCGAATAATTTAACTGATGATCTGCAAGCAGGTGCTCAAACGCTTCTTCATCTTTTGTATTGATATAAGCTTTATCCTTCGTATACCTTTTCTTCAACGCGTAAGGCGTATCATGTGCTACTATGACACCGCCATCCATGATTGCTATTTTATTGCAGATCTCGGCTTCTTCCATGTAATGGGTGGTCAGAAAGATCGTAATGTTTCTTTCTTTTTGAAGCTTCATAATATATTCCCAGATATGCGCCCTCGTCTGGGGATCCAGACCTGTTGTGGGTTCATCAAGAAACAAAACCTTGGGATAATGCACCAGACCTCTGGCAATTTCAACACGACGTTTCATTCCTCCCGACAAAGCTGAAACCATTTTCTTTCTTTCATCTGTCAAATCCACCAGATTCAGAACAAACCTGATACGTTCTTCTACTTCTTTATTTGGAATGTTATAAAATACACAATGCATTTTTAAATTTTCTTCGATGGTCATTTTCGCATCAAGAGTGGAATCCTGGAATACAACTCCGATTGCAGACCGTACTTCACTTTTTTGCCGGCTGACATCTTTTCCATCGATCAATAACGTACCGGAAGTTTTTTCAAAAATAGTACATAATGTATTAATCGTTGTGCTTTTTCCAGCACCATTGGGTCCCAGAAATGCAAATACACTGCCCTCTTCCACATCAAAAGATATATCGTTAACTGCGACAAAGTGACCGTATCTTTTTGTGAAGTTTTTAACCTGAATGATTGGATTCATAGTTTTATCTCCCCTATCGCCGATTATTGGATTGCTGTTACCTTATAATCCACGAAAAGCCTTTGTTTTATGCGGTACCCAGTGTTTCTGAAACGTTTTTTAAGCTGTGCTTCTTATGAAACGCAGCAAGAATACTCCTATATTATCATAATAAAATATCATTTACAACACAGAAAGCGTACAATAAAAGCGGTACTCTGCCATAGATATTCCTATAAATGGCAAAAAACCGCTTTATGATAATTATAAATATATTTTGTATCCCATAGCTTCAAGAAGCCCTTCATTTCCTGAGGAAGCAAGAATTATCTTTCTCTCTTCCCTCTTCCATTCCTGACTGGTCTCCGCAATATTCAGACTTACAATTAATCTTCCCTTTCTTCCTTCCCGCGCAAAAGTTAACACCTGTTCCGTTGTATCTTTCCATAATACTTCATAGGACGCACTTTCCTCTATATATTCCTTCCTTATCGCTATCATATTTTGTACAAATTCACAGAGCTGTGGATTTTCACCCCAAATCATGGGATTCCTGTATTCATTTTCCTTAATTCCGCATATTGCCTGCTCATCCCCGTAAAATAAGCTGGGGACTCCCGGGAACAGCATGAGCAAAATACAAGCCAGCTTCCATTTTCTTTGATCCCCCCTGCAAAGTGATAAAAATCTGGGCACATCATGACTATCCAGAAGATTCATCTGTCCGTTTACAAGGTTGGTGGGGTATCGCAGCCTCATTTGTTCCAGCTGTTTTGCAGCAGTTAAAGCTTTTTTATGATCACCGATTATATGATCTCGGCAAATTCTTCTAAATTCATAATTCATGGTTGAATCAAAAATATCTCCCCGAAGCCAGCTTTCTGCATTCTCCCACACTTCACCGATGAGTATTGCTTCTTTATTTTCTCTTTTTACTGTCTCTCTGAATTTCCTCCAAAAATTCCGGTCAATTTCATTTGCCACATCCAAGCGCCAGCCATCTATTTTGTACTCCCGAATCCAATAAGCACCTACATTTGCAAAATATTCCTGGACCTCTTCATTGGAAGTATTTAGTTTTGGCATCTTGGGTTCATAAGCAAAGCAGGCATAATCCGGTTTTTCGGTTTTTGACTGCGGCCTGCAAACAGGTAATTTTAATTCATAAAACCAGTTTATATACTTTGAGTCTTCTCCCTTTTCCATTACATCTTCAAACGCAAAAAACTCCCAGCTGCAATGATTAAACACTCCATCTATAATAATCTTCATCTCTCGTTTGTGAATTTCATCTACTAGGTGTTTAAATTCCTCATTAGTCCCAAAACACGGATCGATGTGATAATAATCAATCGTATCATACTTGTGGTATTCTCCTGCTGCAAATATGGGATTCAGGTAAATACAGTTAAAGCCAAGTGCCTGGATATAATCCAGATTTTCAAAGATCCCTTTCAGCGTTCCACCTAATCTTGATTTGCATACCTTCCCATTATCTAAAACTAATTCCTTAGGCTGTTGTGGTGAAATATATCTCCCGCAGGCAAAGCTATCAGGAAATACATTATACACTACTGCTTTTTTAAACCACGCCGGAACATCTGGTATCTCATTTTTTAATATGTAGGGGTATTGGTAATACTCACTTCTTCCTTCCATAATCTCCCCTTCAAAATAAAAATCAGCAAGCTCCTTTGTAAAGCGCTCTGAGTAATAATATGTCCATTCTCCTTCATTTTGCAGTTTAAAATAGTAACAGACACGGGGAAACGGCGTCTCAAATGTTGCTTCAAAATAGTCAAAATATTCATCCTTAGCTTTTATTTCCATCATAATTTCTCTAAAAACAACAGGTGTGGAAGTATAAGCCCGATCACCATAGTATAAGGTACAGGCAGTAACGTTGTCCTTTTGTGTACGTATTCTTATTGTCAATCTATTTTCAGAATCAGCAAATGCATAATTCGATAACGGAATATGCAGGACTGCCTCACGAATTATTTTTATATTGTTTTTCATTATCCTTTTACGCCTCCTGTTACCAGTCCTGAAACCATATATTTTTGTATGGCAAAGAACAGGATCAAAATAGGTACCGATACTAAAATTGCGGCTGCTGAAAACAAAGACCAGCTTCTGCTGTAATCATTGGCCTGAAGCTGATAAAGCCCACCTGCAAGATTGTAGTTTTCCTCTTTCATTAAAAATGTAGTTGCAAAAAGATACTCATTCCAGACAAAGATCAATACCATGACCGCAGTAACGATGATAGAGGGTCTGGCAAGGGGTAATATAATTTTACAGATGATCTGTCCCGAACTTCCACCATCGATTCTTGCAGATTCTTCAATTTCGATTGGAATGGTATCAAAATAACCTTTCATATTCCAAATGCTGAATATACACATGCTTCCAGCATAAATCAGGATTAATCCGATGTAATTATTCAGAAGGTTCATATTTTTAAATAATCGAAAGATAGCAAACATGGATAAAATCTGGGGAAAGGCATTTAGAATTAATAATAGCTTTAGCATTTCATTTCTTCCCCGAAACCGAAAACGGGAAAATGCATAGGACGCTGTCACCGAAGTTCCCATCGCAAGTACCATTGTTCCCAGACTAAGAACTACAGAATTCTTAAACCATATCAGAAATGGCTCCTCCCGGAGGATGGCTGTGTAATTTTTCAGAGTGGGATTCTTTGGGAATAAAAATCCGCTTCCAAATGCAGAGCTTTCACTGCTTATGGAAAGCAGAAATGCATATAAAATTGGAATCAGGGTTATAAAACACAGCAGTATAAAAAATATATTTAAGATGCTTAAACGGGCAATGCGTTTTGCTGCTTTTTTCTTCATGCTCTTTCCTCCCTAATACCTCGATTGACAAATAAAGAAAATAAAATAATGAATCCAAATATCACGATGGAGACAGCAGATGAAAGCCCATAATTATTTGATACAAACGCATTTTGGTGCGCATATGTAATAACGGTTTGAAGCGTTGCTCCTGTAAGCGAACCTTTTTGCATCGTCAATAAATAGATAATATCAAACTGCTTAAAAGTGGTAAACGTTGTCATAATGATGGAAGGTGCTAAAACAGGCTTAACAGATGGAATTGTGATATATAAATTTTGTGCCCACCAACCGCCTCCATCTAATTTTGCGCTTTCATAACAGCTAATATCTACACTCTGCAATGCCCCATCCATCACCATGATGAGAAATGGCAGCGCCATCCACAAATTTAATACCATGCATGAAATAAAAGCGGGAATATTTTCAGATAAAAAATCCATGTTAGATAACCCTATTGCTGAACGTATTTTATTTAACAAGCCGTACTGTGGATTATAAATGCCTACTCTCCATAATAAAATTGATATATAAGCCGGCATTGCCCAGGGAAACATCAGAAATGTCTTGTATAGCCTAGCCAGCTTTAGTCCCTCTGCATTCAATCCCAATGCAATGAAAAATGCAAGTAAAATCTGAATTACCATATTTAAAATGGTCCAGATGATTGTAGTCAGCAATGCAGAAATAAAACCAGAATCCAGTTTCGTTAATGCACGTCTATAATTATCAAATGCTATAAATTCATAGTCCGTCCAGTGATACAGATTCATATTCGTAAATGAAATATATATGGTATAAATAATCGGAAAGACTACAATTAACCCGATTAATAAAATTGAGGGGAGACTATATCCCCATGGAAGAAACTTGTTTTTCTTGTTCATAAATTGCCTGCTCCTATATCACCTTTCTGTGACAAAACATCCTATGCCTTTTTTGTATGACCGGCTGACTGCTTAAAATAGTCAGCCGGTCATACAAGGCCTTATTGCATATCTGCGATTGCAGTCTCTGCCTTTTTCTGATATTCATCAGCGGCAGTGTTTAAATCTTTGCCTGATTTATTGACCGCTGCAAGAAGTGATTCTGCTGGTCCCCACATAACGCTCATTTGGGGAATATTGGGCATTGGCTGAGCAATATCAGCAGTCCGCCTCATGGCAGCTATCATTTCGTCATTTGCAACAGATGCATGATCATAAGATTTTTGATTTGCCGGCGCACATCCTGAATTTTCTGCCAGTTCAATTCCAAGCTGGGGATCTGCTATTTCTTTCAGCACCTTTTCCACTGCCTCCTTTTTGGATACAGCTGCATGCTTCATAACACCAATTCCCTGCACGCCTGAATATGGCACCAGTGCATTACCGTTTGGAAGGGTGAAATCACATAGAGATTTTATTCCATAATTGATCTTAGCTTCTTTCACTCCTGATATCAGCCATGGTCCTCCAATAATTGCCGCAGCTTTTCCATCTTTAAAAAGGGCATTTACCGTATTATAATCCCCGTCTGCTTCTAGTTGCGCAAACTTTTTATTATATTCAATTGCCTCTTTTGTCTTTTCGTCGCTCAATCCTGGCATGGCCTGCTCATTTATAATAAATCCCCCAAATCCATTAATAAAGGGAGCTACATTATAAGCAGTTGAATGTTGGTTTACTAAAGCATAAGTTCCTGCTGCGGTATCTGTATGGCTTTTCATATAGGAATAAAGTTCTTCTGTGGCAGAAGGCACCTCTCCCTCCCACAAATCTTTATTATAAATAAAAAGCAGTGTTTCAAAATAAACAGGCATAAGGTATTGGGTATCCTTATAACTTCCTGCTTTCAGTGTCATGGGAAGCATATCGGCGTAAACGGTTTTGTCAATTACATCCGTGATTGGTACCAAAGCTCCCATTTCAACAAACATTCCGAGAGAGTCATGGGCATACATATACAGATCCGGTCCATTTACCTCATCACTTCCATACAGTTTAATCTGATCTGTCAAGCCGCTCTTCTGCTCAAACTTAACAGTGATCCCATCATCACTTAAAGCTTCATTCAAACGATTTTCCATCAACTGTATGATTGCCTTATCTCCATCATGCCAAATACGGATTGTGTTTAATGATTCCTTATTTTCCTGCTTTGCTGCACCGCTGTCCGTGTTCTTACTACATCCTGTAAAAATTATGGCGGCCACTGCAATACACAAAACCAGTGCCATCTTCTTCACTTCTCATATCCTCCATTCAAAATTTTGGTACTATTTCACGAATCTTTTACCAGTCAATGCTTACTTTTCCGGAACCTGTTAATGGCACCGTATAGCTGTGGTTTTCCCCGCTTTGCCATATAACATTTCCAGCCGCATTCTTCTTAACCGCCTTAAATTCAATTTTCTGGCCTGCCGGAAGATAAACGGTTAAATCCCACTCAGGATAGTTTGGGCAGACTGCTGGCCCTGCCGCTTTGCCTGGATCCCAGTTTCCAAGTTCCACGCAGTTTCCTGAAATATAAACGTTCTGCCCCCAATCCGTAGACGCATTGCGGATATGAATGGCCACTGGAATTGTCTCACCAGCGTTTTCATCTGCCACGTATATTTTAGAAGTGTCTCCGGTAAGTGTTATTGTGACTTTCCTATCTGACGATACTGTTATTTTATCATTGGGATTCATTACATTGACTAACGTAGTTCCTGGCTTAATGGTGCTTTCGGCACGTATGGACATTGTTTCGGTATCTGTTCCTTTGGAATTATGAAACGCACAAATTAATTCCTGCCCCACATTGTTTCCGCTGTCCATTCTTCTTGAAAAAGCATAGGTATGCATTGACGTCCACATCTCACGCTGTGTACCATAGCTCAAAGCTTCATATTTTCCACGAAGATCATTCAGAGTCCGGATAAGCTTATATGTATTCGTTGATGTATTAAAATAATCTTTTAAAACATTGCCGTTATGATCCTTAGTCACCATGGACCAACGATTCCACGTATCTGCAATCCCGTTGATTCCCTGACCATTGGCATTTCCTCTGTTTTGCTCCGTCCCCTGAAATACTACCGGAATCCCCCTTGCTGTAAATATAAAAGTTAATGCATTATGGAGTTTATCAACATCACCCCCTGCTTCAGTGAGAAAACGATTACGATCGTGATTGTCGATAAATGTGACCATATCATTCAGATGAGTGCCATAAAGATGATCCTGAGCCAAAATAGATTGAAGTGATAGTTCCGATGTGTTGTTAAAATTCTTTCCATATGCAAAATCATTTACAATTGCCTGGAACAACGGAAAATCAAGCATACCTGTCTCAGCGTTATTTCCCACCCAGTCCTTTATAAAGTCCACATCCATATCAAAGTTTTCGCCAAAGGTTGCAACACCTAAATATTCCTGCAATTCATGAATATCAGAAGGTTTCATACATTTTGCCGCATCCACTCTGGCAGCGTCTGCCCCTGTAAAGGTAAACCAGTTTTTTATTGAGTCGAACATTGCACGCCTGGCATCCTGATTATCAAAATCAATGTCATCCAGACCACCCAGATCATGATCTTCCAACATCTGTGTGCTTGCTGACGTATGAGGATGCTCTATATCAAAATTGATATCTCCTTTATTGTGATACCATGAGACATTATTAAACGGCGCCGCCGGCTGCAATTGTGTGCCCTCTTTTAATCCTGTGCCATTGGTATAATGAGCATTGCTTCCTGTTCCCTGAAGGTAATCTCCTACGTGATTGGGAACAACATCAAAAATAACCTTAATTCCATTATCATGGCAAACCTCTACCAGTTCCTTTAGCTTATCCTTGCTGGCCTGTGGATCTTTAGAACCAAAATAGCGGTTGGCGCGATTGGGATCAAATACATTATACCCATGATAGGCAGATGGCCACTGCTTGCCATTGGCATCCGGTATTCCCCATAGCTGTGGATCGGAAACAGGTGAAATCCAGATAGCGGTATATCCCATATCCTTAATGTATGAAATTTTATCTATGATCCCCTGCCAGTCACCGCCATGCATGTAACGAAAATCTTCTTCTGAGTTTTCTGCAAAGCGGAAAGCTTCACCTGCTGCATTATTCGTCTTATCCCCGTCATAAAAACGATCAACCATAATCTGATAAACGGACTCTCCCCGAAGGCTTTCGGCTGCATTTACCTTTGTTGGAGGTAACAGCGGCATTATCATAATGAAACAAAGTACAAAGCCTGCAATACGTTTTAACATCTTTTTCACTACCATTTCCCCTTCCTTCTTCACTGTTACGTTGTTTACTATTTTCATAAAACACCGGTATTTATAAGTAAATTATAACAATTCTATTCTGAATAACAAAGTTTTTTCGTACATATTGCTTGATTTTTCTAGGTAAACGTTATACTATTCTAATACGAGTGAAAGAAAGGGGAGTCCTATGGCTGTAACGATAAAAGATGTTGCCAGAGAAGCCGGCGTTTCCACGGCTACTGTTTCTAAAATATTAAACAACAAGCCTTATATTTCGGAAAGTACAACCAAGCGGGTAACGGAAGTAATGAAACGTCTCAATTATCATCCAAATGCGCAGGCAAGTAATTTTAAATGTAAACGTACTGGAAACATTATCTTTCTTGCCGTTACGGAATTATATACTGCATTCCATAATCCTCATATGTTTGAAATTCTATGCGGAGCGCAGAATATAATTCGAAATAAAAACTATAATTTGTCTTTCATGGGAGTTTCTGATAAACAGGAGGCTTATGATCTGGCAATTAAAACGGTTGGCTGTAACACTGCTGATGGCATGCTGGTTCATGGCTCTGCAACCTCAAGGTCATTGGTTGATTTTTTAGTAAAAAACAATTTTCCACACATTATAATCGGCAGACCCCCATTTGCCAGTCCTTCTTCCTGGATTGATACCAACAATCGTGTATCCGGCCAAATGGCGATGGAATATCTGGAGAAATGCGGCTATTCTCAAATCGCATTTATAGGGGGCCCAAAAAGCGATGAGATTTCAAGACACCGTCTTCAGGGTTTTGTATCATATATGAATATTAACGGTCTCACCATACAAGATGATTTTATAAAATATGGTACATATACAAAAGAAAGCGGATATTTAATGATGGAAGAGTTGCTAAGTCAACCTACTCTCCCCGATGCAGTTATCTGTGAAAATAATCAGATTGCAATGGGAGCCGTTCGGGCGATAGAAAAACATCACTTATCAATACCAGGGGATATTGGACTCATTACTTTTGACGATTATCCCCTGTCCCAGCTCATTGATCCTCCTCTTACTGTTGTTGACATTGATGTACATGAAATGGGAAGACAGGCGGCTTCTATATTATTGCAGAAGATTAAAAATCCATCCCTCCAAGTCCAGTCATTTGTAACTCTTCCTAATCTGATTATCCGCTCATCAACGAAAAATCTAAACCAGGTGCCATGATTCCTCTTTCGCTGTAAAATAACCAATATAATACTTTGGGATAAGTTTTTTGCAGAAAATGCAAGATATGAGCAGCAAACGCCGCTGTTATTTTTGAATGGAAATTTCTATGGCGGGGTAATTATTTACACCGCCATAGATGTTACTATTGCTTTTACCTATTTGCTTCCACCTTTTCCGATTCTCATTTTTTGGTTAAAGTACGTATGACGAATGTCATCTGCTATTTCCAACCATCCATTAACACCTAATTTTTTCATCATACAGAGATTATAAAGCTTAAAATTTTGTGGGTGAGTGGAAGCTCTATCCGCAATAGGCATAAGATTTTCACACGGAAAATTATCACATTCAAAGCAGTATTTAACTTCTTTTTCTTTTACACATTCTAATGTTTGACATTTTTCACCTTGCAGATCAAGCACCAGACACTGATTTCCATCCACACAGCCTTTACAACTTATATGCTCCTTTGATACTTTAAACAGTTCTGACATTCGCATCTGAAATTCCTCTGTCAAATTTTTCTCATACATCTCACAGTTAAAACAATCAATTCCACACGGTGCAATAATTTTTTTATCCATATTCTTTCCTCCTGGTTTTTATCTTACAATAACTTAGACTCTGAAAAGAATAATTGGTTACAAAATTATTTCCCTTAATTTATTTAAAAAAGTTTCTTTAGGGATTTTTCTTCCCACCTTATACATTGTATAGATATCTAAAGTCCCTCGGACAAACAGCTTATATTCATCAAATAATTCCGGATCTCTATAATCAGTATACCCCTTTGGAATTGGCAGATTGCGATCTTTCATAAATTTAATCCATAAATAACATTTACAGGGCTTTGAAGGATCTATCAAACTACATCGCTCATAATGGAGCTCCTGGATATTCTTTCTTGCCCTGTACAGCGTTATTTTGGCACTATTCTCCGTTATCTGTACTACCTCCGCTATTTCAGAAAGCTTCAGATCCAAAAAGGTTCTAAGTGCAAATACCGCCCTCTGCTGTCTGGGTAAACAACGCATAAATGCCGTCAGACATTTTTCTCTCATCTCATCTACAATTAATTTATCATCAATTTGTTCATTGGACGACTCTAATGAAGAAAAAAATTCCGCCTCGCTCAAACCCAGTTCTTGTGTAATAGACACAACCGGAAGCTTTTTTAACCTTTTATAATTATTGTTTCCTTCATTAATCAAAATCCGATACAGCCAGGTAGAGAGTTTCGCATCTCCCTTATACTGCTGCAAATGCATAATTGCCTTAAGAAATGCACTCTGTAAGATATCCTCAGCATCATGATGATTTCCGGTCATTCTAAAGGCAGTACAATACAATTTGTCGTACTCTTCCTCGTATAATTTCAACAGTTCATTTTGAATTTGTTGTGTCTCCAATAATAATCACCTACTTTACCCAACAGAGCTTTTCCTGAATTCTCGATTGCATTATGCTCATAATCATCCATAACTTTATATAATTTTTGAATGACTGTGAATATAAAACTCCTCCTGACTTGGTTGGAACTTTTTTTCCATATTTTCAAAATTTGAATCAAACTGCTCCATCGCTTTTTCATCTATCTGATAGACTTCGCTTTCGATATAGCACCATTTTCTTTTGTCCAGACACCCCTCCGTTAACTCTTTTACCAGCATAGCCGCCGGATAGAAGTCCTCTTTTATACAAATATCAAATTTTTTACAGCTTTTAAACCCACGGGAAACATAATTATCAGGATTTCCAAAAATCACAATGACATCGTACGATTTCTCATAACATGTACCAAATAATGTTCACTGCAGCCCGGAACATTTAAATTCCAAAAGGCCTTTCTAGTTAAATTCTCTACTTCCCACTGATCCTCTGCCTGCTCATTTCTTATGGTATAGATCTCTTTATTGTTCAATTTATCTCCCTTCGAATTTTATCATGAACTCTGGACTTTTATATACCGCTTTATAAATCGAAAGTGCTTTATTGGTTCACTTCAGACAATAGTTTTTTTATTTTACAGTTTGAATTAATAATAAGCCAAAGCTGTGGATAATAACTCATAATATTCCACAATCCCGTACCACTTAACCCATTTTCTAAAACTAAATTGACGATTGCATAAATAGTTCTGGCATCAACAAACCATACTATATGTTGAATTATTCTTCCACTTGCTTCAATTGCATATTCATAATATGGTGTTTTTGAAACTTCATCAAAAAGAATGGTTGATTTCATTGATCTTGCCAAATCAATTACAGCATCTAATGTGATCGCATTTGCTTCAGAAAAGCCTTCAATATATGGAAGTGTCCAATCATATCCCAATAGAGGAAATCCAACATTAATTTTTTTAGGATCCATCATTTGTTTTGTATAATTTACATATAATGAAATATTTTCTATTGAACTGATCGGCATAGGAGGTCCATATTGAGTCCCCCAGTAAAATCTCATTAAATATGTTTCATCAATTAATTCATTGTATTTTGAATAATTTACTTTCTCAAATAGTAACTGATTTTCTTCTATCAAAAAATTGGGATCTATTGTAATAAAAACAGGATATCCTTCTTTGTTAAGACGAGAAGTTATTCGTTCCAGGTAATTTAAATAAAGTTCTTGGTTAGTCTCATTTAAAAATGTAAACGTAATATTTACCCCATAATACCCTTTTTCCTTCAAAATTTTAAGCATACTTTCCGCATGATTATCCTGATAATCCGGGTTTAAAAGTATTTCATAAATCATTTCAGGATTCCGTTCACCTCGAAATGTTACACTTGTAACAAGCATTAAGGGCATCACACCAAATTGCTTTACAGTTTCAATCAAATCAGAATCATCATAGAATGATTCAATCTCTCCTTTTCTTAATGTTTTATAATTTAATATTGAAAGGTAGGTTAAGTAAGGTAATGACTTTTTTAAAATATTCTTATCAATAAAAGGAAATGCATAGGCATTTGTTGTAATAGTTTCTTTTGTATCATAACTAATTATAAGTTCTTCACCAGGAAAAATATATTCTCTTTCCCAAAGGTATGGATTATTTCGATATAATTGCATCATTGATATTCCATGATCCAATGCAATTTCAGATAAGTTATCTCCTTCTTTTACAATATATGTCTCTTGCGGATAGGTGATTACGATAGTTTGCCCTATTACCAAGTCAGTTGGATTTGATATACCGTTTTCGAGTATTAACCTTGTTTCTGATACTCCAAATTCATTTGCAATTGATGTAATTGTGTCACCAACTTGCACTACATAGATGATCATAAATATACCAATGCCTATAGTTTTTATTATTATATGTAAAAAGCTTTAAAACATTACTGTATAGTACAGTAACTAATAACTTTACTAGTGCACCATAGCGCTCACATGGTTTGGCGTGTTCTGCATAATCCCATGCCATTTTATGTTCCTCCACAAATTCTTATTTTGCTAATTCTACATAAAACTTATTTTATTGTTTTCCTAAAATCAATAAGCGTATAAATATCATCAAATACCTTATCTGAATGTACATCAAAAACTAATGAAAAAAACTTCAATTTCCCCATCTGCTTTGAATTTCCTATCACTTCTTTCACTTCATCGTCAAGTGAAAGTTTCAGCGCATCTGCACGGGCTTTCTCCGGGATATAGATACTTACTTTGAAAAATCCGTCCCAGATAGAAAGCCAAAATGCAGTCATCTCTTTTTGCGTTCCTCGAATGGTTGTCCACTTATGCAATGCTTTTCCAAGCCAAGCCTTACCATCCTTGTAATAACGCCAATCCACCTCTATATCATGACTTTTAAGTATCTCAATAAACTTAATATAGGTACTGTTTGTTGTACCAAGCGCCTCTGCAATAACCTCACTTGTCGGTTCTATATTTGGTTCCCGTAATAATTGCTGCTCGTTCATAATTTATCACCCTCAAATTCTGTATTACTAAACATCTATTTTCAGGAATATCGTAAATATCTTACCAGTTTCGTAACTCGCTATAACAATGCAAAATGGGCACTGCTAAAAATTGATTTCATCTGGCATAGGCAAAATGGGTGTCCGGCAGGGTCAAACATAACTTTCCAATCATCAGAAAATTGCTTATCTGCGATTGCCGCTCCACAATGGATTGCATATTGAACTGCCTCTTCCAAATTATTAACAGCAAAGTCCATATGTGCCATTTGCTGTTGCGCTTCCGGCTTTTCTGGCCATACCGGTGGTTTATACTCAAGATTCCGTTGAAACGTTATGCCAGGATACACCCCCTGATTCGTTCCCGGAGCACCTACACAAGCATATTCTTCATTATGAAATGGTATTTCCCACTTGAGTAACTCCGCATAGAATTTAGCTAATTCATAAGGGTTTATGCAATCCACCGTAAACGAGTACATTTTAATTTTCAATTCATTGTCTGTCACAGTAATACCTCCTGGTCTAAAATAGTTTTTTATCATTTAAAATGTTGATTCCCAATTCTTTTGCAAGGCTACTCTGTTTAAATGGATTGACCTTTTGAACAACTCCATTTTGTCTGAAAAACGTTCCAGTACTTTTGAACCAAAAAGTGATTCCAGCTTTCACACATTGCTCACGGATATCCAAAATCCAATCATAGTTGCACTCACGGGCTTCTCTTCCTGTTTCACCATTTACAGTCACATGGTCGATTCTATCAATATAAGGCGAGAGATCAATTGGTTCTAAAATCGGCCCACAAGCTACGAAACGCCGTTTGATCGGGTAAGATATAAACAGCGGCAGGCGGTAGTCCGCTATCTCCTGATTTTCAATAGTACAGCCTATGTTCACATTTGCATACCCTTCACCCCAATCAGAAGGCAGCGACACCATAAAGCGGTCAATGCGCTTTGTTAAAATCAAAAAATCAAGGTCGGAACGCTCCTTTATCATAGCCCAGGCATCTACACGCCACTCATCGGCTTCTGGAATAAAAAAGTCGGTGGCAAAACAAGTCGCCACAATTTTTCCGCTTGCAATTCTAGGTGCTCCTTTCGCCGTTTTAGCAATAGGTTTATCAAATTCATCTGTTTTCGTAACGTTATTTTGACCAAAGCGTTTTGAATATGGTCCATAAAAATAACAATAGGTACATCCATCACTAATCTTATAACAACCTGTCCACGGTTCCCAATTCATAATTTTCCACCTCATGTATTATGTTTAATACGCTCTCCCATATTAATCTTTAAATATAAAAATCCATACATTTATTTCTTCTATCAATAGATGACATTTCTACCTCTCTTAAACAATCAATTTTAATCTTATCATTCTCTAGTTTATATAAAAATTCTTTTAAATTTACGTGAAAATAAAACCGATAATACAACAGGAACGAAAGCATATATAATCCCCATTATTACAGACATAACAATAACTAATATATTAGGTGTCTGACTTTTGCAAAGACTTAATAAACCTAATAAAAATACAATCAAATATAGTAATCCTGTAAATAACCCCGGAGATACTTTTCGATCAATGATTGTATAAACTAAATGATCCAAGCAGTTAATTAACCCCCAAACCAATATCCCTATTCCCATAAAAGCAAATTTTTCTCCCAATAATACATAACATATAAATCCAGTTAACAATAATGAATAATAGAAAAAAACATTATTAGCCATCCAATGTCCATATGTAAGCTTTTCTGGCATCCATTTATGTTCTTTCATCCAATTAGGAAAATTTCCAATAGCCTCTTCTAATAAATGAAATGGGAAATAAATAACTATAATGGATGCCACATAGTATTTTATACTTATCTCTAACATACCAATTCCTCCTCTTGTTTAACAATATACTATTAAACTTATTTCAATAATATGCCTTAGAACGATAACATCCTTAGGCTTAATCATATCATTAATAAATCTGATTATTAAACAAATACTAATAAAATAATTATATCACGATTCTTAAAACAATTCAGTAAGTTTTTCCATGTATCATTTCCCACTATTATCATTTACTTAACATTTTACTCAAAAGTATAGGACCTTTACCATTTGTATCAATATTCGTCGATTTGTTCACACAATCCGGCGAAACTCAATACTTTTTGGCAAAAGCCCTATATTTAATATTTTGGCATTACCCCATCCCCACCTGAGATTCAGTAACACCAAACAGATTTTTTTAAAAACACAGACCCATTACTTTCAAATATTCCGTTATACCTGCCCAAAATCAAGCTTTCCGGGACAGTAGACAAACCGTTTCAACGTTCCTTAAGACGTCTATCATATACAACATACTGAAAACTATTCCTGCTGAAAATATATGGGGTGAAAATTTCACCCCATCATGCATTATATTGTTCAGAGATAATCATTTCTATGATCTTTTTATTTTCTGGGTGTGGTCTGTCCATTTCTGATAATATTGTTACTACAGTATTTCTGTCTGGAATCACTCCTACTATCTGTCCTCCAAAGCCAGATGCCATATGATATTTCACATCATTAAAAGTACCAACCCACCAACCATATCCGTAAGGTAAGCATTCTGGAAAACCACCATTTGAATATTCTCTAATCGAGTCTGCATAATAGTCCTGTTCAAAAATTATAAACTCATCAATTTTGCCGCATTGTAAGTATAGTTCACCAAACCTATCCAATGTTTTTATTGGTAACTGCATATCCTCTATTCTATTTCTATTCCAATTCCACTTATCATTACCTAACTTGCATATCAAATTCTCTTGCATTATCTCAACTATACCCTTTTCGTAAATTCGTTCTAACAAATATACAATTATCTGAGGGTCTGGCTTATAAGCAAATTCTGCTCCTGGATCAGCAGAAAATTGAAGTTTGAAAACTTCGGCCATATCGGAAGGTATTCTTTCGCTTGGACCTGGCCAGCAAAGTCCTGTTGTTTTAGATAAAACATGTCCAACTGTAAGGTATCTCCATCTTGAATCACTCAACTCTGCTCCTAACCAATAATCTGTTACTTTATCATCTGTAGAAATGATTTTCCCCTGTTTAATTGCAATCCCAACCAGTGCAGACAAAAAAGCTTTGAAAATGCAGCCAACCGAAAAGAGTTCTTCTTCACTGTAATTCCCTATATACTCATATTTCAACTTATTATTTTCAAGAATATGCATTGCCTTTATATGTTTATAATTAAAAACTATATTTTTCACCTATCCCTCCGCATTTTGCTAAAATGTTCATTTTCCTTACCCCACCACGGTAACCGGAAACATATTTCACTTCAACCAACCGTAAAAGCACACCTACATTTCTCTCCCAAATCCCTAAAACCCTTTGAATTACTGGGAATTTTTCTCCAGCAACACCACCGTTTCAACGTTCCTGTAAGCAGAAATTTTATACTACATGGCAAAAGCAATCTGGTAGATTTTGGAGTGAGTTAGAAAATCATTCCACTTTATGCCATTTACCCCTATTAAAATATCAATAATGGCAAAATCTATTGCTGTGCCCTACAAACTAGGGTTTGTAAAACTCACATTACATTTTAAATGTATAATCTGTATCAACAAATTGTACTAGCGACTGCCATGCGGCCATTTCAGTATTATCCATCTCCTGGATATGTTATCCATTTGGTATCTGCAGTTTATAAATATTTTCCACCTAATTTAATAGTCTAGAGACGTAATCCGCCAATCTGTCCCAGTGCTTGTATGCTTTCACCATATTAAGTTGCTGGATGTATATATCAACCCAAGCATTTCTTTTTGCTTCTGGAAAAAAATATTTAAAAAAACCATCACCTGGACTTAATGTATCTTGGTTTACTACGATAACCGACAGCAGCGGCATATCGTACTTCTTACAGAAATCAGATACTTGACCAAGCGGATGATCCAAGTTCCGAGGAGTTATATAACTGGAAAGCTGTTTTGACAAGTCTCCGTATGTAATAAGTGGCGTTTCATTTGCGTCCATACAGATTCGCACCAATATTGCAATTATTTCAATAATTGGATAGTCCATTCCACTCATGTCAAAAGCAACGCCGATATTTTGGGAGTCACGTTCAATAGTTTGAATGAGATGATCTGCAAACCTCTCTGTAAGTCTAATTTTATCAGCGCCAAAATTGAGAGCTCCGAGGGTTTTTCCGCCGTTATATGTAATAGGAGTGTTATCGATAAATTGATTTCTTACGGTGCCCAGCTTATTGTCAAAGCTCATCCATCTTTCGCTATACGCAGGGCAGAGGTTCTTTACCTGTACTCCCCACGGCCAGCGCTCATCATCATTACCTGAGTAGAAAGACTCCGTTATTACTTCAAAGTACCCTAAAAGTTTTGTAGAACCCACAGCGTAACATATCAAAATATCTCCTACGCGAACGTAGCATCCATATCACAGACAAAGCTATTCTTATAACCATCAAAGAGCTGAGAAATAATAAATTCAATCTTACTTATTGCTGCAAAGTAGACTGCAATATCGCTATCGAATAATGAAAGAAATTCAGTTAGAAAGCAAACGTTACTTTTATTCATGGAAGCAAATCCGCTCTCAAATTGATTCTGCTTGAGTGTCTGACTTTTTAATTCTTCTTTGGATTTGCGATCAGTGTACTTTTCTTCGAAAGCAGTGTACTTCTCAAAGATCGACTTTTCGCTTTCAACTTTCCAACCAACAATAACAGCAATAAAATTATCGTAGTAATTCTTAGCGCTTACCGTATTAAGATTGATTTTTCTGCTATGCTCTGATTCGTCATAATAAAATCGGTAATGCGCCATATTTTTATCCTCCCATACGGTAAATAGTAATTCAGCTTTACATATTACAAATTCAACTTTTGACTACAAGACCAAAAACTTATTTTCGAACAATTCTAATTCTTCTACTCTGCGTTTTCGCTTAATATAAAAAGCAGGTCTTGCTTCATTTCTTCAAATTTTTCTATAATTGTAGTCAGATTATTTTCAATATTCACAACCTGGACTTCGTTAATCTTTCCATAATTATAAGCAATTAATCTTTCAGGAATAATGTGATATGACCAACTTTCAGAATAACGCCTGTCCCGTTCTTCATTATGTATTGCAAAGCCTATTGGCAAAAGACTGTTTCTCATGCCAATGCTGACTGCCATCGGAGAAATTCCTCCTGCAATTCTACATGTTATTTTTGACATACTGCGTATATCATCATCAGTATACTTTGCCATATTTCTATTTCCTCCTGTCGTAGTTAATAGCACTAATCACATTATATCATAATATTTATCTGGAAAATAATGGTTTTTGTTATTTTACAGGATTATATATACTATTTCTATATCTATTTTCCATAACATTTATTCGTAATTATACACTTACAGATAAAATAAAGGCGTGAACATAACTATTCACGCCTTAAATATCCATAATCTATTTTCGACTTAATTCGACACAAACTTCACAATTCCCTGTTGCCGTAATTCGGATGACCATCGTCCTAGGAGATAGGTGCAAAGCACCACAAGAGGGTGTAGCCTTCTTGGTCAGAACTTTAGTTCCGTAACCTTTCAATATTGGCGAGAACTTCGGCAGTTGGGAAAGGAAACTCTGCTGGACGCACTACCAGTCTTTAGACTGGTATAGAAGTACGCACTTAGTAAACTAAGGGATTTCATGTTTCATTTAATCTGTAAGGGAATACATTACCTCTAAACCATTATCTGGATGATATGTCCATGAGATTTCCACTCCATCTCCTTTTGCAGTCTGCATTCCATCTATCGATCTTGTCTGTCCCATTTTATTGATAACTGAATCCGGTAATCCCAGCGCTTCATTTACTGCAAAAATTCCAGATATTGCCACTGATTCTGAATTATTGTATGTACTATCATTAGGGTTAGTATCAATACTTAAATACGAACCATCTGAAGCAACAGAAGCCCATTCAGAATCACAACACTTATTATATATTTCAACAAGATCTGGTCCAGCTGCTTCAACAGTTATTGAGCATGTATCTGTTTTTCCATTTGCAGTTTTTACAGTTATAGTACATGTTCCTTCATTGACTCCTTCAATAGTTCCATTATTTACACTAGATATTGTATCATTAGAAGACGTCCATGTAACTTCTTTGTTTTTAGTATCATCAGGATTTATTGTAAATGTAAGATTTTCTGTTTCTCCAATTTTAATGGTAACATTTTCTTTGTTAAGAACAACCTCTTTAGCCTGCTTACCTCTAATCACAAAGAAAAGTACAGCTATAATTGCAACTGCCGCTATTACACCAATAATTATTACCTTGCTATTTACCTTCTTCACGCTTTTTTCTGGTGAAATACTTTCTCCTTTTTTATGACCGCATTTAGAACAAAATATTTGATCTGGCGCAAGTTCTGTCCCACATTGAGCACAATAATCTTTTTGTACTACATTTTCTTCCTCTTGATTTTGCTGTTCCATTTTCATGTTTTCTTCTTCATTCATAAACATCTTCCGCCCTTCTGTAAATTTAATTTATAATATCTTGAATGACTATTTTCATTTTGTTATCATTTAATAGTCCAATATTATACAACTTTTTTCCATCACTATTTTTCTTAGGGTACTGTACGATTATCGGGTTTGTACTTGAATGATTTTTTGAATCATTATGCTTTAATGTATTTACTTTTGATTTCACACAAAATAAATAGCTCCCCTATTCACTATTATTTACTGTAAAAAACACTTTCAGAAGTACATCTTTTTTATAACAAAAGGTGTCTTCAGGCATAATTATATAATAACTCAAAATGTCGAAAAATTCAATAAAATACTAAAATTGTGCCTTGAAATTCATGTTATTTTTTTTGTGTTAAACAATATGAACTTTAAACCCTTTTTTCTTAGAATTTTCACTGGCAGCTCTTTTTCGTTCTGGTGTTAGTATATAAGTGTGAAATGAAAAATTGAATAGCTTATAATAACAAGTGAAAAAGCTAAGGAGATATTCAACATAGCTAAGAATCAAAAGCACTGCACTCCAGAATTGTTATTTTTTGACATACTGCGTATTATACTTTGCCATATTTTTATTTTCTCCTGTCGTAGTTAATAGCATTAATCACATTATATCATAATATTTATCTGGAAAATAATGGTTTTTGTCATTTCACAGGATTATATATACTATATCTATTTTCCATAACATTTATTCGCAATTATACACTGACAGATAAAAATAAAGGCGTGAACATAACTATTCACGCCTTAAATATTCACAATCTATTTTCGACTTAATTCGACACAAACTTCACAATTCGCAGTAGAAGGAAACATATCCACACAGCACGCCTTAACCACCTCATATCCCCTCATCTGCAGCACTTCCAAATCTCTCACCAGACTCGTCGGCTTACAAGACACATAAACCAATCTTTCCACCCCAAAGTCAATAATCTTCCCCAGTGCCTTCGGATGAATCCCATCCCTTGGTGGATCCAAAATTATAAGATCCGGCTTATCTTCCAGCTCATCAATCACCTTCAAAACATCCCCCGCGATAAATTCGCAGTTATCCAGACCGTTTCTCTCAGCATTCTCTCTGGCTGCTTCCACCGCCTCCTCTACAATCTCCACACCCACAACTTTTTTCGCAACAGGCGCAATAATCTGGGCAATGGTTCCAGTACCGCTGTATAAGTCAAAAACTACCTTATCCTTTGTCTCTCCTACATATCCCCTTGTAGTTTCATACAACACTTCCGCTCCCAGCGAATTGGTCTGAAAGAAGGAAAACGGAGAAATCTTAAACTTCAGTCCCAGTAATTCCTCATAAAAATAATCCTGTCCGTATAAAATATCAGTCCGGTCACTTTTTACCACATCTGCCAGGCTGTCATTCAATGTATGAAGAATTCCAACAATTCTTCCATTCAGTTTCAGACTGAGCAACGCATCAGCAAATGGCTTTAAATCCATCTCCTCCTGAGTCGTAGTAACAAGATCAACCAGAATCTCTCCTGTTTTCACAGCTCTGCGCACCAGAAGATGACGCAGATAACCTGTATGCTGCATCTTTTTATAAAATCCAGTTCCCAATGCTTCAAAATATTCCTTAGCCGCCTTTAATATATCGCAGAAATCAGAATCCACAATCTTACATTCCGTTGTTGTCACTACATCGTAAAAGCTTCCCCTTTTATGCATTCCCAGAGATAGCGGACCATCCTTATATTCATCTCCAAAGGAAAACTCCATCTTATTGCGATACCCATCTTCTGCCGGGCTCGGTTTAATTCCTTCAAATACAAAATCTCCTGTCACCACACCATCTAACAGGGATTTCACCTGCTGTTCCTTGATCTTTAACTGTTCTTCGTAAGGGATGGTCTGATAGGTACAGCCCCCGCAGATTCCAAAATGCGGGCATGGATCTTCTGCATATTCCAGAGGAGAGTTCTCTAAAACTTCGAGAATCCGTCCCTCACATTTCCCCCCTCTTTTTTTGTTTATCATAACTCTCACTTTTTGTCCGGGAAGTGCGTGCTTTACAGCAATCCTTCCTTCCGGAAGCTCTATCACTCCTTTGTCAGGAAAATCAAACCGTCCGATTGTTCCTTCGTATATCTCACCCTTTTTCACTGTTGCTGACTCCTCTTATTCTGTAATATTTTATATTCAGTTATGTAAAAGAGCGTGTCTCACTTTCTGAGGCACGCTCTCCTTTTAATGCCAGATTTTAGTCTTCGGAACTAGCTTCCGACTTTTCATCCTCAAAGAAATCGTCGTCGAAATCATCATCAAAATCGTCTTCAAAATCTTCCAGATAATCTGGAGTAAAGAAACGATATACGGTATAGGCAATTCCCGCTACTGCAGCCACTGCGCCCATGATCGCGAGTATCCAGAGGATACAGTTTTTCTTTTTCTCTTCCTGTTCCCTTTTATGAAGCAATTCATTCACTCTGCTTGAGTTCATAAGATCTTCCAGTTTGCTCATAGCTTCTTTGCTCATTGCATCTAATCTGTTCATGTCTCCACGTCCTTTCTGAGAGCCCTGCTTTCATTCATATCCTGTACGGCACAGATTTTTCTCTTTGCCTGTAGCAGTTATTATACCATTATATTGGCTTTTTTACTATCATTTTTAGATTTTTTTAAAATTTTATGCATATTCAATTATTCTCTCACAAGCTTCAATTTAGCAAAGGAAGCAAACATTTTTTTCACACCTGCCTGGTCAAAGTGAACGGTTACCTCGAAATCTCTTCCGCCATCCTTGATTTCCTTAACCTCACCAATTCCGAATTTGATGTGGCTGACTCTGTCTCCTTCTTTATAACCAAGAGATAGCGGCTTTTCCACTGTAAACGCTTTTCCAAAGCCAGGAGTTGATACAGGTTTTAATGTCTTTGACGCATATGCGTTGCTGCCTGGTCCAAAGCTGCTGACAGCTGATGTCCGCCCTGCTGTCCCGCTCTTTCCCCATGGGAGACCGCTGTCATCAAAATCAGATTGTGCTCTGGATGAAAGCCTCTGCTCCAGCCTGTTGGAGTCTAACAGTTCACCTGGTATTTCTTCCACAAAGCGGCTGACCTTTGAATATCTGGTTTCACCGTTTACCATACGCTGTCTTGCCGCAGTCATCATAAGGAACTTCTGAGCCCTAGTAATACCAACGTAGCAAAGTCTCCGTTCTTCTTCCACATCCTCTTTATTATCCGAAGAAATAGACATCATGCTGGGAAATAAGCCATCCTCCATACCGCTTAAATAAACTCTCGGAAACTCAAGTCCCTTGGCACTGTGAAGTGTCATCAGCGTTACACGGTTTTCTGATTCATCCATTCGGTCTACATCGGCAACAAGGGCAACTTCCTCCAGGAACTCACTTAATTCCGGATGTTCATGCTCCCCCTCAAAGCTGATTGCTTTATTAATCAATTCTTCTATATTTTCAAGACGTGTCTGATATTCGATCTCTCCCTCTGCTTCCAGTTCCTTCTGGTAGCCGGTTTCGTCAAGAATATCTTCAATCAGTTCATGAATGCTGTAGGTCTCTTCTGTCAGCCGGTCTCTGAAATCCTCTATCTTTTCCGTAAATCCCAGAACTTTATCCGCTGTTTTTCCCAGTCCCGGAACGGCTTTCGCCCTGCAGAAAGCATCGTATATGCCCATTTCACGTTCGGAAGCGAATGCCTGGACCTTTCCGATACTGGTCGCCCCGATACCCCTTTTGGGAACATTGATTACTCTTAAGACAGATAAATCATCTCTTCCATTTGCGATTGTTTTTAAATATGCCAAAATGTCCTTGATTTCTTTTCTCTGGTAGAAGTTTACGCCGCCAACCATACGGTAGGGGACATTATGCTGCAGACATTTTTCCTCAATCAGGCGGGACTGGGCATTGGTCCGGTAAAGTACCGCACAATCCTGATAGCCAGACGCGCTGTTTAATATGTCACGGACAATCGCATCTGCCTCTTCTGTAGCATTTTCAAACTGCTTAAACTGAACCAGCGGCCCTTCTTCATTGGATGTCCATAAGGTTTTATCCTTTCGGCCTCTGTTATGGCGGATCACCTCATTGGCAGCATGCAATATATTCTGACTGGAGCGGTAATTCTCTTCCAGCTTAATTACCCTTGCACCGGGATAAGATTTTTCAAAATTTAATATATTCTCTATATTAGCACCGCGAAACTTATAGATGGACTGGTCGTCATCGCCTACTACACAAAGGTTCTTATATTTTCCCGCAAGCAGACTGATTAACCGGAACTGAGCCGTATTGGTATCCTGATACTCGTCCACCATGATGTAGCGGAAACGTTCCTGATAGTAGTTTAAGACCTCAGAATTATTCTGAAACAATTCTACCGTCTTCATAATCAGATCATCAAAATCCAGCGCATTGTTCTTCTTTAACTGGCTCTGGTACTCTTTATAAACAGAAGCCGCTTTCTTCTGCCGGAAATCACCGGAAGCATTGAGCTCAAACTCCGCCGCACTTATCAGCTCATTCTTGGCTGTGGAAATAAGTCCAAGCATTGCCCGGTCTTTATAGACCTTGGGATCTAAGTCCAGCTTTTTTAAGACATGCCGCATCAGAGTCTTCTGGTCATCCGTATCGTATATGGTAAAATTAGTAGTAAACCCAAGGCTTTCAATATGTCTTCTTAATATGCGCACACAGGAAGAATGAAATGTGGAAACCCAGATGCTGTCTGCCCCAAATCCAACCAGACGATCCACACGCTCTCTCATTTCTCCAGCCGCCTTATTGGTGAATGTTATGGCCAGTATGTTCCAGGGGTTGACACCCTTTTCTTCTATTAAATAGGCAATCCGGTGCGTAAGAACCCTGGTTTTTCCAGAGCCCGCTCCTGCCAGCACAAGAAGCGGTCCCTCAGTTTGAAGTACCGCCTCTTTCTGCATAGAATTTAATGTATCATAAATACTCATAAATTGTACGCTTTTTCCTTTCCTTACAATCCTAGGTAGGCTTTCAGAGAATCCATATGTACCAGTGCCAGCCGTCTTCCCTCCTGATACAGCGCCTCCAGTTTCCTTTTGTCCTGTTCCGTTCTTTGAACCGTCACATGATGATCCGGACGGATCACATAGATTCTTCCCTCTTTTTCCAGACGGTCAATCTCTTCCTGCATTCGGTTATATCTCTCCGGAACGTCCTCCAGAGCCCTTAAAAATCTGGGAAGCGGTTCGAAATATCGCTCATACCCTTTTTTCGTCCATTTATCAAGGGGAGGTTTCCGGTATCCCGGCTCTCTGGTGAGAACCAGTACAATCTTTTCATATCCCAGATCAATCGCCCTCTGATAAGCTACCGGCATGGAACAGCCTCCATCTAAATATTTCTTTCCTCCAACCGTAATCATTCTGGAAAGTATGGGAATGCTGCTGGAGGCTTTTACCGCATCAATAAAATTTTCACATGTACTTTTTTCAAAATATTCCGGCTTTCCCGTCTTACAGCGGGTTGCTACTACCTCAAAAATCTGTTCAGACTGATAAAATGTGTCATAATCAAAGGGGACTAATGTATTGCTTAATTCCCCGAACAGGAAGTCAAAGTTAAAGATCGAACGTTTTTCCACCAGATTGCGGAAACTTAAAAAACGTTTGTCATTGACATAATCCAGATCCACTTTTATGGTTCTGCCAATCTGCTTGCTGACATAACTCATACCTGACATGGAACCGGCTGAAACTCCGTTAACATAGGACATTTCAATCTCCTGTTCCATAAACACATCCAAAACTCCTGCAGTAAATACTCCCCGCAGGGATCCCCCCTCTAAAACTAACGCTCCTTCTGTCATCTTAAATCACCTCGACTTCTATTCTATTTCATTTATCCGGTCTGGTCAATCCTTTTTGATGTCGTCAGGCGAACTGGCTTTGGTATAATTGATAATAGGCACCTTCCAGTTTCATTAAGTCATCATGATTTCCCGCTTCCCGGATGGTTCCCTGATCGATGACAAAGATACGGTCTGCCTTTCGGATGGTGGAAAGTCTGTGAGCAATAATAAAGGAAGTTCTTTCCTTTAGCAGGGCTTCAATTCCCTTTTGAACAAGCAGCTCCGTATGGGTATCAATGCTTGAGGTCGCCTCATCAAGAATCAGAATGCCGGGTTTTGATACCATGGTTCTTGCAAATGCCAGAAGCTGCCTCTGACCGATGGAAAGGCCGGCTCCTCTTTCGCTGATTTCCGTATCATAGCCCTTTTCCAGCTTCATAATAAATTCATGGGCATTCACCGCTTTGGCGGCCTCTTCAATTTCCTCATCCGTTGCATTTAAGCGGCCGTAACGGATGTTATCCCGAATGGTTCCGGAAAAAAGAAAATTATCCTGGGTCATGATGCCCATCTGGCTTCTTAAGCTCTTTAATGTTACACTTCTGATCTCCTGATCATCAATATAGATTCTTCCTCCGGTGACTTCATAAAAACGGCTGATCAGGTTTACGATTGTTGTTTTCCCTGCCCCTGTCGGTCCCACCAAAGCGATGGTCTCCCCTGGTTTAACCGAAAAGCTTACGTGATCCAGAATCAGACGGTCCGGCTCATCTCCATATGCAAAGGAAACTTCCTCAAACCTTACCTCTCCCTTTAATGCTTTTAATTCTGCTGCACCCTCTTCATCCTTAATCTCAACCTCCGTATCTATGATATCAAAGATTCGTTCCGCAGCTGAGATATTGGTGGTCAGCTTATTATAGAAGTTGGCCAGATTACGTATGGGGCTCCAGAACATGGCAATGTATGTGGAAAATGCAAGAAACGTACCAATCCCGATCTGTTCCACTCCTACTACCTTAATTCCGATAAAATAAAGCAGGAATCCGCCCATTCCCCATGTTATTTCCACAAGAGGACCGAATGCATCTGCAACCACTACCGCATCAATGAAAGAACGGTAATGCTGGTCAACCAGATCGTGAAACACCTCTTTCGTCTCATTCTCAGCTGCATAGCTTTGAATAATCCTGATTCCTGATAAGTCTTCGTGAACATAGGCGTTTAAATTAGAAGTTTTCTTTCGGTATACCCGCCATCTTTTATGAACGTTTGTCTCAATAAAAAACATTCCAACCGCCAGAATCGGAAGCGTCAGCAAAGCCGCCATTGCCAGACGATAGTTTTTGATCAGCATGATGGTAAGAACACAGATGACAGTGATAAGATCCGGAATCAGCTGCGTGACACTATCTGATAATACATCCTTTAATGAATTCACATCACCAATAATTCTTGCAAGTACCTTTCCTGTCGGGCGGCTGTCAAAAAAGCCAAATCCCAGAGACTGGATATGCTGATACAGTTCCTCTCTGATATTTAAAAGCACCCGGTTTGAAACTTCCGCCATGATACGCATTCGAACCTTCGTGCCCACTAAAAACAACAGAAATAATCCGATTGCTCCAAGTCCCACATGAAGAAGTCCCCTTATATCTTTTTGTGCCACACAGACATTTACCGCATACTCCATCAAAAGAGGCGCAAGCATGCTGATGGTAATGGTGCCTGCCATGATAAACAAAACAAGCACAATTTTCTTTTTAAAAGCAAGAAGATAACGAAACAGACGGATTATGGTATCTTTTTTCAATACCTCTTTCTGTTCCTCATCCATTCTGCTGGAATTTACTGACATAATGCAGCCTCCTCTCCATACTGAACCTCGTAGGTTTTATAATACTGTCCCCGTTTCCCCATAAGCTCCTCATGAGTTCCCCGTTCAATGATTTTTCCGTCTTCCAGAATAAGAATCTCATCGGCTCTGCGCACAGCTGAAACCCTGTGGGCAATGACGATTTTGGAACTGTTTTTCAGTTCTGACAAATGGGATTCAATCTCTCGTTCCGTCTCCATGTCAAGAGCAGAAGTGGAGTCGTCAAGAATCAGGATCGGCGTTTCCTTCGCAATGGCTCTGGCTATGCTGATTCTCTGCTTCTGCCCCCCCGATAAGCCAACTCCCCGTTCACCGATTACCGTATCATACTGTTCTGACAGCTTTTGGATGAAGCTGTGTGCTTCCGCAGAAATCGCAGCCTGCTGAACACTTTCCCATTCGGTGGCATCCTTGTTTCCGGTTTTAATATTTTCGGAAATGCTGTCGGAGAAGAGAAATACATCCTGCATGACGACTGAGATCTGACCTCTCAGTAAAGGCAGCGGCAGATCTTTAATATTAATCCCGTCAAGCAAAATCTCACCAGCTGTTGCATCATAGAATCGTTCAATTAAATTGACAATGGAGGTCTTTCCTGATCCGGTAACGCCCATAATACCCAGTGTCTTTCCCTTTTTCAAAGTGAAATTGATATCGTTTAAAATATCCTTTCCATCCAGTTCAAAATCTACATGCTGAAATGTAAGCTCTCCTTCGACAAACTCCGGAAGGACCGGTTTGTCAGGATCTGCAATAACCGGCTTCTCTTCCATGATCTTTTTTATCTTCTTGTTGGAAGCAAATGCGGCTGCCAGATCATTGCTTAACCAGCCCACCATTTCCATAGGCCAGATAATATTGTTTGCGTATTCGGAAAATGCTCCCAAATCTCCTATGGACATCTTTCCCCTGATTACCAGAATACCTCCAATAACAATGACTGCCATCATAAGGAACTTGGACAGGAAAGAGATATTTGGCTGGAACCGGATCAGCAGCTTTGCCTGGCTCATATTTAAGTCATAATATTGCTTGTTGTGCTTCTTAAATTTGCTGATCTCATATTCTTCTCTGGCAAATGCCTTAACAGTCCGCACCCCTGCCAGATTTTCCTGAGCAACTGTATTGAGCTCTGCAGTCTGCTCACTGATCTTGTCATAAACTTCTCCCAGTCCTTTTTCCATCTTTAAGGCATACCAGGCGATAAGCGGCAGAATGACAAGTGGAATCAGTGTCAGAACGGGACTTAGCCGCAGCATGCAGACAATGACAATCATTGTGTGAATGGAACATTCCAGAACAAGCATTCCCACAAATCCAAATGCATTCCAGATCCGCTCTGCGTCATCCTTAATCCGGGCCATCAGCTCTCCCGTATTATGACTGTCAAAATATCCCACGGATAACGTCTGGATATGATCAAACAAATCCTTTCTCAAACCACAGGCGATCCGGGCAGCAGCAAAGTCAAAGATAAATTCCTTTGTATACTGAAATACCGCTCTTCCAAATCCAATTCCCAAAAGCCCAAGAAGCAGCTTCATGAGAATCTGTGTCTGACCACCCACAATTACATCATCAATAATGTGTTTTGTAATCTGGGGTGCTGATGCATCAAGCAAAATGCTGATAATCATCGCTGCAAGTGCGAGGACGTAAAGAAATTTATATTTCCTCACGTACTTCCACAAATTTTTCATACCATTTCCTCCTCTTTTCTTAACAAACATCATAATTTTTCTCCATATATGTAAAAAACCGAAAAAAACTGCATAGTGCGGTTTTTTTCGGTAAATAAGCAAAAAAATAACCGCAGTCATTCAGACTGCGGATTAACTCATAAAAAGAAGCTCCGATCAAGAAGCTGCATTTGTCCTGACATCCTTAGATGCAAAGACAGTTTTCCATGAGGCAGACTGAATTCACCAATATATTTCTGACTATTTGATTGATTCTGTTAATTCCACGATTACGCATCATAGTTCCTGCCTCCTTTTCTTAGATTTTGTTGTATTTAATATACAATCATAAGAATACTGCCAATTCTCCATCCTGTCAAGCAAATTTTGAAATTTTATGAAATACTGGGAATTGCATCCAATTTATATGAGAAAAAACTTCGCTCTGGTCCGAATTTTTTCCTTCCATTTACAGCAGTCATTGAGATGGAGCATAACATGCCTGGTTGGCGGCATTAACAGCAGTCCTGCCACATCCTTTGTACCCCAAAACTCCAGCAGCCACTCAGAGTCCTTTTGGGAGGTCACGCCGCCTTCCCTTTGAATTTTCATAAGGTCAGCCTCGTTCACATCCCGTTTCATATCTTCAAAAGTAAACCTGCTTACGATTTCCCTGGTTCTTTCCCCAACTGCACTTCGGTAATCCAGCAGTTCCTGACAGTTTACCTGTTTACTGAAAGCCATGATCTCCTCATCAGATAATGCATTACCTGTGTCCTTAATGGGAGAATTAATTTTCCTGCACCAGTTTTCATTAAAAAGCTGATCCCCCCTGGCAGCCAGGATTCCCATGGTCAGGTCTTCAATTCTGGCGATATGCCATACCACCCAGGCAATCGTCTCGTCTTCTCTTCCAGGCATAACTGCGTATTCCCAGGGTTCCAGATCGCCAAATAACCGGTCGGTTTCATTTTCTTCTCTATCTTTTATATTCGACCGGTGCAGTTGTTTATGAATGTCCAGAAAAATTTTTATGGCTTCTTCGGTCCTTTGCTTTTTCCGGATAATCTGATTCAGCGCCTTATGCTCTTCACTTAATCCTTCGCCAAAATATTTCATAATCTCACCCCTCGCCCAGCAATTGTTTTTGTCTCTTTTTTGGAAGCTTTGCGAAAATAAGGGCATAGGACTTTTCCAGCATGTCCTTTAACAGTTCATCGGGTACATCCCCATCTGCCATGACGGAATTCCAATGAATCTTATTCATATAATATCCGGGTATGATGTCCTTGTACTGCTGCCTTAAAAAATCTCCTTCCAAAGGCTCCAGCTTCATGGATATCAGTTTTTCCTCCCCCTGATCATTTCTGCAGACAGCTGCAAACATCTTGCCGTCAATCATATACCTGTCCCAGTTCCACTCTTCTTTAAAATCACTGGTAACTCCATTCATTCCCTTTAAAAAGTCATCAATCCACGGATATTTCATAGTACCTCCCAAAATCCTCTATTTTCTGTTAGGGCGCCTTTTCATCATCAGAAGATTTATAAACTCATCAAACAGAGAACCATCGTCAACAGGAAACATCATCCATTTTCCATCATGATATGTCGTTGAACTGTCATACGTTTCCTGTATCTGAGGTGAAAAATTCTGCCTGCTCTGCTCAAATTTTTCCTGTTCGGCTTTGCCGAATATGACCATAAAACCTGAACCGCCCTCTCTGGCATAGAGGGCGCAGAGGGTTTTCCCCCCTCTGCGGTATTTGTATTCATACTTCCATGCTTTACCGCCGCTGTTCCAAAGGCGTTCCATATCATATGATTCTTCAATTCTTTTGCAGAGAGCTTCCCATGCTGGAAAAGCCGCCCCACCGATTAAACTTATCATCTCTTCCCGAGACGGAATCTTTTCAAGCATGAAAAACTCCTTTCTTTTTACTGCTCTGGCACCTGTTTTTAAGGATTATACTACGTATAACAGGACAACTGTATGTCATATTTTAAGAAAAATGATACTCATCGTATTCTTCCATATTCATTCTTTCTATGATAAATTCCGTCACCAGATCCTCTTGTGCACTTACACAGTATTCCGGATGAACCGGTGCCCCCCAGCTGTCATCTCCGCCTACGCCTCTCATAGCTCCAAATATACTGATCACCGTATATCTTGGAGCCGGAAGTTCTTCGTTATGAGTGGCCATCTCCAGTTCCTCCGCTGTATAAGGTAGAACCGACGCATCAAACGGCGCACCAGCAGCCCGGAAACCGATGGAATTTCCCTTTCTGTCAGAGACCTTCAGCCAGCGTACTCCGGTCCTGTTACCGCATTCCTGGGGAACGAGATAAGGCGATACATTTCCCTCAGGGGTATCTTTATAGATCCCCAGTCTGGCGCCTTCCTTCCTGTCACAGTAATTTTCTTCCGGCCCTCTGCCATACCAGGTAAACTGCCTGACTGCAGCCGGAGTGATCAGCCTCATTCCAAAAGCAGGAAGCTGGGGCAGTCCCTCTTTTCCATGAAATACAGCTCTTACACGGATGATACCGGTTGAATTCACTTCATAGGTGACCTCTGTTTCGGCCTCCGGAACAACAGACAGCTGATAGGTATAGGTAACTTTAATGCAGTCTTCTTTTTCTTCCACTTTGCAGTTCTCACTTCTGTAAGAAGGGAATCTGCCCGCGCCTGACCACATGGAACTTTTAACGGAGAATTTATTTCCTTTATCATTGTCGGTAGTTGCTCTCCAGTAAACAGGCATAACAGGTCTTCCCACCCATTCTTTTCCGTCATAAACAATGGAAACAATACTTCCTTCCTGTCTGGAAAAGAGAATTCGGAAACCTTCTCCTGATACACCAATATTTACATCTCCGTAAATTACATTCATTGATTTTTTGCTTCCAGGTAACGTCTCTCCCCGGATCACCCGGACGCTCTCTCCGAAGGCAGTTTCAAAACCGGAATCAGCCCATAAAGTATCTTCTTTTAAGACTGCTGACACCTGATAGACGTACTCCCCTGCATCTTTCCATTCCGGCATTTCAACCGTGATATATGCGGTCATTAATGGTTCAACAACAGCTTCAAACCGCTTCTGGAATATGGGGTCCCCGTTTTTTAATACAGTATAAACAAATTCGTAGTCCGAGGTATTCACAAACAGCCTGCGGTTTTCAATACTTACTCCGTTTTCATCCGGTGTCAGACGAAGATTCTGATAGAGATATTTCACCTCCTGGGCTTTGGGAGAGGCTGTACGGTCTGCGTAAACAATCCCGTCACCGCAGAAACTGTAATCCGTGGGGCGGTCATCAAAATCACCCCCGTATGTCATATGCTCTTCTCCGTACGCATCCTTTTTCATCAGAGACTGGTCAATATAGTCCCAGATAAAACCACCCTGGTACATCTCATGGCGGTCTTCCAGCTCCGTATATTTATGCATTCCGCCAAGGGAATTGCCCATGGCATGCATATATTCGCACAATATAAACGGCTTTCTGGGATCATCATTAAGATAAGCCTCCACTTCATCGGGTTTTGAATACATGCGGCTTTCCATGTCACTGATCCGGTCAAACTCCCTGTTCCAGAAAACACCTTCGTAGTGAACCAGCCTGACAGGATCTCTTTTTCGGAAGAATTCCGACATGGCCAGAATATCCTCTCCTGCATAGGATTCATTGCCGCAGGACCAGATGAGTACACTGGGATGGTTTTTATCCCGCTCCAGCATGGATTTTGCACGGTCCACCACGCATTCTTTCCATTCAGGCAGACTTCCCGGTACATTCCACGAGGGCTCACAGGCGCCCATCTTCTGCCAGGAACCATGGCTTTCCAAATTCGCCTCATCAATTAAATAAATACCGTATTCATCACACAGTTTATACCACAGGCTCTGATCAGGATAATGACAGGTACGGACTGCATTGATGTTATGCTGTTTTAAAAAACGGATGTCCCACAGCATATCTTCTTTCGTAATGGCACGTCCCCTTCTGACATTGAACTCATGGCGGTTAATTCCGCGAAATACGATCCGTTTTCCATTCAGATGCATAACACGGTTTACCATTTCAAACCTGCGGAAACCCACTTTTTGGGGAATTATCTCTATTAACTGACCGTTCTCGTCAAATAACGAAACCCATAATTCGTAAAGATAAGGATCCTCCCCGTTCCATAAACGGGCTCCCGGCACACAGCCGCTAATCTCTGTATCAGCATTCGCAGGCCGGGCATCAAAAGACAGTACATCTTTCCCGTCCCTGTCCTTTAAAACAGCGCTGACACTTCCTTTTACTTCCCCTGTAAGGTTTAGCTCTGCCCGTAAAAGTCCATCCTTATAGTCATCCGAAACATCTGCGTGCACAAATAAGTCCCTTACATGGCAGCAAGGAACTGCATATAAATAGACATCACGGAATATACCGGAAAAACGGAAAAAATCCTGATCCTCAATCCAGCTCGCACTGCTTCTTTTATATACCTCCACTGCAAGGCGGTTGGTCCCTTCACAGACTGCATGGGTAATCTCAAATTCCGATGGAGTAAAGGAATCCTCTGAATAACCGATAAAAACTCCGTTCAGCCACACGTAAAAAGCGGTTTCCACTCCCTGAAACGAGAGGAAAAGTCGTTTATTTTTTAATGCGTTTTCCAGTTCAAACTCCCTTAAATAGCTTCCTACCGGGTTATTATCCGGATCTGTAAATGGAGGTCTTAAATCAGAAACTCCATCCCATGGATACATGGTATTAATATACTGGCATCTGCCAAATCCCTGCAGTTCTATATGTCCGGGAACCACAATTGTATCAAACTTATCTGCGCTAAAATCTTTTTGATAAAATTCCTTTACTCTCTCTTTCGGTTTCTCTGCATAGGAAAACTGCCATATTCCATTAAGCGGCTGGCAAAGTCTCATATTACCTTCTGATGCATCATTTTCTGTCTCATAATATTCGTGATCGGAATGAGCCGCGATCCGGTTTACAGAAAATACTTCAGGATCATTCAGCCATTCCAGTTTTGCGGTTTTTTCTTCCATTAAAAACCCCTCCTTCTATAAAAAACATTAAATCTATTATAATCCACGTCAGTAAAAGAATCTATTGTATTTTTTATTCTTTCGCTGGGTCATAATCAGTTCCTAAGGATGACAATGAGGGCGAAGAAGCTGTTCTTTATCCACATCTTCTTCGCCCTTGTAAAATAAGCTGGTTTCGCTAGCGGACAGAGCTTTCCACCTGTGTTTCAAGCCTTACTGTCTCTCCTCTTTTTATCCGATAAGACACTGCAGGAATCGCTGCATTTGGATAAAGCACATTGGTATTAGGGTCAGATTCAATAATATACCCTGCCGCACTGGGACCATTCCCTGTCACCTGACAGCTCTGCTCCTCATTTGATACAACAGCCGCTGTCCCTGCTGCCTTCTGTTCATATTCTGCTGTAAATTTCTTAACGGAGAATCCGCAGTCATAGGCAGTACAGTCATACTGGCTTTCAATCTCATGTATTCTCAAATGACCATATTCCTTCGGTATAATGGTTGTGGTAACGGATATTCCCGGAAATGGATGCCAGCTGCTGATTACCCTGTCATCTAAAACTTCATACCGGTCACTGTATTTTCTCACAAAGACATAATCATCACCGTCTATCACAAACGCCAGAGAAGAATCAGGGGCATTTTCATGAAGGATAATCTGGCTCCTGGCTACAGAGAAACCGAAACGGGTGGAGTAGGCAAACTTGGAATATTTCTCCGGTACATGTCCATGACCGTATTTTTCACAGACGCCTGCAGCATATGCGATCACATCCCCACCGATCCGCTGCATCAGCATGTCAGCCTGCTTTAACGCTTTTTTGCTGTCGAGCCTGGGCAGAGGTTCCGCTTTTGCAGTCCAGAAGGGATGATTATCGGGAAGACCCAGACACAAAAGAGTCTTCATTCCCCAATATGGTGAACCGGGTGCATTGTAACGCTCTCCCATGATGAGATTGGGATAAGAATATCCGATAGTCAGTACTCCATCCCGGTCAAAGATTTTCTGATCCAGCCACCAGTTTAAATGACGGGATAAAATTCCTTTTATTACTCCTGCCGGGATATCGTCAAGTCCTGCAAATAAATAGGCGGACCAGAATGCAGCTTCTCCAAAACGGTAGGCAAGACTTCTTCCAAAAGGAAGTGCAGCGCCATTTTCATCAAACCAGTAAATAAAATCTCCGGCAAAAATCTTTGCCCGCTCTTTAAATTGAATGCACCGCTTCGGATCTTCATCTTCCATTGCTGCAGAATACAAAAGCCCATAATAATGCATGGCAAAGGAAATGTAGTAATCCTTCTGACTGGACCCTCCATCCCGGTACCAGCCTTCTCCAATATAATAGCTTTCGATTTTATCCAGACCTGATATCAGTTTTTCTTTGCTGTATGGATACCCCAGCTTCTGAAGAGCAACGTTTACAAGAATCATGAAAAACTGCCAGTTACAGTCCGGTATGATATGCTCATTGATTCCATACAGCCATTTTGCAAGATTGTCTTTTTCTCTTTCTTCCAATGGCTCCCAAAGCTTTTCGGGAGTAAAGATCAGGCCGCTTGCTATGGCAGCCATTTCTACAAACCTCTGGTCGTAGTCATTAAAACCGCCCCAGTATTCGCAGTGTAATGGATCAGTACCATTTCTTAAACCATTTACATAAATTTCTTCAAAGCCTTTTCCTCCCCCAAGCCACAGCGGAACCAGGGCCCATAATGGACGGGAGAAGGCCTCCATCTCCATACTGACTTCAGGATAAGTAACACCGCTGTCCCCTAAGTGCAGTCTGGCACAGCCCTTGCTGTATAATGGTTTTAATGGATCTAACAGCTGAAACATCAGCTGCCTGTAATCCTCTTTTGTTTCAAGCTTCATGAACATTCGCCTCGTTTCATCAAATGATTGCTTACCAGTATGGATTCCAGTCTACGGACAGACGGATAAGCGCTTCTAAATAGAAATAATCTCCCCAGATGTTGCATTCATCTACGCCCTCCGGAGTGCAGGTATTATATGGTGATTTCTTGGAATATGTGCTGTGAAGCACCAGTCCGTTGGATTCTGCTCCGTCTTTTACTGCATAACCAGCCACGACTGATTCCATGATTTTCTTTGCTATGGAACTATAATAAACCGCTTCCGGCTCCGGTAAGTATTTTGCCATTTCAAGCATTCCGCAGGCTGCAATGGAAGCAGAAGAAGAATCTTTTGGCTCGCCTGATCCATCTGTAAATTCCAGATCCCAGTAAGGCACTAAATCTTCAGGAAGATGGTCAAGGAAATATCCTGTCACATGCTTGAAATCTTCCACATATTCTTCTCTTTTTGTATAGCGGTATGCCAAAGCGCAGCCGTATACGCCCCATGCCTGCCCTCTTGCCCAGGCAGACCCATCCCGGTATCCCTGGCACGTTGCACCGTGATCAGGCCCGCCTGTTTCCATATTCATAAAGAAGGTGTGCCAGGTGGAATAATCTTCTCTGATGACATTGGCAATGGCTGTGTGAATATGCTTTTCTGCAATTTCTCTGTACCGAGTATCATTTGTTTCCTCTGATGCCCAGTAAAGAAGAGGCAGGTTTAACAGGCAGTCAATGATAAAACGGTAATTTTCCGGCTGGTTCATGGGACCCCAGGCCTGGATAAACTCTCCTACCGGCTGAAAACGGCTGATCAGCTGATCTGCCGCCATGACTGCCGCTTTCTTCCCAGTCTCATCTCCCTTAAGCTTCCAGGCTGCCACACAGGATGGGGAATATAGAAATCCCATATCATGATGGTCTACTTCCACCTTATCTTCAATCCGCTTTAAAAAGCTTTCCGCCTGAATGCTGCCGGCTTTGGAAAACGCCTCATCCCTGCTCCACTCATAGGCAAGCCACAGCTGCCCGGTCCAGAAACCGGTAGTCCAGTTTACATTGGGGGTAGGCTTGTAAAAGCCGTCTTCGCTGTATGCCTTTTTAAAGGAGTGGGTAAACTCATTTAAATTATCTTTCAGCTGTCCAACAGCAAAATCCAGGGCTTTGCGGCGCTCATCTGCTGTCAGCTCCGGTTTACTCTCAAACAGTTTCTTTGTTGTTTCTTTCATTTTTCCTAACCTCCTCATAGAAATTTTTCATAACTGTAAAGGCAGGCTTTTCTCTCTTCCTGTCCGCAGTCACCAGGCCCTTGATGTTATAGCCTTTCTGATATGCACCAAGCCTCTTGGGAGTCCGGTAATCATAAAGAATCCAGGGTGCGGTGCCCTGAATATATTCCGTTTTTCCAAACAGCTCCACCTGTCTTTTATATATCTCTTCCTGCTCTTCCTCAGATCCCCGGACATATTTCCCGGATTTATTTTCAGTCTGATACCCATCCGCTCCGAATTCACTGATTATAACCGGTTTTTCCGGTTGGGAGCCGTTAAGAATTTCTGTCAGTTTTCCATAATCAGGATCATACCAGCCGTAATACTCATTAAATCCGATGACATCCAGATGATTCTCCAGCCGGTCAGCAATTCTTAAATTCACGCTGTCCACCAGACAGGCAGCTGAAATCAGACGGAAAGGGTCCTTCTTTTTAGCTGTCTGTGCCAGTTCCTTCATAAAATGGTATCTGGCATCTGTATCCGGGTTCTCATTTCCTACTGACCAGATGATAACACTGGCCCTGTTAAAGTCCCGTAAGATTAATTCCGAAAGCTGGTTTCTGGCATCATTAAGGGTCTGTGGATTTGAAAAATCAATCCACCAGTAAACAGGGATCTCTTCCCAAAGAAGAATTCCTTCCTCATCCGCGATTTCAGAAGCCCACTCCGTGTGGGGGTAATGAGCAAGACGAAGGAAATTGCAGTTCATCTTTTTCGCTCTCTGAATCGCTTCCCTGATTTCCTCTTTTGTCACCGCCTTTCCATGATCCTCGGTTTCCTCGTGGAGACAGGCTCCTCTTAAAAATATCTGTTTTCCGTTTAACAGTATCTTTCTGCCCTTTGTTTCTATGGTCCGAAAGCCGATGTCATCGGTTACCTCATCCTTAACTTCTTCCTTTTCTTTCAATGTCAGAAATACTTGATAGCGTTTTGGATTCTCAGGACTCCAAAGGGATAATCCATCTGTATTTACAGTCCTGGTACAGGTACCATCTGCATTCACGGGAAACGTTTCTTCTAAACCAAGTTCTGGTATGGAAAAAGTCACAGTTTCGTCTATATGATTTTTGTTTCCGTCAATAAGAGCCGATACTTCAATCGCTGCAGTTTCTCTGTTGGTGAGATTTACCCTCATATTTTTAATATGGACATCGGGTACAAAAAGAAGAGAAACTCCCCGGTAAATTCCGCCATATAAGAACCAGTCGGTATTTTCACTGGGAATCTGTTCTTTTCTTCTCGTATTATCCGCCACCAGGATTAATCTGTTTTCAGTTTTTAAATGAGCGGTTATCTCTATGAAAAACGGAGTGGAACCTCCTTTGTGGACTCCCAGAAATGTTCCATTCAAAAATATTCTGGCTTCATAGGAAACTGCACCGAACTGTAAGAACACACGCCCTTTGTTCTCTTCTTCCAAATAAAACCGGCGGCTGTATACCGCCGGTCCCTCGTAATAAAAATATTCCGGTTTTGCAAGATTCCATACTCCCGGCACTTTGATTTTATCCCAGTCATCAAACGCATAATCAAGAGGAATGCTACGACCTTCGTCATTTGTATCCTGTTTAAGAAACCATTTGGCTCTTAAGCAGTTATCGTACTGGTCTACAGAAAAGTTCCATTCTCCGTTCAGTGACTGGGTTCTTCTTCCTCCGGGAAACACCATGGATTCCCCTTGTATAACGGGGAATTCATAGTTTCTTTTATAATCATCATTATGGATATTGTCCACGAAATTTTTTATTATTTCCATTGTTTATCCTTTCACACCAGTAGCTGCAATTCCTTCTACAAAATATTTCTGCAGGGAAAGAAATACGATTAATACCGGAATTAGGGAAAGCACCGAAGCTGCCATAATCAGTCCGAATTCGGAACTGTACTGGCTGATAAACATTTTTAATCCTAACTGGAGTGTCTTCTTGGATTCTGTTTTCAAATAAATCAAAGGTCCTAAAAAGTCGTTCCAGGTATTTACAAAGGTAAAGATCGTCAGGGTTGAAAGCGCCGGTTTTGACAGAGGAAGCATGATTTTTGAATAAATCTGATACTCAGACATACCGTCAATTCTTGCTGCTTCACACAATTCGTCAGGAATTCCCTGATAAAACTGTCTCATCATGAATACTCCGAAAGCAGAAAACGCCTGAAGGAAAATAATCGCCAGATGGGAATCATTCAGCCCGAAACTTCTCATCATCATGAACTGGGGAACCATGTAAACCTGCCACGGAACAGCGATGGTGGCAATATAGGCCATAAACAGGGTATCATTGTACTTAAATTTCAGCTTTGCAAAAGCATAGGCAGCAAAGCTGCTGGTTAAAAGCTGGAGAAATGTCACAATCAGTGTGATCTTAACCGTATTTCCAACAAAGGTCATAAGAGGGATTTTCGTCCAGATATCAATATAATTCATCCACCGGGGATTTTCAGGAATCCACTGGATTGGAAAGATAAATACGTCCTTATCAAGCTTTAATGAAGCCGAGAGCATCCATGCAAATGGAATCAGCATAATTGCTGTAAGAATGAGCAAAACCACATACAGGAGGGATCTGCTGATTTTATAATTTGTGCTTTTTACTTTCATGTTTTATCCTCCTTCTTCTAGTTTGCATATTTTTTCTCACCGTGGAACTGAACCAGGGTGATGGCAAGAACCATTAAGAACAGCACAATTGCAACTGCACTGGAATAACCTAAATTCCAGTTACGGAATGCTTCCTCGTAAATATGGTAAACTAAAACCATTGCCTGCGAGCTTACCACACCGTTAGAACCGCCTGCAAGCATATATACAATATCATAAACCTTAAAGCAGTTAATGGTCAGAATAATCGTAACAAAAAATGTGGTAGGCTGAAGCTGGGGCCAGGTGATATAGCGGAACCTCTGCCAGGAATTACAGCCGTCAAGTCCGGCAGCTTCATAAAGCTCTGCGTTTATTCCCTGAAGTCCTGCAAGATAAATTACCATATAGTAACCCATATTCTTCCATACGCTAAAGAGCACAATGGTAAACATGACCCAGTGGGGATCTGCCGACCATTTTGGCAGATTTTTTGCATGTACGCCCAGATAGTATAAAATCATATTGACTGGTCCGCTTTTCTGGGGACTAAAGAGCATATTCCACACGGCTGCCACTGCAACCAGAGAGGCTACATAGGGAAAGAATCCCACAGTCCGGAAAAAATTTCTCCCCTTTATTTTCTGGTTTAAAACCACTGCCAGACCCAGTGCACTGGCCAGAGTCAGAGGTACCGTAGCAATACAGTATACAATGGTATTCACAAAGGAGGATTGAAATCTTTTATTTCCAAACATATCAATAAAGTTATTAAGCCCGGCAAACTTCATGGGGCTGTTTCCATCCCAGCTCATAAATGCCAGCACAAATGCAAAGATAATGGGTCCCAGTGTGAAGATGGCAAATCCGATAAAGTTGGGAGCGATAAAAGAATAGGCAATTAAATTTCTTTTTTCCTGTCTGGTAAGGATCTCTCCTGTCCTTATCTTCTTAATTTTCTCATCTATTGTTTCGATTTTCGCAATCAGCCTGTCGCGCTCATGGGTACGTTTTGCATCTTTTAACAAAAGACTGAGTGCATCCCGTTTCTCATGTAAAGCCGCGATTTTTTCCTGTTTTTGCGCTTCTGTTATTGTCTTAGCCATAGTCTGTCTTAAAAGCCAAATAAAACGGCTTATCCTCCTTTTCCAGTTGTGATCCGTCAATATCAAATCAGAAGTTTTTAAATAAGGCGGGCCGTTATATGCTGCCCGCCTGTTTTTGTTACCACGCTGCTTTACTTGCCAAGAATTGCGCCGATCTTTTCATTCATCTGGGCAATGCCGTCATCTGCAGTAATACTTCCTGTCATGATTGCATCATGTGCTTCATTTAATACAGTTTCGATTTCAGAGCTCTTTGGATTAACAGGCATCTCTAAGTACAGCTTGGAAGTGTTAAGAGCCTCAACGCTGGTTCCGTCTGCCTTGGGGAATCCGTCTGCACTGGATACAAGGTCTGCCACTGTGCTGTTCATAACAGCCGGAATGGTTCCGGTAGAAGCAAGAATCTCTGCTCCGTCTTTTCCGCTTACAAAGTTAATGAATTCCCATGCAAGATCCTTATGAGGTGCATTGGAAGGAATTGCAAGAGAGGTAATGGTAGCAAGTGTGGATCCTGGCTCTACGCCTTCTGCATGAGGATATTTCACAATTCCCCAGTTGGTGCAGTCTGTATATTCACCGGTACGGATCTTTTCCATTAAGGTAGAAATAAACCAGGTACCCATGTTCATCATAGCGATGTTACCCTGTGCAAATGCACCGGAGTAGTGAAGTCCGCTGGTCTTTAAAGTAGCATAATCCTGGCATACGCCGTCTTCCTGCTCTTTTAATACCATATCATAGTAAGGTTTTAAGAAATCATATTTTCCGTCAATAATGGTATTTTTTCCGTCAAGTACACCAAACAGCTGTACTGCAGATCTCCATGTATGATAATGTGCACCGTATACTTCCTGTCCTGGTGTGTCTACCGTTAAGCTTCTTGCCAGCTTATCATACTGTTCAAATGTCATATCGTTGGTTGGGTAAGCAACGCCTGCCTTATCAAAGATATCTTTATTATAGAACAGCACCCAGAAATCGTTGCGGAATGGAAGCTCATATAATTTATTTTCAACCTTAATCTGATCGGTAAGGCCTTTATACTGGGCTAAATCCACTTTGGAAGACTCAATGTAGCTGTCTAACGGCTCTAATACACCTTTGTTTACCAGAGTCATGTATCCTGGAACATCCTTTACAGTTACCACGTCAAAGTCAGAACCGCTTCCTGTAAGCTCGGTTGCCAGAACTGTCTGATAATCGGTAGAGCCAAGATCCACCATCTCGATTTTAACATCCGGATGTGCCTTTTCAAATGCATCGATCAGTGGCTGATAATAAGTAGTGGAACTGATATCCCATACGGACCATTTAAGTGTTGTCTGTCCTCCTGCTGAGGCTGTCGTCTCTGCTGCCTTTGTCTCCGCTTTGGTTCCTTCCGTTGCTGCAGCTGTGGTTTCTTTGGAACCGCCGCTGCATCCTGCAAGTGCAGTAACTGCCATGGTGCAGGCAAGCGCAAGGCTAAGTGCTCTTTTTTTCATTGTATTCCCTCCTGATTTGAAATTGTTTTCAGTAAACCCCTTGTGATTTACTATGTGTCTATTATAGCGCTCTGACCATCTTTTTAAGAATGGAAATTATCTAAGAAAATATTCACTATTTATTCACAATTTAATTCTGTATTTCTAAAACATGTATTATTTTAAGATAAACAGTAAAATTTATCTTTTGTATACATATTGACCTGTTTTTATAAAAATATCACGGTTCTTTTCATTGACATTTAACAGGAAATAGGCTAACTTAAAAAATGGCAACGTTGTAGTAAAATGCACTTATTATAGAAAGGACTGGTTTTTATCATGTTGAAAACGCTGATTCCCAAAACAATACGGGGTAAAATCATGATTCTGACGGCGGCTGTTACGCTGCTTATCACAGTCCTTACAACTACGGTCTGTTTCTCGGTGTTCCAGTCGTTTCTCAGAAAAAACCAGGTCCAGTCCGCAGAATTCAGTCTTCAGGTTGTAAGTAATAACATAACTGCTGATATGAAGGACATCATTTACTTCAGCAAATGGTGCTGTTCTAATGGAATTATACTGGACTATTTAGAGGCATTTAAAGATCTGCCAAAGCTTCCCACCGCTTCAAAGGATTCCAGTAATATGCGTCCCATGGCTCTTTCCACCCACAACCGTTTTAAAGAAGAATATTACAATACCAGGCCTAACGAATATATGTCAAGAGTTATTGTCTCTTCTACAAACGAAAACAACTTTTTGCAGATGGCTTCCTCAGTCAGCACCTCCTCCCCTTACGCTGCCAAAATTATCAGCCAGGAGGATTTTTTCCGTCCTCTTTTTGATGCAGAGGATTTTGAGTGGATCGGCCTGGTACATGATCCGTTTTCCAGTATCAGCAGAGATCAGTTTATCCCCATAGTACGGCCTGTTTACAATGAATTCAGCTCAGAAATTATCGGCTGGACCTATGTTGAAATATCAACCAGACTATTTACCGATTATCTGTCTTCCTATCCCCTTCCGGAGGACAGCCTGCTTTTTATTAATATTGGAAACAAAACATATCGTTTTCAGTCAAACACCCTGGTGGAAACGGAAAAACCATATGAGATTGTAAAAGAACCGGGAAAAAAAGATTCTCTATCCACAGGAACCCTGATTCAAACTGCCGCCATGAATAACGGGGATACGCGGATCCTGGTAGAACGGCCCATAGAGGGGATCGATGGCTGGAGCATCACACAGGTTTTATCAGAACAGCAGTTTAAACAGCAGAAATATTTATATACACTGTTAATTATCGGAATCTGTGTTTTTATCGTCTCATTGGGAATTCTGCTTGCAATCCTTTTAAACCGCTTCATTATGGACCCCATCCATAAGCTTAGCAATAAGATAGACAGCATTTCAACCGGTGATTTTTCAAAAGACAATACCATTGAATGGAATCATGAACTGGGTCAGATCGGACGAGGCATCAACACAATGTCCGGCAATATTCTCATGCTCATGGAAAAACGGGTTTCAGATGAGAAACAGAAAAAAGATTTGGAATACCAGATTCTTCAAAGTCAGATCAATCCTCATTTTCTTTATAATACACTGAATTCCATCAAGTGGATGGCGACCATACAAAATGCGGGAGGTATTGCAGATATGACAACTGCTCTTGCCCGGCTTCTAAAAAATGTATCAAAGGGGACCGCTTCCATGATTACGTTAAGGGAAGAGCTGGATCTTATAAAGGACTATTTTCTGATACAGCAGTATCGCTATGGCGGCAGTGTAACAATTGAATATCAGATAGAATCCGATGAGCTTTACGACTGCCAGATTCACCGGTTCTCTCTCCAGCCCATCATTGAAAACGCCCTCTTCCACGGAATCGAACCTACCGGAGCGGCAGGCAGGATCATTGTATCGGCTGAAGCAACTGATGCTGCAGGAAAAAAAGCTCTGATGATCCGTGTAACTGACAACGGAATCGGAATGTCTGAAGAAATGATTCATAAAGTTCTCCGGGAAGATACGGATTCTCATAATAAAACAGAATTTTTCCGGCACGTAGGAATCAGCAATGTAAACAAACGGATTCAATATGATTTCGGGCCAGAATACGGAATCACAATCACAAGCCGGGAGGGTGAGTTTACCACCATGACCATTCGGCTTCCTTACGTGCTGCGCACAGAAAATCAATCGGCAGAAAGGTAACAGATATGACAAAATTATTAATCGTGGATGATGAACCTCTCGTTCAGATTGGAATAAAATCCATGTTAAACTGGGTAGATTACGGAATTGAAATCTGTGGAACTGCAGTAAATGGCCAGAATGCTCTGGACTTAATTGAAGAATATTCGCCGGAAATCGTCATCACTGATATCCGCATGCCTATCATGAACGGTCTGGATCTTGCAAAGACCTGCCGGGATAAATTCGGTAAGATCCCTTTGTTTATTTTCCTCACCAGCTATGAGGAATTCCAGCTGATCAAAGAAGCAATGTCCTACGAGGCGGTGGATTATTTAATCAAACTGGAGCTGAATGCCGGATCCCTGCTGGAATCCGTACAAAAGGCTCTTTCACGGCTGGAAAGTCTCCGGGTTTCCATAGAATATAAGGAATCAGGCCGTCCCCTGCTTCAAAGCTATTATGAAAAATTTTTCATGCGGCTCCTTCATAATTTATTTGACAGTGAGGAGCAGTTCGAACTTCAGTCAAAGGATTTAAAGCTGAGTTTTACTGAGAATTGCTACTTCGCAGCATTTTGTGAAATACAGGAAAACAACCATGGGGATATGGAATACAGTAAGCTGATGAATCTTTATAACAGCACGCTCCAGATGGCAAGAGAAATTATAACCAAGCATCTGCCCGCCTATGTGGTATCTCTGGATATGAAGCATTTCGCGGTGGTATTTCATCTTGATTCCATGGATGCTTATCAGGATGAGACCGTTAAAAATGCCTTTTCCAATGCTTCAGAAATGGTGAACAATTATTTTAATGTCACCCTTTCCACTGGTGTGGGTTCCCCCTTTTCCCAGCCATTAAAAATCAGCGAATCATATCAGGAGGCCCGCCAGGCTTTTGGCCGGATGGACCGCTCCCAGTCCATTATTTTTTTTAACAGCAGTGATACGGATTCCATACGGAACGCTTTTAATATTTCTGTCTTTAAAGTGGAAATTACAAAAGCATTTAATGAATTTGATACAGATGTTCTCTCCCGCACTTTAACAGAGATTATAGAACTGTTTGAAGCCCATCCCCTGCGTTTTTCCCAGGCTGCCGATGGTGCCTGCAATATACTCTATCTGGCATTGTCCCTGCTGCCTGACGGAGAGGCAAATATGGCAGAGATTTTCTCTTCCTACAGCGACGGCTACCGTTCGATCTACCGCTTCAGCAATGTGGAACAGATCGTGGAATGGATGACTGTGCTTCGTGACGGCTTATGTGAGATCTTAAGATCCAAACGAAAAACCTATAAGGCCCATGTTATTACAAACGTGCAAAAATACATTCACAATCACGTTGCGGAAAAGCTCAGCTTAAATGAGGTGGCCGGAGTATTTGGTCTAAGTCCCAATTATTTAAGCATCCTGTTTAAAAAGAACTGCCAGCTGGGATTTTCCGAATACATTGCCCAGGCAAAGATCAATAAAGCAAAGTCGCTTCTGCTGGAGCAGGACATGAAGATTTACGAAGTCGCTGACCAGTTAGGCTTTGAAAGCGCCTTTTATTTCAGCAAAGTATTTAAAAAAGTCACAGGATACTCTCCCAGGGACTTTATTCAGCAAAATACCCTGGATCCTGAGGAAAAATAAGGAGAATACATCATGATTACAGAAATCTTTCAACACTTAAACAAACCCATATCCTGCTTTAACCCATTCTTTCCTGCTTCACAGCGGGAGGCCTGGGAATCTCTGCCAGAGGATTTAAGATCCCGCCTGATCAAAAACGGAGAAGAATATCTTCATTTCGATTATCCATCTCTTACTGCGACTGATTTCATGGAATTTTCAAGGACAGGAAACCGAAGTCATTTTCAGGATAAGATGTTTTTAAGACGGACAGCCTTAAATTCGCTGGTTCTGGCCGAATGTGCAGAATATAAAGGGCGTTTCCTTGACGATATCATCAACGGACTTTATTTAATCTGTGAAGAAAATGCGTGGCAGCTCCCTGCCCACAACTCTTATATCCGCGATACGCCTCAATTCATCCTTCCTGACGTAACCCGTCCTGTCATCGATTTATTTGCTGCTGAAACCGGAGCAGTCCTTTCCATGGCTGAATATCTTCTTCGCCGGGAGCTTCTTCAAATAAGCCCGTTTCTATCAGCAATGATTAATAAAAATCTGGAAGAACGGATCTTTACTCCTTATCTCAATGAACACTTCTGGTGGATGGGAGACGGGAAGAGCCATATGAATAACTGGACGGTATGGTGCACCCAGAATGTTCTTCTCTCTGCTTTTACAAGAGAGACTGATGAACCGGGGAAGAGACAGATTCTTGATAAAGCATGCCGGAGCATGGATTATTTTCTGGATGAATACGGAGAAGATGGCTGTTGTGATGAAGGAGCCCAGTATTACCGCCATGCAGGATTATGCCTGTTTAATTGTCTGGAGCTGTTAAACGGCATCACGGATAATTCTTTTGAACCCGTATACTTAAATGAAAAAATCAGGAACATTGCCGCATACATCTTAAATGTTCATATCGACGGTATCTATTATGTAAATTTTGCAGACTGTTCTCCTGTTGCCGGCCGCTGCGGCGCCAGGGAATTTTTATTCGGCAAACGGACGAAAAATCAGGAACTGATGGCTTTTTCCGCTTCCGATTATCAGAACAGCGAAGATCCCTTGGATGTCAGTGAACATAATTTATTCTACCGGCTCCAGACCGTTTTCACACATGCGGAAATGCAGGCTTTTGACAAAAATCCTTCCATCAGACATAAGGACTTCTGGTACGAAAGCGTTGGAATCTTCATCGCCAGGGATGAACAACGGTGCCTGGCAGTTAAAGCGGGTGATAACGATGACAGCCACAATCACAATGATACCGGCAGCTTTACCATTTATAAAAACGGCAGGCCTCTTCTGATTGATGTAGGCGTAGAAACTTATACCAAAAAGACATTTTCACCGGAGAGGTATGAAATATGGACAATGCAGTCCCGTTATCATAATCTTCCCTCTTTCCTGGATGGAGATACTGAAATCATTCAAAAAGACGGAGCTTCTTATGCCGCGAAAAACGTCTCATATGAGCTTGGTTCCTCTGTCTGCAGCATCACAATGGACATTGCTGACGCCTACCCCGACGATCGCATCCATTCTTATCAGAGAAGTGCCGTTTTGGAAAAAGGCGGACAGATTGTAATAAAAGATCATTACGAGGGAGCTCTCTTACAGCCGGTATTATCCCTGATGTTTTATGAGGAACCAATAATAGAGGGAAACCGGATCATCATTGGAAATCTGGGGAGCCTGACCGTAACTGGCTGCTCCCACATGAAAAAGGAATGTATTCCCATAACGGATGATCGGTTAAAAACAACATGGAAGCATGATATCTACCGGGTTCTGGTGACAATGGATACAAACGATTTCGTATTGACGATTGAATAATTTCAGACCGCTTCACCTGTCTCATGAAGGCAGATGAAGCGGTCTTTTATCACCTAAATAAATGAAAGGTAAGGAAAATTATGCAATATTAACCAATCATTAACAGAGAAAATGCAAGAACACATTGACATCAATAATAGTAATAGTTTAAGATTAAACTGTTTATTTTTATCTTTATTTTACAAATTTAAGAATATATTTACAAATTACATTATCGATTCAGACAAAGACACATGCAGAGGCAAATATATTCAAACAAACCAAGCTAAGGAGGATTTTTATTATGGAGTTTTTATTGTCAGGTGTTGCAGCAATTACTTGGCAGCAGTTGGTTATGTATGGAATCGGAGGTTTATTAATCTATCTTGCCATAGCCAAAGGTTTTGAACCCGCCCTGCTTCTGCCCATGGGTTTCGGAGCCATTCTTGTTAACCTGCCCTTATCTGGTGTACTTAATCAGACAATTGAAGGAGTGGGTGACGTAAACGGAATTATACAATGGCTGTTTGAAACTACCATTGAGTCTTCGGAAGCTTTGCCTATTCTTTTGTTTATCGGAATCGGAGCCATGATCGATTTTGGTCCCCTGCTATCCAATCCAAAAATGTTTCTCTTCGGTGGTGCAGCGCAGTTTGGTATCTTTTTTACGATCTTACTGGCAGTGCTTTTCAACTTTGATTTAAATGATGCCGCCGCAATCGGTATAATCGGCGCTGCCGATGGTCCTACCTCCATTCTGGTTTCCCAGATCATGCATTCCCGGTACATGGGCGCAATCGCTGTTGCTGCGTATTCTTATATGGCGCTGGTGCCAATTGTACAACCTTTCGCTGTCAGACTTGTTACAACGAAAAAGGAACGTATGATACGGATGGAATACAATCCGGCATCTGTAACGAAATTAACCAGAATTTTGTTTCCGATCATTGTTACCATGGTCTCAGGTCTCATTGCACCTCAGTCTGTTGCGCTGGTAGGCTTCCTGATGTTTGGAAATTTAATCAGGGAGTGCGGCTGTCTGGGAAGCTTATCAGATACCGCACAAAACACGCTTGCAAACCTGATCACTTTGCTGCTTGGTATTACAATCTCCTTCAGTATGCAGGCGGAAGCCTTTGTAAATGCCAAAACCTTACTGATTATGCTGCTTGGGCTGGTTGCATTTGTATTTGACTCAATCGGCGGTGTTCTATTTGCCAAATTTCTGAATCTGTTCCTGAAAAACAAAATCAATCCAATGATTGGGGCTGCCGGAATTTCTGCTTTCCCCATGTCAGCCCGTGTTATTCAAAAGATGGGACTTAAGGAAGATCCCACAAACCATCTTTTAATGCATGCCATCAGCGCAAATGTGGCAGGACAGATTGGCTCAGTTGTTGCAGGAGGAGTTGTTATTAATATTGTAAGCCAGATACTTAAGAATATGGCTTAACTGAAAGGAGTACGATATGAATACGCAAAACGTGATATACGCTTTAGAGATCATGGGAAAAGGCATGGCTTCTATATTTCTAGTAATTGGAATTTTAACCTTAATTGTCGTCCTGCTATCAAAGATTACTAATACGTCTGGATCAGGACAAGATGATACTTCAAAAGAATAAGGACATGTTTCATGAGCAGATAACAATGACTCTGTTTTTTCATTGTTATCTGCTCATTTTTTTATTTTACCCCAAAAGCTTCTGCTGTTCGAACCTGAATCTTAAAACTAGTGGCATATAAAATTTTCAGTAAAAGTGTAGCATATTTTTTTCTCTCTAATATAATGTAGTATACCATGACGGTATAATTAGAAAGCCTTAATTATCAAGTAAAATGGAGGTCACATCATGAATGATCAAGATATCAGAACAAGCGAATATGATGGAGATGAAATTCAGGACTATTCGTGCAATTGCGGCTGCTCATGTGAACGGCCCAAAAAGTTTCTTAAACCCAACCGGACAATCTTAAAGTGCGGCAGCCCGGGAGGCGTGTCTCTTCCAGCATTAACAGCTGCCGGTTCTACCTTTACTTTAGCTTCTGTTACTGTAGATACTAAATATTTAAAAAGACCTTGTATCAAATTTGAATTTGCGAGCAATGTCATAACCACCGCTGCTGTCATAACTCTCAATTTCCAGTTGTTTAAGCAGTGTAAAAATCAGATTACTGCTCTTCCGGTAGGACCAATCTGGACATTCTCACGGGCCGTTGCGATTACAGACAGCAATACTTTTAGCTTCTTTGTCTGCGACTGCGATTTCTGTAGCGATGATTGCTGCACTTACAGCGTAGTTGCTACCGTAGCTGGTGTTGCTTCAGTTGGCGTAACCGCCATTAACAATGCAACTCTTGCAGCACTCATTGTAGATAACGAATGTTATTAATAAAACCTGAGAAACAGCAGGAAGCAGGGCCGTATTATTTGCAAATAGTTGCATGAACTGACTTTCTTCATAGATAGAGCATTTGGTCTTACCGGCCGAATACTCTATCTATGAACATTCATATAAGGAGCTATCGCCATGTATAACTGCTTTTTCGGTATGCCTTTCCGTCGAAACATGTCATATAACAGAACGTTCAATAAAAATCCTCAGCCTGCCCATACAAAAACATATGACAGCCGGCAATATCCGAAAAGCAATCATGAGCGCCCTGTAAAATATTCTGCTGCTGATGATGTTCTGTTAAAGAGTTCTGAATTAGGAGGAATTATTCTACCTGACAGTTCCGAAAGGGGCGCTACATATATCGTAGCATCAATAAACCTGGATACCTCCACTTACAGAAATTATATCATATATTTTAATTTCTCCTGTAATATTGAAACAATCAGTGCCAGACTGCATCTTCGTTTTCAGCTGGTCAGACAGGAGGCCTGCCAGTTAACGAAGATTCCTGTCAGTGCAAATTATGTTTATGCCAGAAATGTGCTGGCAACAGAAACTAATATACTAGCATTCACAGCCTGTGATTGTAATCCGTCGAAATGTAAATGCTGTAATTATATCGTATATATGGAAGTTATGGGTTTTGACACCACTGGCACCATCATAGTTACAAACCCGGTTCTATTCGCATCTCTCATTGAGGATAACAATAAAAACCAGAAAGGAGAATTATGATAAATCATACCATGAAAAGATTCAAGAATTCCATGATTAATATAAATAAAAATACTTTTAAATGGGAAGACAATATGATTCAAATTCCCAATATTTCCCGAATATGGGTTGGAAACTGTTTTAAAGATCAATTACCGGTACATTTATATATAATTTTATTTTTTATAGCTTTATCTGGCTTTAATCAGGCAGTCCGCATCATTTTGCTGATTATCCTCATCACCTGCCTCCTGGTTTGGATAGCATGGTACTTGAAAAGAAAGGATATTAAAGATATTAATATTGAGATAAATACAGGAATAATTTTTTCTTTTGCTTCCAATAATGAAGATTTTACTCAGCAGGTATACGAACTAATTATTGACCATTTAGCAAAAAAAGAGGGTTACTCTGATATAAATATAGATTTTAGCGGTGATGGTAAAATAGATGAAATTACTTTAGAAGTTGAAGAAAAACCCATCACGAAAGAAATAATTAATGTACAGTCAGTAAAAGAAACCAGCCCGGTAATCATTGATCTTCAAAAATTACTTGCTAAATATGCCGATAAAAGCACTGATGATAAGGACACTTTGGAGCTTATTGAAAATACGATCATGCTAACGCAATTTAGCGATAATGAAGGAATTAAGCAGTCTTTTAGTGAATTTATTAAAAAAGGATTGATTAATGACTGTAATGAGCTTGGATTATATTCTTTGATTGAAGCAATCAGAAAAGCTGTTTATAACGCATGATATAAAAGTTGTTTTTTATACGAAACCTCCATTCAAAAAAATGATGCTTTTTACTCCTTTTTGGTAAAGATTCAGCGTAAAGCACCTGCTAAAAAGGAGTTTTTTTCTGTTGGAAACAAACACTCTGCAAATCCATTTTCTTAACATTGTCAGGCTCATTTCTCTCAATTGGGACAACCGGAATTCTTCACCCAAATCGTGTAAAACAATCAAACAGCTGAATTAAATTCTAACAAACTGAAGGATAGATACATATGATATGTTATAAAGGTGTGTATAAGCCCTTTATAATATAGTTTCCGAACTATAAGAATGCTACACGTTGGCAGGAGGAAATAACTATGAATGATTGTAGAGATTGGGATAATAATCGCTGCTGTTGCGGACCGCAGGGACCCAGAGGACCACAGGGTCCCAGAGGCTGTCCTGGACCTACCGGACCACAGGGTCCCAGAGGCTGTCCTGGACCTACCGGACCTACCGGACCACAGGGAATTCCAGGACCTGATGGACCTACCGGACCTACCGGTCCTATCGGGCCTACCGGGCCTACCGGTGCTACTGGCGCTACCGGTGCTACCGGACCTACCGGGCCTACCGGGCCTACCGGACCTGTAGGCGCTACCGGCGCTACTGGTGCTACCGGACCTACCGGGCCTACTGGCGCTACCGGTGCTACCGGCGCTACCGGCGCTACCGGACCTACCGGGCCTACCGGCGCTACTGGCGCAACTGGCGCTACCGGACCTACCGGACCTACCGGCGCTACCGGCGCCACCGGCGCTGCTGGGCCTGCCGGACCTACCGGACCTACCGGACCTACCGGACCAATAGGACCTGTCGGGCCTACCGGACCTACTGGCGCTACTGGCGCTACTGGCGCTACCGGCGCTACTGGCGCTACCGGACCTACCGGACCTACCGGGCCTACTGGCGCTACCGGTGCTACTGGTGCTACTGGCGCTACCGGACCTACCGGGCCTACCGGACCTACTGGCGCTACCGGTGCTACCGGCGCTACCGGACCTACCGGACCTACCGGACCTACCGGACCTACTGGTGCTACCGGCGCTACTGGCGCTACCGGACCTACCGGGCCTACTGGCGCTACTGGCGCTACCGGTGCTACCGGACCTACCGGACCTACCGGCGCTACTGGCGCTACTGGCGCTACCGGACCTACCGGACCTACTGGCGCTACCGGTGCTACCGGTGCTACCGGACCTACCGGACCTACCGGCGCTACTGGCGCTACTGGCGCTACTGGGCCTACCGGACCTACCGGACCTTCTGGAGCAGCCGCGCAGTTAAGAGGTATCGAAGTACAGCTTAGTACAGGAACTTCTGTAGCAGACGGCAGTCCCGTTATTTTTGATACAGTACTGATTGACCAAAGTCTCAATATTGCTTATGATACCACTACAGGTGTCGCAACCATTAATGCCACTGGAGTATATTATGTATCCTGGTGGATTTCTACAGATGGTGCAGGACCTTCCACTTATGTTGAATTTACTACTCAGGTAAATGGCAGCGGAGGTACTGTTGCTGACTCACCGATTGTAACAGGCCAGCTGAATGGATCCGCTCTGGTAACCGTAGGTGCGATCCCCGCAACTGTGCAAATTATTAACACAACCGGTCAGACAGTATTCTTCGGTGACACTCCAGTTAAAGCTCATATGATAATCCTTGAAGTTTCGCTTTAGTTTATCCATTAAAACATGAAAAGCGCCGGTTTTCATTCCGGCGCTTTTTTGTCACATAAGCGGTGCAAATAACCTGAGTGCACGCCCTGCAAATCTCTCATACCATGGATCATTTGGTATATCTTCCAAAGAAATTCTTCTGCATAAGGACAACGTTTCCTGGAAATCCCGTTCAACCTCCCGGATTACCTCATTCCGGTACAGATACGTTCCGCATTCAAAGTGAAGATACAAACTTCTGAAGTCCAAATTGATTGTTCCTACTGCTGCCTTTGTATCATCACTTGTAAATACTTTTGCATGCATGAATCCCGGTGTATATTCCCATATTTTAACTCCTGACCTGATCAGTTCCCCATAATGTGATTTAGCAAGCAGAAACGCGTATTTTTTATCTGGGATATGAGGAAGAATAATGGAGACATCCACTCCTCTTTTCGCTGCAAATGTGAGCGATTTAACCATCTCATAATCAAGGATCAGATAGGGAGTCATAATATGCACATATTGTCTGGCATTATTAATGATGTCAAGGTAAATCTCTTTTCCAACTGCCTCCGTATCAAACGGACTGTCTCCGTAAGGAATCACAAATCCCTCCATATTAAGCTCCAGGGGGTAAAAATACTCCGGATCTCTTAAATAATTATCGTATTTTTCCGGTTCTTTTTCAGATATATTCCACATTTGAAGAAACATCATGGTAAAGCTGGTTACGGCATCTCCTTTCAGCATAATACCCGTGTCTTTCCAATGACCAAACCGAACTTTTCTGTTGATGTATTCATCTGCCAGATTTATTCCTCCTGTAAATGCAGTATGTCCGTCCACCACAAGAATTTTTCTATGATCCCTGTTATTCTGGTAACTGGATAGAACCGGTCTGATTGGGGAAAATACTTTTGCCATTAACCCCTTTTCCTTAAGAATTTTAATATAATTATGAGGAAGAAACGTGAAAGAACCCATGCCATCATACATAATTCTCACTTCTACCCCTTCCCTGCTTTTCGTTTCCAGCAGTTCCAGTATGCAATCCCACATCTCCCCTCTCTCAATAATAAAAAACTCCAGAAAAATAAATCTCTTTGCAGCCGCCATTTCCCGTTTCATGGCTTCAAACATTGCCTCTCCAGAAGGAAAGTATTGTGCATTGGTATTTCCATATGCCGGATAATGTCCGGATTTTTTGATATAATGAGCCAGATTTGCATTTCTTCTGCTGACTCTGGATAATTGCTCTGATACCTTTAAGTTCTGCTCCAGATAGCACTCCGTCTCATTCATACTGGATATTAACTTCTTTTCCATAAAGCGTTCAATAATCTGCAGCTCTGCCATCATATAGAAAAACGTACCAAAAACCGGCACCGCTGTTACAGGAATCATCCAGCTCATTTTAAAACTGGGATTGTCTTCTTTATTTAATATATAAATAATAACCAGCGCACTGAGCAACGTAACAGCACCATAAAAATACGCCAGATAATAGCTCAGAAAGCGGAATGCTGCGGCCAGAACAAGAATTTGTATCACAAGTGAAGCAACTGCAAACATCGTCCTTCCAAAAATAATCCGTAGCATTTTTTTGATATAACCCATCTTTTGTACCTCCACGTTTCCTTACATGGTTCCTATTATACCGCCTGGCCGGTTATCTTGCAAGAGTCTGGAAATGAACCGGCAGCCACAGATAAGTCTGATTGAAATCCCCTTTTATTTACAGTATAATAGCATAATAATAAAAATTATCAAAAGGAGACCATCTATGGAAAAATCTAAGGTTTATTACACAAATTTTCATACCACTTTCCGTGAAAACCTTCCTCAAAAGCTTGCCCGGCTCATTAAAACAGCCGGAATGACCGAGCACATTCATTTCCAGAATAAATATGCTGCAGTAAAGATTCATTTTGGAGAACTGGGCAACTTATCATTTTTGCGTCCTAATTATGCGAAGGTAGTGGTTGACTTAATTAAAGAAGGCGGCGGTAAACCGTTTTTAACTGATTGCAACACTTTATACGTAGGAAGCAGAAAGAACGCCCTGGATCATCTGGATACTGCCTATGAAAATGGATTTTCCCCCTTCTCCACCGGCTGCCATGTTCTGATTGCCGATGGTCTGAAGGGAACAGATGAAATTCTGGTTCCCATAGACGGGGAATACATTAAAGAAGCTAAAATCGGACGGGCTGTCATGGATGCTGATATTTTCATATCTCTCACTCATTTTAAAGGTCATGAAAGCACAGGCTTTGGCGGAACATTAAAAAACATTGGAATGGGCTGCGGATCCAGAGCCGGAAAGATGGAGATGCATAACGCCGGGAAACCTCATGTAACAGAAGAATCATGCATCGGCTGTCATGCCTGCGAAAAAAACTGTGCTCACGATGCCTTCTCTTTTCAAAATAAAAAAGCATTCATTGACAGCAGTAAATGTGTCAGCTGCGGCCGCTGCATCGGTGTTTGTCCAGTCGATGCCATCGAATCAGATTGTGATGAATCCAACGATATTCTAAACTGCAAAATAGCGGAATACACCCAGGCAGTCTTAAAGGACCGCCCCCACTTTCATATCAGCCTTGTGATGGATGTTTCCCCTTATTGTGACTGCCATTCAGAAAATGACATCCCGATCATACCAGATGTGGGCATGTTCGCTTCTTTTGATCCCGTTGCGCTGGATGTTGCCTGTGCCGACGCAGTTAACAGACAGCCAGTTATGGCAGGAAGTATTCTGGAAAAACATGGAAGCCATCATCACGATCATTTTAAAGACACTCATCCCAATACAAACTGGGAGTCTTCCATTGAGCACGCAGTTAAAATAGGACTTGGAAGTGCCCAGTATGAGCTGATTTCCATATAGAAAAAGAGAGAGGAACCCCCTCTCTCTCTTTAATCAGACCACCCCAGATGATAAACTCCATCCTCACTTAAGGGAACTTTGTCCCTTCCGATCTGCCACACAGATATTTCGCTGTTATTGATCTTCTTTTCAGGAATATCCTTCGCTATAATCAGCTGAGGCCACACAAACGTGGTATCTGCCTCTTTTCCGTCAAAACATATTTTAGAATAAGGAGTGAAATTCTCTCCGTAAATCAGCAGATTGGAATCATTGTAAACCACCTTATCAATTTTTATCTTATCTGTTCCCATCTTCAAATTGGTTTTCTGGTATGGAGTTTCTCCGCCATAAACTTCATGTTCTCCATAAAGAATATCATACTCCAGGTTTTTCATGTCCTCCAAATATTTTTCCTTGTCTGTATTTTCACCATTTAAATATTTTTGATGAAACCGGATCATGGTACCTTCGTGGATATTCAGCATATTAAGGACGTGAGAAGAAATCTGATAAGCCTCCACATCCTTTTTAACCACTGGCAGATTCATGTTATTCCAGATGACGTATTCCGTCTGGAACAGAGAGTGATTCTTCATATCGTCCTCACTCCATTCAAAACCCGGAAGATGATCTCCATACATCACCAGTACAATAGGTTCTTTGCGGGTTCTTAAAGTATTAACAAGTGACCGTATAAATTGATCCATCTCGCTGATCTGCTGGCAGTAATATTCAAAATTCGGATACTTTCCGTGTCCCTGCACCGATATGGTATAGATATAGTCCGGCCCAGGCGTGGAGTCTAACGTCTTTATAATCTCCCCGGTCAAAATTTTATCCTTACACCAGCCAGTAGGATTGCGCTCAATATTGTTCATATATTCAATGGGAGTAAATGTATCAAATCCCAGCTGGGCAAATACCCTGTTTCTGTCATAAAAGGTAGCTTCATTGTTATGAATGGTGTGAGCCGTATAACCCAGATTTTTCAAATCAAACGCAGTACTCTCACAGGATGTTTTTTTAAGAACTGTCTTATATGGATACTCACCTGGTCCGAAGAAGTCCAGATTCATGCCTGTTATGGATTCAAATTCAGTATTGGCTGTTCCTGCTCCAACAGAAGGAACACTTATATATCCGCCCGGATAGTTTTTCTGCAGCTGGTGGAAAAAAGGTATGGGATCATACGTCACCGGGTTATTTTTCCACAAAGAAGGATCAAAAAACGATTCCAGCTGAATCATAATCACATTGGGTTTGGTGTTCTCTGTAATTGCATAAGTATTCTCAGGCACCAGTTCCTCTGACTGAATGGTCTCCAGTGTCTCAGATCCGTATCCTTCCGGCTTTGATATACCGGTATTAAAAACGGAATTGGAAAAGCAATAAGGAAATCCATAGGTTTTAAAGCCCTGACCGATATTACCAAAGTGAACAGCCACAAGTCCGCACTTCATGGCTCCGCTGGTAATACCAAGTACCAGCACGGTACTTAAAAATATTACAGCCATACCGGAACCAACCCGTGTCTTCTCCTGACTGACCGGTGCTTTTTTCCAGACTCCCACCAGTAAAATAATTGCAACTACTCCTGCCACACCCATGAAAATAATCTGCATCCAGGTAAAGTAAACCGTAGCAAGACTCATGGCATACTTCACCAATCGTAAATCCGCTGCTGTAAATGGCGTTGTACGGAAAATCAGAAGTATACCGTTTACAATTCCCATAAAAATCCAAATAAAAGTTATTAAAAAACAGGCAAATGCTTTCCGCCTTGTAATAAATATGACTGTAAAAGGAAGTAGGATGATCAAAGTATTAAGTAAAAAAATTAAAAAACTATTTCCTATATAAGAACCCAGATTAAACAATGACTTCCTGCTTGCCAGCTCAATCACAATATTAATACCTGCAGAAAGAGCCAGGAGCCTGCAAAGCCATCTGATATAAGCTTTCATAGTATACCTCATTTTCTAAACTCGTTTGCTGACCGGGTTTAGTCTATCACATTTTACAGCAAATTTACATACCTTTTTCAAAAAAATAAATTTAAAAAGGACCGGATCAAGTCCGGCCCCTCGTTATTATTCCTGTTCTTCCGTAGGTTCAAACACGTCATCATTCACAGCGTTGATGCCTGCAGTTACATTTACTTCCTCTGCCGATGCAGTCTGTTCCTTCTCATCCGTCTCTTCTGGAACAGGATCAGCAGCAGCTTCTTTCACAGGCGCTCCGCATTTTCCGCAATACAGGGAACTTTTCGGAACCTTGGCTCCGCACTCTGCGCAGATACGGCTGCCTTCGCTTTGGGTCAATTCAATCTCCAGAGCGGCAATTCTTGCCCGGCTGGCTCTGACAGTTTCATAAGCCTTAGTATAAGCTTCCTTTGGCTCACTGTTGTCTTCATAATACAGTTTTCCGATGACTGCATAAGCCTCTTCCAGCTTAGTCTTTTCTGCACCGATCTGTGTCTTCAGCTGTATCGTCTCAGTCAATGCTTTCGCCTTCGTTGCAACCTCTTTGCCGGTATCACTAAGTGTCTTTCCCAGCTCTTCAAAAAATGCCATCCGTGATTCCTCCTTTGACTTTTGCTCCTACTATTGTAACTTTATTGGAAGAAAAAGTCAATGAAAGTCTGATTTCACACTGCTCATTTTGGTTTGACTGCATCTCTTACCGAATCAGGAAGCAGTTTTAAAGGCACTGTATACTGGATCTCACTGCGGCTGCCAAGTGCGCTGCTGACAGCGGAAAAACTGATCCGTTCTGTGTTCGACATACCAAATGGGTTCATGCCCACATACTCTTCAATTGCTGCCTGACTCATAATTTGAGTAATCACCTGGGGATCAGTGATCGTATAATACCTGGCACTGCTGTTTTCGTAACTTTCTTTTTCATACTCAGAATACAGGCTCAAATCAAAATTAATTTCTTTCATTCCCTCAAAGGAAGTCCAGCTGTCTACATCAAGCTGGCATTCTCTTAATAATTCAAGAGTATTTTTAAAGGATGGATAGATCGGATAAAACCCTCTGGAAGTCACATCACTATACTGCCAGGAATTTTGATTTTCCTCTCTTGTGCTGTCCGCCTCAGCCTGCTTCTTAGTCATAAACTGTATGGAAGCCACTGGATTTTCATTGTTCATAGTCTCCACTTTTAACTGTCCAAAATCCTTCTGGTATGCGAGAAGCAGTTTTTCCGTCATAGCCTTATCTGTACCGTTCTTATCACGGCTCACAATACTGGACTGTGATCCTCTGCTGACTCTTACCGCAGATGTGTTTTCAGCCGTCTGACTGAAAATAGGATACACAGCCTGAATGAAATCCGGATCTTCATATAGCTGAGTCAGTTCTTCTTTCATATCTGCATCTCTTAAGGAATAACTGCGATAAACATTTTTTCCATTCTTCAAGGTGTATTTCACAGAAAAATCATGCCACATTCCCTCTTCATCCCAGTTGGAAGAACTAAGCTCTTTCCAATCCGTCCCCCTGTTATTTTTAACTGCTTTTTTCACCATGGACAGAACCGGGGTATGATTCTTGAGATTCATGTGAGCGAAAATATAGTGATCAGAGCTTTGATATTCCCATTGATACTCTCCCTGAAGATCCTGGCTCACATCTCCATAGGAAACCCAATAATTTTTATCTGTAAGAGAAACCGCAATGGAGTCTATGGAACTCTCCGTCGGAATATAGCTGTCATATTTAAACAGATCAAGCTGAAAACTGGCAAATATCAACGCTGCCACAAGAGCGGAAGCAATCATCTGTTTCCAGTGGGAAAATAATTTTCTAAAATCAAAGTGATATATAATTTCAATAACGCAGTGAGATAAGAACATCCCGCAAAGCAGTCCAAACACTGCCCAACCAAAATCCGAACGGATCAGCCAGAAAAAGAAGCATCCGGAAAGAGACGATAAAACAACAATGGGAATCCGGATAATTGGCATACTGATTTTAAAAGCCATTGCCTTTTTCGCGGACTCGGAACCCCTTTTCTTGTACAAAAGCAGACAAAGAAAGGTAAATATGATAAATAATACAGCCACAAGTATAATTTGTAACCCTCGGAGTCCGTCTGATCCCCTTCTAGCAGCAACTATATTAGAAATAAATATTGCATAAGGAGAAGATTTCATCAGAAACGGGAGGAATAACTCTTCTCCACTCTTATAGCTGGTAACAAAGAAGTGTCCATAGCATCCTTGTATAATCATAAGTAAAAGCGTAAAATAACCTTCAAACACTGCAGTTCCGAGTATACCCACGATCACGCTGCCTGTCATAATCATCGCCAGGACCGTAACGGCATATATCATGGAATAATGCAGCAGATAAAGCAAATAACCTGAAACCACAGAGCCCATAAGACTTGCAGGAGATATACCATAAGCCGCTATAACACCGAGGGATAGAATTAAATTGATTCCGTAAGCTGCTGCTACAATTAATATACCATTCATGTAATTGGCCCAGAATAAGTGTTTTCTGTTCACGGGAATACCATGATAGAAGTCAACTTTCTGTTTGGAATGGAGATAAGAAAAACTTGTAACCCCCATTATGATAGATAAAACAATCATCAGGAATGCAATCCAGCCATTCTGAAATCCCAGCAAATCCCTTAACTCAGAGATCATAAATGCCCGGCTTTCCTCCTGCTTCAAGAACTCTCCTATAATCATGGCTATGGCTACCGGAAGGGAAAAGAAAAACATCAAAAATGCAAGAGTCACTGCCCAGAGCCTGCGCTTTCCATCTTCCTTTATCAGATTAAAAAATAAGCTTTTTGATGTCATATCCTGCCACCTCCGTCTCACTTATAAATATTTCTTCCAGCGATAAGGGAATAATCTCATAGAATACCGGCTGGAGTGACTCCATCATTCCAATAACCGCTTCCTTTGTTCCCCGCACTGTCATGGTATAAAGCTTTCCCCGCGTCTCAGTCTTAATCCGGTCTAATGACGCCAGATCCGCCTCTGTCATACCATCTTTTAAAACACACTGAACCTTATGAATATTCAGCTTTAAATCGTCTAAATCTCTGGATAGTAAAATACCGCCTCTATGCAGCAAGCCTACATGGTCACAGATATCCTCAAGCTCTCTTAAATTGTGAGAAGCAATAATAGGAGTTAAATTTCTTTCCGCCATATCATTTGCAAAAATACTCTTTACTGCCTGTCGCATAACCGGATCCAGACCATCAAATGTCTCATCACAGAACAAATAATCTGTATTGGCGCTGATGCCGCAGGCCACAGACAGCTGCTTCTTCATACCTTTTGAGAAGGTATGCACCTTTCTTCTCATCTCAAGACCGAAATTACCAATCAGACTTTCAAAACGCTTCCGGTCAAATTCCGGGTAAACTTTGCTGTAGAATTCCATCATGTCCCTGGGAGTCGCATTATTAAAATAATACTGATCGTCTGAAATATAGAAAAATTTCTTTTTTACACTCTCATTTTCAAAAACAGACTCTCCATCTATGGTTACGGTACCTTCATCCGGCTTTAAAATTCCGCTTAGCAGCCTTAAAAAAGTACTTTTTCCGGCTCCATTGGTTCCAATCAGACCAAATACATTCCCATCTTTTATCTCAGCACTCACATGGTCCAATGCCATAATGCTGTCAAATCGTTTTGTCAAATTCTCTGCCTGAATCATTCTTCTGCTCCTCCCCCTGATTTAGATCCTTCCATCACCCATTCCTCTGCCAGCCATGAATGGGCTTTATCCTCTTTTAAACCGGCCCTTTTTGCCTCTTCGACCCAGCCGCCAAGCTTATTCTTTAATTCACTGGTTTTCAAAGCACGAATGGAGCTGGTATCTGCTACAAAGCTGCCTCTTCCTTTTACAGAATAAATAAATCCCCTCCGTTCAAGCTCCGTATAAGCTCTTTGAATCGTATTAGGATTAATGGACAAATCAGTGGCCAGACTTCTTACAGAGGGCAGCTGGCTGTCTTGTTCCAGAACTCCGCAAATCATAAGGTCTTTTAATTTTTCCACAATCTGTTCGTAAATAGGTCTGCGGTCTTTATAATCAAGCAGAATCATAGTTCACCTCTTTCTTAACTGTACTAACACTTTTAATACACTTAATATAGCAGATTGCCTCCGATTTGTCAACCGGAGGCTGGAAAATATTTCATTAATTTTTTCTATCTTCAACAATCAGAATCCGAATCGCGTTTATTGTAATGCTCCAGTTAAAAACATATAATGTATAAGAGGCATTTCCTCTGATATAAATATTAGAAGAAAGAAGAATATTTTCACTCTGGGTACTGCTGTTCATTACCGAAACAAGATAAAAACCTGTTTTCTGGTATTGAAAACCCGTAACCTCCTTATAATCCACTTCCCTGAATGTAAGTACTCCGCCATTTAAAAAGACGTTCACTTTTCGATTAGTAATAGACAAATTACAAACCCGAAAGCACCCTGTGCTAATCCCCCCATTGCAGTACATATCCATAATCTCCATAATATCAGGACCGGAATCTGAATTGATAACTGCTACTGTAATTGCCTGCCCCACAGGAACTTCTATTTGTTTTTCTATATAAACATATCCGTTTTCTCCTTCCACTGTCACCGTCTGCGTTTCAGCTGAAACTCTCCCGTATTGGCTCATATCCCCATTATCCAGTCCATTCACTGCAAGCTGTTTATTAATATAGATCTGAAATGGATTATAACCGGCGGCTGCATTCAGAAACCTCACCAGTCCATATTCACTGTTATTACAGAAGTAACATGGTATTATTGGCTTAGGAAATACAGTTATCACAGAAGAATTCTGATTGTCTGTTTCAGTCCCAGAATCTGACTGGGGTTTATTAACTTCCTGATTAGAATCGGGACTTTGATCTTTATTTGTATCATTTCTCATATAATAAATGATTCCCATATAATTCCTCTTTATTATCGTTATATAGTAAGTTTATTCCGCGAACAATCCTCAGTGCCTGTCTGAAATCAATCATCCTGCATTTGTTATAAGGATACTGGAAGATTTCTAATGGTATTTTCACTACTTCTCAAAAAAAATGCACCCGGATAACCGGGTGCACCTTTTTTTATCAGTAATTCAATTATTCATTTCCGTATAAAGTAACCAGCTTCTGCAGATATTCAAATCTTGCTTTTGCATCGTCCTCATTCTTACCGAATAATTCAGCTGCTCTTTCAGGATTCTTCATAGCTAAGGATGCGTAACGAACCTCACCCTTTAAGAATTCCTGGTATCCTTCCAGTGCAGGAGCCTTGCTGTCTAAGGAGAACTTCTTCTCAGCAGCAGGATTGAAACGGAAGTTATTCCAGTATCCGCACTCAACAGCAAGCTTCTCTTCTGTCTGTGCCTTTGACATACCCTTCTTGATACCATGGCTGATACATGGAGCGTATGCGATAATTAAGGATGGTCCCGGATATGCTTCTGCCTCTGCAATTGCCTTAACAGTCTGATTGTAATCAGCACCCATAGCAATCTGTGCTACATATACATAACCATAGCTCATGGCAATACTTGCAAGATCCTTCTTCTTCGTATCTTTTCCGCCAGCTGCGAACTGTGCTACTGCACCAGTCTTGGTAGCCTTGGAAGACTGACCACCTGTATTGGAATAGATCTCAGTATCAAATACCATAATGTTGATGTCCTTACCGCTTGCAAGAACGTGGTCAACACCGCCGAAACCGATATCATATGCCCAGCCGTCACCACCAAAGATCCACTGAGACTTCTTGCCAAGGAAATCCTTTCCTTTCACAACAGCTTTGGATAATTCGCAGTCAACTCCCTCTAATGCTGCAACCAGTTTATCGGATGCAGAACCATTGGTAACACCGACATTGAATGTGTCTAAATATTCTTTGCATGCAGCTTTTACTTCATCAGATGCTTTATCGGAATTGCAGATTTCTTCTACTTTATTCTTTAATCCTTCTCTGATCGCATTCTGAGCTAAAAGCATACCATAACCGTATTCCGCATTATCCTCGAATAAGGAGTTAGCCCATGCAGGACCCTGTCCCTTAGCATTTACAGTGTAAGGTGTAGAAGGTGAAGAGTTACCCCAGATGGAAGAACATCCAGTTGCATTTGCAATGTACATTCTGTCACCGAATAACTGTGTGATTAATTTTGCATAAGGTGTCTCGCCGCAGCCTGCACATGCTCCTGAGTACTCAAGAAGAGGCTGTTTAAACTGACTGCCCTTAACAGTTGCTTCTTTGAATTTATCAATAACTTCCTGCTTGATTGGCAGAGTCTGACCATATTCAAATGTTTCCTGCATTACATCACAGTTTGCTTCCATGTTAACCATGGTAAGAGCCTTTTCGCCCTTCTTTCCAGGACAAACATTAGCACAGGAACCGCAGCCGGTACAGTCAAATGCAGATACAGTGATTGCGAACTGATATCCTGGCATACCGGTCATTGGAAGAACTTTCATGTTCTCAGGTTTCTTAGCAGCCTCTTCCTCTGTTAAAGCGATTGGACGGATAACAGCGTGAGGACATACATAAGAACAGAAGTTACACTGAATACAGTTGTCCGGATTCCACTGAGGAATGGTTACTGCAATACCACGTTTCTCGTAAGCAGCAGATCCGGAAGGTGTGGAACCGTCAACATAATCAACAAATGCAGATACTGGTAAGGAATTACCGTCCTGAGCGTTGACCTTTGTCTGAACGTTGTTAACAAAATCAACAACATCCTGTCTTCCATCTGTGATCTTCTTATAATCAAGACCTTCGTCTTCGCAGTTCTTCCAGCTCTCTGGAACTTCGATTTTAACAACGCCCTTTGCACCGGCATCAATTGCTGCCCAGTTCTTCTGAACGATCTCTTCACCCTTACGGCCGTAAGTTGCCTTTGCAGCAGCTTTCATAAGCTCGTTTGCTTTTGCTGCAGGAATGATTCCTGTCAGTTCAAAGAATGCAGACTGAAGAATGGTGTTGATACGGGTTGCACCCATACCAGTTTCGATACCGATCTTAACACCGTCAATGGTGTAGAATTTGATGTTGTGCTCAGCAATATACTTCTTAACCTGTCCAGGTAAGTGCTTTTCAAGACCTTCCTGATCCCATGGGCAGTTTAATAAGAACACACCGCCGTCAACCAGTTCCTGAACCATATTGTACTTACGGATATAGGAAGGATTGTGGCATGCTACGAAATTAGCTCTGCGGATTAAATAGGTTGATTTAATCGGCTTATGTCCGAAACGTAAGTGAGACATCGTGATACCGCCGGACTTCTTGGAATCATAATCGAAGTAAGCCTGTGCGTACATATCAGTATTATCACCGATAATCTTAATGGAGTTCTTGTTGGCACCTACGGTACCGTCAGCACCAAGACCCCAGAACTTACAGTTAGAAGTACCCTCTGGAGTAGTGACGATCTCAGCTCCTGTCTCAAGAGAAAGGTGAGTTACGTCATCCACAATACCGATGGTAAACGGAGTCTTTGTCTTGTTCTCGTAAACAGCTACGATCTGAGCTGGAGTAGTGTCTTTGGAACCAAGGCCATAACGTCCGGTAAGGATCTTAACCTGATCAAACTTTGTTCCCTTTAAAGCCGCAACAACATCTAAGTATAACGGTTCGCCTAAAGAGCCTGGTTCTTTTGTTCTGTCTAAAACAGAAATAGTTTTAACTGTATCAGGAATTGCATCGATCAGAGCCTGTGCGCTGAATGGTCTGTAAAGACGTACTTTTACGACACCAACCTTATGGCCTGCTGCAACTAAATAGTCAAGGGTTTCTTCAATTGTATCATTAACAGAGCCCATGGAAATAATTACATGATCTGCATCTGCAGCGCCATAGTAATTGAAAAGTCTGTAATCAGTACCGATCTTTGCATTCACCTTGTCCATATATTTCTGAACAATTGCAGGCAGTGCATCATAGTACGGATTGCATGCTTCTCTTGCCTGGAAGAAGATGTCAGGGTTCTGAGCAGAACCTCTCAGACATGGATGATTTGGATTTAATGCATGACTGCGGAACTCATCAACTGCATCCATATTTACCATCTCTTTTAAGTCTTCATAATCCCATGTTTCAATCTTCTGAATCTCGTGGGAAGTACGGAAACCATCGAAGAAGTTAATAAATGGTACTTTACCCTCAAGAGCTGCCATATGAGCAACCGGAGTTAAGTCCATAACTTCCTGTACGCTGGATTCGCACATCATAGCACAGCCGGTCTGGCGGCAAGCATAAACATCAGAGTGGTCACCAAAGATTGATAAGGCATGGCTTGCAATAGCACGTGCAGATACATTGATAACGCCAGGTAACTGCTCGCCGGCAATTTTATAAAGATTAGGGATCATGAGTAACAGACCCTGGGAAGCTGTATAGGTGGTAGTCAGAGCACCAGCTGCCAAGGAACCGTGAACCGCACCTGCGGCACCTGCCTCAGACTGCATCTCTGTAATGTGCACTGTCTGGCCAAAAATATTGGTTCTTCCGTCTGTAGACCATTCATCTGTAGCTTCTGCCATAGGTGAAGACGGGGTTATAGGATAGATTGCCGCTACATCAGTAAATGCATAGGATGCATGTGCTGCTGCATGGTTTCCATCCATGGTTTTCATTTTTCTTGCCATTCTTGATTTCCTCCTGCAAATGTGAATATTTGTATAATTTGGTTCCCCTTAGGGGAAAGTGACCTGACATTATTATAACAATTATTCAACAAAAAGCAAATATTAAAACTGGAAAATAAAGTATTATTTTCAAAACAATTTAAAAAAAGACAGCATCAGATTGGAAAAACGCGTCTGACACTGTCTATTTTACACGATTTTACTACTGGCTCATGGGATTGGGCTGAATCACAGTCTGAGTATTGTCAGCAGTGGTTCCTTCCGTCTCCGTCTGGGTTGCCGCAGTGTTCTGGGTTTCCTGTGCCGGTGCCTGCGGGGTTGTCTCCGCATTCACTCCCGGACCATTCCCTGTTGCCGCCGTAGTCTGGGTACTGCCCTGACTGTTCTCCGGTACTGATGCTGACGGATCTGTGGCAGGTACCACAACACCGGATGTATTGCGCTTGATTGTGGCGGGCTTGCCGCGGTACGTACTGTTATGGAAGAATTCATCGCTTACCACAGTACCATCCTTTTTAGTCACCAGATTAGTTACCCAGCGGCTTCCCTTGGTTTCCTGCTTAATGACTTTTTCCTCTCCCGGCTGCATGGTCTGATCCTCTTCATAAATTGGCGCCGGAGCATCTAACTCCGCTGTCTTCTGGGAGGTCATTGACAATGTCACACCATCTTCCAGTATCGAGATACCTACTATGGAAATCTTAAGCTTGCGGTCAGCAAAACTGGTCCTGATCGCGATGGCGCTGGAAGAATTATTGATAAACTTCATATCCGGTCCGCCAAAGCTTACCATGGCATCCTCACCAGGGGTAACATAGGAAGGTTCATAACTGTGAGCATGGCGCTCTGTGGTTGTCAGTCCTGCAAAAACAACTGCATTATACAGTGTAGAAGAAACCTGGCATACACCGCCTCCCGGCTCTTCAATCAGCACTCCGTTTAAATAAGCTCCAGCCGGGCGGTATCCCTTTGCAGAGGAACGCTCACCAGTTGTCTTATTAAAAGAGAACTCTTCTCCGGGCTGCAGAATCAGGCCATTCAGTGCAGTGGAAGCAAGCTCGATGTTCTTATTCCTGTCGCTGTTTGTGGTGGTCGTCGTCGTATAGGTCCCGATCACTTTATACAGTGCCTTTGCCTGCTCTTCTGTAATTTCAGGAGCAGTTTCATTCACCTGAGCAGAAACAGAAGCCTTATAATTCTTCGCCTTAATCTGTGCAAGAATATCGGCTGTCAGCTTGTCCTGATCAACGGCAATTCCCTTTTCTTCCCCGGAATAAACAAACTTCCCGGTGCTTTTATCAAAGCCGGAAATAGAACCATTCTTAGCGGGTACATCCCACTTAGCCGCAATGGCTTTTACCTCAGTCTTTACGTCATCTTCAAGGCCCTCGGTATCAATGGTATACTCTTCTTTCGCATCTTTGCTGTAAATCTCCTCCAGCAGAGTATCAATTCTGCTGTCCAGAAAATTCTTCAGTTCATAGGTTTCGTCCTGATAAGTAACTTTCATCCCCCAGCCAAGTGACTGATCTATGGTTTTTTTTGCCTCAGCCCTTGATAAACCTGTAATTGAAATTCCTTCTACATGTACCTCTTTTTTCAGCTGGGTCTCAGAGACTGTCGTGGAATTCACATCTGTCTCCTTCGTCTTATGACCCCCAATATACTTAACAGCAGCCATAACACTGATAACGGAGGCAACAGCGAAAACAGCAGCCAGCAGAATCTTCGTAATGCCGTACTGCGGCCCTCTTCTTCTCTTCTTCCCACGCCTTTGCTGATAGGAGCTGCCCCCTCTGTAAGACTGGCTTGTCCTTCTGCCTGAATTCGGCGTATTTCTTTTGCTTCCGTTCTGGGAGGAATAGGTTCTTCCCCCGCTTCTTTGTCTGTTATCATCCTGACTCATTTACTTCACCTTTTTACATGATTATGTAGCATTACACTGAGTAGTATACCATACTTTGTGGGAAATGCTATTACGTTTTTATGAATTTTCTTAATTATTTTTCGCGTAAATTCTACATTTTACAGAACTAAAAAAACATGTTACTATAGTATTAATAAACTATTTCATTTCGGAGGTTACTATGAATTTTGTCGATCTTCACGTTCATTCAAATGCTTCAGACGGCACCTTCACACCTGCCAGAGTCGTAGAACTGGCAGCACAAAAGGGACTCTCGGCAATTGCGCTTACAGACCACGATACAATAGAAGGCATCCCCGAAGCACAGAAAGCAGCAGAAAATCTGCCATTGGAAGTCATTCCCGGCATCGAGCTCTCCTGTGTTTATCTGGAAGAGGAAATTCACATTTTAGGGCTTTATGTCGATCTGACTGATAAAAAGTTTCTTGCAGAGACTGACAATTTAAAAGAGATCCGCATAAAAAGGAACCTGGAAATGATAAACCGGTTTCAAAATGCCGGAATTGATATCACGCTCCTGGAAGTGCAGGCCGGAAATCCTGATACAGTCATTACCCGGGCCCATTTTGCCCGTATCCTTTTGGAAAAAGGTTATGTCACAAGCATGGAGCAGGCATTTAAAAAATATTTAAGCTATCATGGCCCTTACTGTCCCAGGAAGGAAAAAATCACACCGGAGCATGCCATGAAACTACTGGGAGACTGTAACGCTTCACCTGTTCTCGCCCACCCTTACCAGTATCACCTGGGAGACAAAAAAACGGAAGAACTGGTCTCCTTTTTAAAACAACTGGGACTTCACGGTCTGGAGGTATACCACTCTTCCAATAATCAATATGAAAGCGGAAAGTTAAAAAAACTCGCAAAAAAATACCAGCTCTTTCCTACCGGCGGCTCTGACTTTCACGGAACCAACAAGCCAGACATTGACTTAGGTACAGGAAGAGGCGGTCTTCGTGTCTCAGCCCTGCTTCTTGATGATATCAAAAGAATACGGCAGGAGAAGGGGCTGTAAACCTCATCCTGCCCATATCATAAATTATCCGATTTTTCCTTCATCCATATAACGGGCAAGGTCTATGGCAAAGTACGTAATGAGAATGTCTGCCCCTGCACGAAAGATGCTCACTGCTGACTCACACACTGTTTTTTCTTCATCCATATAACCGGCTTTGGCAGCAGCCTTGATCATGGAATACTCTCCGCTCACACTGTAAGCTGCCACAGGCACATCTGTACGGTCTGCTACCTCACGAATGATATCCAGATAGGAAAGAGCCGGTTTCACCATTACGATATCCGCACCTTCGGCCACGTCAAGCTCCACTTCCTTTAACGCTTCCTTCCTGTTATGGTAATCCATCTGATAGCTTTTGCGGTCTCCGAAGGCAGGTGCCGACCCGGCGGCCTCCCGGAACGGTCCGTAAAAAGCAGAAGCATATTTGGCAGAATATGCCATAATCGGAACATTCACGAACCCTGCTTCATCAAGAGCCCGCCTTATGGAGCTGATCCTTCCATCCATCATATCAGACGGAGCCACCATATGAGCACCCGCGTTTGCATGAGAGACTGCAATGCGGTTTAGGTATTCCAGAGTCTGGTCATTATCCACATACTCTCCATCTAAAATCCCACAATGTCCGTGGGATGTATATTCGCACATACACACGTCAGTTATGATATAAACAGAGGGATAGAATTCCCTGATGTACCGGATGGTACGCTGCACAATTCCATTATCATCATATGCCTGGCTGCCGCAGCTGTCCTTTGATGCCGGTATTCCAAACAGAATCACCTTGTTAATTCCCGCAGATATAAGCTGATCAAGAATAACGTTCAGCCGGTCCACACTATATCGATACTGTCCTTCCATAGAAGGAATCTCTTCTACTATGCCTTCTCCATCCACCGCAAACAGCGGATAAACAAGGGACTGCCTGGATACTCTGGTCTCCCGAACCATCTTTCTTAAGGATTCAGATGTTCTGAGTCTTCTAGGTCTGAATAATAAATCCATTTCCATTACCTCCCTTTTATTCCTGTCCTATTATACACCCTCTCAAATAAGATTCAAGTAATTCTTGCGGCATTGGAAAAGATTGCTTATAATAGCAGATGTACAATATGAACCAGAAATGAGGTACTTTATTATGGAAGAATTCTATCAGGCAATCGAAGAAGCCATACGTAACACCGGATATGACGCACCGGTAAACGGGCAGGAAATCTACGATGAGATCTGTGATGAAATTGAAAGCAGGGAGCCGGGAGCTTACGTGTTTATGTCTAAAAAAACAGATGAAATTTTCTTTGAGTACAAGATTCAGATCTTTGAAGATCAGTTTAATTTAAGTGCCATTGACATTCACACCCCGGATCAGGTTTATCACGCTGACCTTGATTAACCGAAAAAGGATATCCGAACGACTGTATTCGTCTTCCGGATATCCTTTTTTTCTTACTGTTTCACTGTTTTTCCACGTTTTAAGCGTTCTTTCGCCCAAATTCTTTTATTCACGATTTCTCTTAAAACAGCATATAAGACGGAACAAAGCGGGATAAAAATCAGCATCCCCACAATTCCCATGGCGCTGCCGCCTATGGTTACCGCAACCAGAACCCAGATGGCAGGAAGACCAACCGAATTTCCCACCACATGAGGATAGATGAAATTTCCTTCAATCTGCTGCAGAACGAAAAAGATGATGAGAAACAGGGCAGCATCAAAGGGTTTTACCATCAGCATTAAAAAGGCCCCGATTGCACAGCCGATAAATGCCCCGAACATAGGAATCAGCGCGGTAAACGCAATCAGCACTCCAATAAGTAGTGCATACGGAAGACGCAATACCGATAATGTGATAAAGAACATACTTCCAAGTATGACTGCCTCCACGCACTGTCCTGCAAGAAAATTGGAAAAGGTACGACTGGCAAGACTTAATATTTCCAAAATTCTCTCAGATGCATGGTCAGGAAGAAATGCTTTCATAAGTTTTTTTATCTGCCTGGATAAATTTTCCTTCTGTAAAAGAATATAAACTGCAAACACCAGACCAATTGCAAAGGTGGTTACTCCGCTTATTATGCTTAAAGCTGCAGATATGGTGGAAGATAATACCGTTCCGGCGCCAACAGATAAAAATTGGACAATCTTCTCAAGATAAGATTTCCAGTCAATATGGATGTTGTTAATATAATCTGCTATTTCCGGATATTGGGAAAACAGCTTTTCTGCCTCTGCCTTTACTCCGTTCCAAAAAACGGGTAAACTGTACTGCAGGCTTAAGACTGTATCAAACAACTGGGGCATGACTACAAAAATAACCAGAAGTAAAATTCCGATTACAAACAAAAAGGTCAGGCACAGGCTTAAGGGACGGCGAAACTGACTTTCTTTTTTTACCGGCAGGACCCCTTCTATTGCGCGCATGGGAACATTTAAAACAAATGCCATGACACCTCCTAACAAAAAAGGGGTAAGAATCGCAACTGCCCGTACAAGAAGGGCAAATAAACTTCTATAATTAATACCTGCTACTACGGCAACCACAGTAAATACAATCAACCAGCGTATTTTTTTTATTGTGCTGTCATTTAATTCCATTCAATCCTCCTCTTAAAGCTCTTCTTTAAACACTTTCTGAATTTCCTGAAACGATGTCTGGAAGGTTCCCTGCGCCAACAGGGTGTTACCGCCACCGCGTCCATTTAATCTTTCATTTAACTGACGGCTGAGTGCCCGCATATCTGCCGTGCTGCTTCCTGCTGCATACTGATACAGACCTTCTTCCCCGGAACATACCAATACGATGCTGCCCTTTTTTTCTTCATACAGCATCGTGCAGAACTGTCTTAGCTGCACCGGCATAAGATTCTCTTCAAGTACCAGCAAAGGGGCGTCCGATTCCGGATATTCTGCCGCCTTTCGTACAAACAGCTCTCTGGTAAGGCGGTTTAAATCACCGTCCTTCCTGATTCCATCCTCTTTTAGCTTTGAAACCGCATCGGACACGCTGTCCGGCTTTGCCGATAATAATACGGAAATGTTCTGGACAGTCTTTAATTTTCTCCGGTAATCAAGCAGTGCCTCCCTGCCGCACAGCAGTGACACTCTCACCCCGCCTTTATAACGTGCCAGACCTGTAACTTTTAAGATGCCGATCTCTCCTGCAGTCATTACGTGGGTTCCGCAGCAGGCACATACATCCGCTCCCGGAAATTCAATAATCCGGACCTGTCCGCTTAATTCCTTCTTGCTTCTGTAATCAAGAGCATCCAGCTCTTCTTTTGAAGGATAAGTCTCAAGAACCGGTATATTCTGCCAGATCAGTTCATTGACCTCTGCTTCCACTTCTTCTAACTGCTCCATGGTCAAAGTTCCGTTAAAATCAACGGTCACTTCGTCTTTGCCCATATGAAATCCTATATTATCATAACCGTAATGCTTATGTACCACGCCTGAAAGCAAATGCTCTCCGGAATGATTCTGCATATGGCTGAATCTTCTCTCCCAGTCCAGGATTCCAGTTACCAGCGTCTTTTCCGGAATGGGCCTGTCCGTAATATGAACGATTCCCTCCGGCCGCTCCCTGACATCACAGACAAGGGCTTCTCCCAACGTTCCTGTATCCGCCGGCTGCCCTCCCCCCTCAGGGTAAAAGGCTGTCCTGTTTAACCGAACCAGATATTTTCCATCTTTATCCGGCCTGCACTCAACTACCTCTGCTTCAAATTTTTTCACGTAGGGTCTCTCATAATATAATTTTTCCATCTTTTACTCCTTTTAATCCTGTTGCTACTAATTATACACAACATTTCTTTAAGTTCAATCATATCAAATCTAAAATTTTTCAGAAAAAATGGAAACAGTGGCAAGCTGACTTTCATACACTTACAGTGTAAACAAATTATTTGGAGGAACCAATATGAGTGATCTGGCAGCAACTAACTGTGGATGCGGATGCGATTGCAACAACGGAGGATGCGGTAATAACGGTTGTAATATTATCTGGATTATCCTTCTTCTGTGCTGCTGCGGCGGTAATGGCTTCGGCGGCGGATGCGGCAACGGTTGTGGCGGTTGTGGCGGTTGTGGAAATGATGGTTGTGGCAGTTGGATTTGGATCATCATTCTTCTGTTCTGCTGCGGCGGCTGTGGCTTCGGCGGCGGATGTGGCGGCGGATTCGGCTGCTAAACAAAACATAAAGCAGGACCCGAACCATCTTTGGTTCGGGTCCTGTTTACGTTTACCCCCGGCTCTGTCCTTTCTCCTGCCCCGGTCTTGTAAAAGAAGCCTGATTCATTGTGCCTTCCTGGGTATTTCTGTTTTCTTTCTGTTTCATGCATTCATCATCAATTTCGTAAACTGCATTTCCATCTATGATTAATCGGTTTCTCATATATATCACTCTCCTGTAATACTAATATATGCGGCTGCATATATTGTCAACAAGAAAAGTAAGGATCTCTTGAAATGAATAACGATCAAAATGTCCATGCAAATGAATTAGACTCCCGTATCGGCGATAATCATCTTGATATGATGAAGGCTGCCCTGCCTTATATGAATGTTCCCCAGCAACGTTTTATCTCCACCTTTGTCAAATTCAGGGAACTGCAGCGTACCATAAACTTATTTGAGGATGATGAAGTGGCAGCTATGGGAATCTGCTCTGTAGGTGAAAAGGAGCGGTCTGACTCTCCCATCGAAATGTTAAACACCATCAAGCCTTATGCCAATCCTTCAGAGCAGGATTTAATTGATTTATTTATCAACATTTTCCAGGGATTTAACCTGGCAAACGCCTATTCGGAAGTTGTCCCCAGTTCTACAATTCCGCTGCAGGCACAGGCACAGCCGCAATCCCAGTCACAAAACCAGACTCATTCCGACGGACAAAACCGTTCCGGCAATTCCCACCGGCAGAACAATCCATTTGGCAGGATGCCCTTTGAGCAACTAAAGAACTTCATGCCGCCGGAACAGCAGTCACGCCTGGAAACCATGCAGCTTATGATGTCCGCCATGCAGCAGATGAATTAAAGTGTGACAGTCCCCCAGCCCGTTTTTTACATATTCACAGGAAAGGAAGCGTATCAACTTATGAATACCAACTGGAAACAGGACCCACGATTAAAAAATATGAATCCCCAGAAGCTATCCATGCTGACCGAATTTGCCAAGCGGGCAGAGTCCGCTCCAAAAGACCAGCTGTTCCCGACTCTTATGAGTCTGAGCGCGGAGGCCAGTCAGAAGGGCATACAGTTCAGCGATGAGGAGACGGATCTTCTTATTTCTATTATCAGTGCCAACATGAATCCAGGCGAACGGCAGCGCATAGAAACCATTCGCATGCTTTCAAAAAATATGATGAAGCGAAATGGAAAGAAATAAATTACCGGTGCCGGGACACAAGTCCTGGCACCGGTATTCTATACAAATATAGTATTTTACTAAAAACTTAGTGTTGCCATAAAAACTTGAATTAGTAACAGTGATAAATAAGATCTTCGAACACGCAGTCTGTATATATAACCAATGGTACAATATATCAGCCACATTTTCAGAACATTAATTGCTAATACTCCATCCTTAACAAATATCAGAATCGCAGCACTGATACAAATACTTCCAAGCAATATGACCAATCTAAGTATGTCCCCAACCCGGAACAATATATCTTTGAATTTTGTACGACTGGAAAAATACATGATACCATCTGAGTATATTCCTTTACCTTTTATAATATCGTGAAGATCACCTGTAAAATATAACAGAAAAATAAAATTCAACGCTAGGTAAAGCGCTATACTCAACTGATTGAAATATAAATCCCCTTTGTTTATCAATAATATTTTCAGCACCAGACTGATTACAGAAAGAACAAGTAATATTGAAATAAGAGCTGTAGATTTTTTTATGTGAATGCCAGGTAATTTACTTTGTTTTTTTACAATCATATCTGATTTCAATTCATCAGCGTCACTGGAGGGAATTCCAAATATGATACAATGATTGTTCTGGCATAGAATTTCCATTTTCTCAGCTTTCATTTCTTCAATTTGTGCATCTGTTTTATCATCTAGATGTTTGTGATAAATAACGCAAGACTTTGGTGCCCTGGCTTTTTCATAAAAAAATTTTAATATATTGCAGGATTCTCCTATTATACCGCAAATATGATATCCCTCTGCCATCTGCTTTTCTATCATTTCAGTCAAAGCGGCATTCTCATAAAATTGATAATTATTATATACAATTTTGCATTTGTTTTTCTGTCTCTCAAACATTGGAATCAATCCTCCTTCGCTTTGATTGAATTCTATCATTCAGCATATACCCGATGCGAAGAGTTATCAACCCAAATGCCAAAATTATATACATTGAGTGCCAAAATTAGCATATACCCCTGAAACATGCATTGAAGCTTTGAAGCAAAATAAGGACACTACAGCTGTACTTCTTCAGTCATAGTGTCCTTACTTAATGCTTAGAATTTTTTCTTAAAACTATTTACAGACAATATTTATAATCCTTCCGGGAACATAAATTTCCTTCACAATAGCCCCAGTAATCTTATCCGGAATCAGTGCTTTGCCCGCTTCAATTGCATCTTCCTTTGAAACATCTGCCGGAAGTTTTACCACAGCTCTTGTTTTTCCATTCACCTGAACGGCAACTTCGATTTCATCCTCTTTCATGGCCTCTTCACTCCACTCCGGCCATGTTGCATGGAACACGGAATCTGTGCCGCCAAGCTGCTGCCACAGTTCCTCTCCGATATGAGGGGCAAATGGTGCGAGAAGAATTACAAAGGTCTTTAATGTCTCTTTATCAATGCCGCCGGCTGTTTTTGCAAGCTCGATCAGTTTATTGTTATATTCCATAAAGCCGGAAATAACCGTATTTAAGTTAAACTGGTTGAAACGCTGTTCAATATCAAATACCAGTTTGTTGCGAAGACGGATCATTTCCTTTGTGGCTGCCACGTTCTGACCGCAGTTGTCTGATACCAGATTATAGAAACGGTTTAAGAAACGGCTGACACCTTCAATTCCTCTGTCATCCCACTCTGCATCTAACTCCGGCGGTCCTACAAAGAGCTCATACATACGGAGAGAATCACATCCATAATCCTGAACAAGCTCGTCGGGAGATACCACATTGCCCTTTGATTTGCTCATCTTAATTCCGTTTTTACCTGTAATCATTCCCTGATTAAACAGTTTGGTAAACGGCTCATCAAAATCCACCACACCGATGTCAGATAAAAACTTGGTGTAGAAACGGGAATAAAGAAGATGGAGAACCGCATGCTCCACACCCCCGATATACATATCAACAGGAAGATATTTATCTGCCTTTTCCCTGGATACCAGTTCCTTATCATTGTGGCTGTCTACGTAACGGAGGAAATACCAGGAAGAACCCGCCCACTGAGGCATGGTATTTGTCTCTCTCTTTGCAGCTGCACCACATACCGGACAGGTGGTGTTTACCCACTCGTCAATATCAGCAAGAGGAGATTCTCCTGTACCAGTGGGCTGATAGCTTTCCACTTCCGGAAGAGTGAGAGGAAGCTGGTCTTCCGGTACCGGAACATTGCCGCAGTGAGGGCAGTGAATGATCGGAATCGGCTCACCCCAGTAACGCTGTCTGGAAAATACCCAGTCACGAAGCTTGAAGTTCACCGTTTTCCTGCCAAGGCCTCTTGCTTCGATCATGGCAGGTGCTTCCTTTTTAAGAACTGCTGATTCCATGCCGTTCCATTCTCCGGAATTGATCATGGTTCCGTTTGCCTCTGTATAGGCCTCTGTCATGTTCTCAATTTCTTTGCCGTCTTTTGCAATTACCTGAATGATGGGGATATTGAATTTGGTTGCAAATTCAAAGTCTCTGTCATCATGAGCCGGAACGCACATGATTGCGCCTGTACCGTAGTCACCAAGTACGTAATCGGAAATCCAGATCGGAACCTTTGCACCGCTTAATGGATTCATGGCATAGCTGCCAGTAAATACACCGGTTTTTTCCTTATCCTGCAGACGGTCAACATTGGATTTCATGGATGCATCATAGATATACTGGTCCACTGCTGCTTTTGTTTCCGGTACTGCAAGGGAAGACGCAAGCGCATGCTCCGGTGCGAGCACCATAAAGGTTGCTCCGTATAACGTATCAGGTCTTGTGGTGTAAACCGTAATGGCCTCTTCCCGTCCTTCTACTTTAAAGTCTACTTCTGCACCGTAAGATTTTCCAATCCAGTCCGTCTGCATCTTCTTAACCTTTTCCGGCCAGTCAAGCTTATCCAGGTCATTTAAAAGGCGGTCTGCATAAGCAGTGATTTTTAACATCCACTGCCTTAAGTTCTTTTTCGTTACTGTGGTTCCACAGCGCTCGCAGCAGCCGTTTACCACTTCCTCATTGGCAAGACCAGTTTTACAGGAAGGACACCAGTTAATGGGGAATTCCTTTTCATAAGCCAGACCCTTCTTAAACATCTGGACAAAAATCCACTGAGTCCATTTGTAAAATGCCGGATCTGTGGTATTGACTTCCATATCCCAGTCATAAACAGCAGCAATCTCATTAATCTGTCTTTTAATATTGCTCACATTCTCAGCTGTAGATTTTGCCGGATGGACACCCATTTTAATTGCATAATTTTCTGCCGGAAGACCAAACGCATCCCAGCCCATTGGGTGAATGACATAATGACCCTTTAAAATCTGATAACGGCTCCATACGTCAGAAATTACATAACCTCTCCAGTGGCCTACATGAAGACCGCTGCCGGACGGATAAGGGAACATATCCAGACAATAATATTTTGGTTTTTTTCCATCGTCAACATTGATCGGGTTCTTCGCCCAATTCTCACGCCATTTTTTTTCAATGGCACTGTGGTTATAAGATGATGCCATAACAATATTCCTCCTTTTGTGAAAGGGATTTCCCCTGTTTTAACATTCACGGGTATATCAGCATAAAAAAAGCGCCTCCAACCGTAATAAAACGGCTATAGAGACGCAGAATCTACCGCGTGGTACCACTCTATTTCATACAAATGTATGCGCTCAACCGGACAGACTCTCCTGTCCGCCCGCTGTAACGGTTGGGATTCCGGCTATACCTACACAAAAGCCATGGCTTTCTTCAGTATGCTACTCAAAGGCCAGTTCAGCTGTCTTCCCCAACCGGCTCTCACCAACCGCCGGCTCTCTGAATGCTTCAGACTGCTTACTACTCCTAATCACAGTATTTTTGCTAACTGTAAATGTAACATAATTGCCCGAATGTGTCAACCCGATTTTATGAAAACTCTGCGACAACAAAGGAAATGGCAGACAATACAAAAAATAATATCATTCCAACATTCAAAAATAGAACTTTACCCGCTCCTCTGCCCCATACCGCTTCGTCGCCCTGCCAGAAAATCCAGTCACCCTTTGTGATAAAAAACAACACGATCCCCGCAAGCATGGACCCGTATAGAAGCAGAGCATAGATGACTACAAATGCTAAGTTATTCTGAATAAAAATTGCTGCGACTGATCCCAGGAAGTTAATGATCATATGAAACAGAATGGTATAGCGAAGCCGCCCTGTTCTGGTATAAATGTAACCAAACACAAGACCAATTCCAAATGCATAGAAGAACTGATAAAAATTCCCATGGCAGAGCCCAAAAATCACGGCAGATACCAGAATAGCAGCTTTATCTCCATATCTTCGGATGCGGTCAATCAAGAGTCTGCGAAAGAGAAATTCTTCACAGACCGGCGCCATAACCACCATAATTGCAAAGATAGTTCCTGTATTCAGTCCTTTAAGCACTTCCTCAACCGGATTGATCATGGGCTTTCCTTCCAGAGCACTGATGACAGTCATGAGAAGCCGTCCCAATAAATTTCCGGCAATCAATGCGCTGATGCAGATAAAAAAAGAACAGATCAACAGCTTTTTTCCCGCGCTCCGGCTTACCGGTTTATGGGTGACAGGCATATTTTTAATAATTAAAAATAAAACCAGCCCTCCTGCTGCATAATTTGCCAGAGAAGCAGCAAACAGATACCAGCCCCGTGGCAAATTAAAAATTCCAGCCTGATCAAATACATGAATCATTACTTTTAAAGCTATCTGTAAAACAATTGATGCACTAAGAAAACCGGTATATCCGATTCCTATTCTTCCAAAAACTTTTTTTGCGGCCCTCGTCTCTTCCACTAAAAACCTTACCTCCTGTTTAACTGATACCAGTTTAGCACAGATTGTTCAATTACGCAATTCATCCGGAATGCCGCAGCCTGATTAAGAAAAAGGCGGATCCAATTTATTCTTTGGATCCGCCAGTGTTATCACTTCATTTAAACATCCATACGGTCAACCTTGGCTGCCCGTTCCTCTACCTCTTTCTTCTGTACATCTCCCGGAGCCAGTTCATAGCGGCTGAACTCATATTCAAAAGTACCGATACCGCCTGTCATGGAACGAAGGTCTGTATTATAGCCAAACAGCTCAGATACGGGTATATCGGCTTCAATGACCTGCTTTCCATGGTGATTGGAGTTCATTCCCAGAACCCGTCCTCTTCTCCGGTTTAAATCTCCCATGACATCTCCGGTAAACTTATCCGGCACTGTGACTTTTAAGGATGCGATTGGTTCCAAGAGCACCGGATTGGCGTCCATAAAGCCTTTTTTAAAGGCAAGCGTTGCTGCCATCTTAAAGGCAAGCTCTGAGGAATCCACCGGATGATAGGAGCCATCAGTCAGAGTCGCTTTGATCCCCACAACGGGATATGCAGCAAGGGGGCCCTTTAAGACACATTCTGCAATTCCCTTCTCCACTGCCGGGAAATAATTCTTGGGAACAGCTCCTCCAAACACAGATTCTTCAAATACATAGGGAGTTTCCAAATCCCCGGAAGGCTCAAAGGTCATCTTTACATCACCAAACTGGCCATGACCGCCTGACTGCTTCTTATATCTTCCCTGAACCTCCACTTTTTTACGGATGGTCTCGCGGAAAGCAAATTTAGGCTTGCTTAATTCAATCTCAACTTTATAGCGGTTTAACAGCTTGCTGACCACTACCTCCAGCTGCTGGTCACCGATTGCATACAGAAGTGACTGCCGGTTTTCCGTATCATTCACTGCTTTTAAGGTCCAATCCTCTTCCGTCAGTTTCGCCAGTGCGTTGGAAACCTTATCATCGTCACCCTTTGTCTTCGTCTTATACCGCATATACGTATAAGGGGTGGAAATCTCAGGCTTGTGATATACGATGGGTGCGGAACGAAGCGCTATGGTATCACCGGTCTGTGTCACGTTTAATTTGGATACAGCACCGATATCGCCAGCCTTTAATTCCGGCACTTCTATGGCATCTTTTCCTCTCAGCAGATAGAGTTTTCCAATCTTTTCTTCCGTGTCCTTATTCACATTATAGATCGCTGAATCTGATTTCAGTGTTCCCGTACAGATCTTTAGCAGGGAATACTTTCCGATAAACGGATCTAAGATGGTCTTAAATACACGGGCCGACAGAGACACATTGTCATTGTATCTGGCAGTAAACCGTTCTCCGGTGGAGACATCCACACCGATACATTCATAACGCTCCGGTGATGGAAAATACTTGTCAATCGCCTGTAAAACCATCTTTACACCCTGGGCATTAATTCCGGAACCCAGCATAACCGGAACTATATTGCCCTGTATTACATGTTCCCGAAGTGCAGAAGAAATCTCTTCCAGGGTAAACTCATCGCCTGAGAAATACCGTTCCATGTATTCCTCGCTGATCTCAGCAACTGCCTCCATCAGAGCTTCTCTGGCTATACCTAAATTCTTCTGGCTGTAATCAGGAATCTCACATTCAACATAATCGCTGTTAACGGTAAAGCGCCGCCCAGCCATTTTCACCACATTCACAAATCCTACGAACTTCTCATTCTCTCTGATAGGAAGGTGGAACGGTGCTATTTTTCTTCCGAACTCTTTTTCCAGCTTCAAAAGCAGTTCACGAAAGCTGGCCTGATCATCATCCATATTAGTTACAAAAAACAGTCTGGGAAGCTTGTACTTTTCACAAAGCTCCCATGCCTTTAACGTACCAACTTCAATTCCTGCCTTGCAGTTTACTACGATTACAGCAGCATCTGCCACGCTGATTGCCTCTTCAACTTCACCAACAAAATCAAAATAACCGGGAGTATCAAGTAAGTTAATCTTGATCGGTCCATCCTCTCCTTCATATTCCAACGGAATCAGGGAAGTGGAGATGGAGAACTGTCTCTTAATCTCTTCTTTGTCATAATCGCTGATGGTATTGCCATCGGAAATTTTTCCCATTCTGCTGATGGCTCCGGTCACTAACGCCATAGCTTCTGCAAGGGTAGTTTTACCGGCGCCCCCGTGCCCAAGTAAGGCGACGTTACGGATCTGTTTGGTTCCATACACGTTCATAAACATTCCTCCTGTTCGGTATTTAAGTCTATAACAATATTTTACTAAAAATGTCTTATAATTGCAAGCAAAAGGTACAATTTGCACAAATATTTTTCGACATTTTTCTATTTTTTGATAAAAGAAAAGAGGGGCGCGCTCTCCCTCTTTCTCATTTTTGCCTATTAATATTCTCTTTTTTCCTAAATCCGACTTTTCAGCGCGTAAGACTGCTTTTCTCTGAAGCCTGAAGTGCAGCATCAAGGGCAGTGATCCGGGGTATGGCAATGCTCACCTCAGGCAGCCCATTTCGGACTTTTTCTTCCACCATGCCGCGGAGAATATGGTTTTTCACCAGAAGACTTCCCCATAACCAGAGGTTTAGTCCGCCCGTTTTCATCTTAGCTGCTGTATCATGAATCAGCCCCCATAAGGCATCTGCGCACTCCCGGTGAATGCCCATGGCTGTCTCATCTCCTAATGCTGCTGCCTGACAGGCCAGAAGGGAAAATCTGGCTATCCGGGACTTTTCCATCAGATTGGCATTGATATATTCATCTATTTTCCCCAATGTGTCAAGCCCGGTTGACTTTATAAAAAGCGGGGTGAGAATGGGACTTTTACCCCGTCCGGATAAATCATTTCCAACTGTCCTTAAAACCTTCAGTCCCAGATCAAAGCCGCTTCCCTCATCGCTTACAATATGATTAAAACCGCCCGTCCGGTATATGGATCCATTCTCATCTCTGCCAAAGCAGACAGAGCCTGTGCCGGATACGATTACAAGAGCCGGCAGTTCCGTAAGATAAAGAAATACTTCACAGTCATTCATTACCATCAGCTTATCTGGTAAAAATCCCATCTCTTCAAAAAAGGATCTGCATTCCTGCTCATGAAACGGGGAATCAATCCCGCTTGCTGCCACGCAGATTCCCAGACAGCAGCCAGGATCCAGCTTCAGTTCCATAAGAGCAGGAATCACCAGCTCGCGGTAACGCAGCCTGCTTTTTTCTGCCCCGTCTGTATTAAGGCTGCAGCCAGGAGCCGTAAGTTCACCCAGCACTTTTCCTGTGGGATCACAGACCTTTAACCGTCCGTTGGTTCCCCCCACATCCAGTCCGGCATAATATCCTGTCATAATCAAGTACTCCTCCCAGTTGTCATTTCCATGGCATAAAACCAGCTGTGGTAAACATCTCATTTCCGTCCAGAAGATACTTCTTTAATGAGGTCTGAAGCGATGTGGTACAGGAAAAATGTTCCAGTGCTTCCATGGTAAAATCAAACCCCATGACCCGTTCCAGTATCTGTGGACGTTCTGTCATTACAGGCATTTTATTAAATCTCTGCATAAAGCTGATGAGCCTCCCGGTTTGAGGCAGGATGTGCTCCAGATGGGCATCCAGCATCCAGCTTTCGCAGACAAGAATATGATTCTCATAATATTTTTTTGCAGTCTTTAAAGAGGAATCAACGCTGTCCGGGGACAAATCTGAACCTTCCGGAATATGAACAGCAACCGCCTTCTCTCCCGGAGCAAGCTTAAGCTCCCATTCCTCCAGATTTAATGAGACGGGTGCATCCACGCTTACAGTTCCCTTTTTTAAATCCGCAGAGTATCCGGTTACAGTCCTGTCCTTAAAGTCCAGATAAGTTCTTATTTCTCTTATCATGCTTCTTCCGTTTGTACCGGAGATATATCCGTCCTGATCAATCATAACATCCGGGCAGGCCAGTGCCATAAACTCTCCGGATTGTCTGTTTTCATAGATCAGAAAAGGAAATTCATAAGTCACTTCCTCGAACTGCAGACTGCCGAATCTTCGTACTTTTCCGGCAAGTGAACGGAACACCCACTCAATCCGGTCAAGCCCGGTCTGTCCCTGGTGATATTTGCGGTATGACTGAATCCAGATTTCAACATCCTTTAAAGATTCCCAGACAACAGATTCCGGAATGCCCTGTTTCATTAATTCTTTTTCCAGCTCCGGCAGCATCCAGTCAATGTAAACAACCGGAAGTAAAAAATCATCCAAATGAAGGAGCCTGGCATGCCTGATTCCAAACATCATGGCTTCTGCTGCTCCCTCAGGATCTTTTTCCACCAGCAAAAGCTCACGGCATCTGCTGAAATTTCTCATAAAATAAGCATTACTCTCATAGGCAGCGGAAGAAAAAGCCACCGCCGCCTGAGTATCTTCACTAAATATACTGTGTCTTATCATTGTTATCTGCAAATCCCACTTTTAAGGGGCCTGCTGTTAAAATACGTTGTCCGTCATCAAATACCGGCCGGAGATTTTCTGCATAGGCTGAGAACTCAGCCAGGGTCTTAAAATCCTGGTTGCTGCCGCATACACAGAAGTATGCAATGTCATCCCCATAGGTTCTGTACTCGCATTCAAACAGCTGGTCATCAACAGGCTCCAAAATACCGCTGCACCAGAGTGCAGCAAATCCTCCTGCCTTTCTTCCGAAAAGCCAGTGGCCGGAGACATTGGTTTCCAAAAACTTCGGTGCAGGAAAATAAGCATGTGTAAAATGAATGGGATGCTCCTCCGGGATGTGATAAACAGCTCCCAGTAAATTTCCCTCCTGAACCAGTGCAGGCATTACCCCATTTCCGTACCAATACCCCGGTCTCATGGAACTGGAATCACAGGTTCCGCCCGGGTGATTCGTAAAGATGTCAGTTTCCTTATCAAGGGCAGCATACCACATGTGCTGCTGATAGCCATATACTCCCGGCTCAAAGCAGGTGGTTCCATGAAACCGTTCGTTCAGTGACTTGGTGTATTCACAGGTGGATGTATCCGAATCCGGATCCAGGGTAAGGTTCCTCCAGCGTTTAAATTCCGGGTCCGGTCTGGGGGACTGAACGGAAGTCATGCAGTACTCCGGCGTTTTCTTCAGCCTTATGAGAGCATTTCCTGTGGAATAATCCATATCTGCCGGACGCTCCATAAGTTCCTTTAACCCTTCTGGAAGTTTATAGCTGCTGCATGAATAAAAGCCCAGCCAACCCTCTCCGTAGGAATAAGGGACATCAGGATTGATTAAATTCATCAGTGCCTGGGCTCCCTGCTCAAAGGGATGGATCACTTCTCTGTATACACGTCCCATAGGGGCAATGACAACACCGTCATAGGTATGGAGACACAGCATTTCAAGAAGTTTATCGGTAATCTTTACTGCCCTTTTTGAAATGGCTTCCTCTGAAAAATCGATTACATTTAAAAGCGCTGCAAACGTAACGCACATATAAACTGTGCTTAAGAATTCTTCAAATCCATGTTCTTCCACATCCGCCAGCCATGCTTCTACCTTGGTTCTTCCGAATTCAAAAAGCTCTCTGCCAGTCATGTCTGCCCGCGGGAAATACTCATCCGGATACATCTCTCCTGCATTCATGGCACAGGTATAGAACATAAGAGAATGGTTTTCGCTCCAGAAGCACATGGCGTCAGATCCTTTTTGATCCATCCAGTAACGCCAGTTTAAAAGAACCTCTTTTGCACGTTTCGCCAGATCCTCACTGACCGGATAATTCTTTAGATATCTGACCATGCCGCACACCAGAAAATCAGAGCAGTCATATCTGCTTTCTATTTGGTCCAGCGTCTCATAAAGAAGTTCTATATCCCGCCCGTTGTCCATTCCAAGGGCTTTTCTTGCAAGAATATTGGAAATGGAAAATCCGAATTTATCACCTCTGGACAGACTTTCTGCTTCTGCAATTCTATGGAAAATAGCCTTTTTATTCTCCTCAAAGTATTTGTCTTTCCCATATTCCGGTCTCTGAGCCAGGATATTCTCCACTTTTCTGGTGAGGACTCCATGGTCACTTTTTACACTTACTAAAATAACACCTGGCTTTTCGACCTCAAGCTTCACCTGATTTTTCCCGCTGATCTCCTGCCATTCCTTCCGGCTTTTCACCTGTGCAAAATCAGGGCTCTGGCTGTCGTAGGCCAAAGAGGCACCTTTGGGCGCACATTCTTTAAAAGTCATGATGGAATTCTTAATGGAGATGGAACCAAGCCAGTTTTCAATCCGTACCAGTTCATCGGTATGTTTCTCATCAGGCAGTACAACAGAGATCTCTTCCATGTGATCCATGATCTGAATGCCGAACAACGTTCTCGTATCCCTGACACCCAGAGTCTGAAGGCTGACATAGATTTCATTGATTCCTTTTTTCAGCCGGAGTTCCATCTGTTTCTTTTTAATTGGTTTATAAACCGGCGTATCCATACGGCATACCAGTTCCCTGTTGCACCAGACATCTACAGCTGCATAGGACCATACAACTGCATTCACGGTCAGATCTTCTTTTACCTCTATTCCCGTCACCGCATCAAGCTCCACTTTCTGCAGTGTGGAATAAAATGTGCTTTCGTCTACAAACCAGTTTCCATAGTGATAATAATACTTCCATGGCATCTGAAGCCTGCTGTTTTCTCCAAGGATGGCAGGGCCATCCGGACAGGACCTGCTTAAGTCAGCTACAATGGATCTTAAATGCTGTTCATAACGCAGCTGGTTGTCATCTGTTTCATGATTGATAAAATCCGTTTCTTTCGGACCGGATATCAGATAATTGGTAAGAAATCCGGTTCTGTTCAATTGCAATTTTTCCATTGTCTTATCCCTTTGCTGTGCCATCAGTCTGTCTGTTATAAGATGACGTCTGGTGCACATATAAATATTTTTTTGATATGGTATATAGTTATATTAAATGATTTCATAAAAAAATCACATGGCATTTTCAACGTTTGATGTAACTTTTTTTAACATTTCCCAGGAATGACTGCTCTTTTTCACAAAAAAACTGCATACCAGGCCGCTTTTTCCAGCACAAATTATCCAATAATCAGGTTCTAAATAATAATCTACTTTAAAGTGTAAAAGTTTAACGTATAAAAGCGTTGACAACTTCCCTGCTATCCATTACAATGGGGATTAATCATTTGTAAGAAAAGAGGAAAAAGGGATATGATTATTATTATGAAACCAAACACTTCTGCAGAAGCTGTCAGTAAAGTAAAACACTTTATTGAATCCAACGGCCTGACCGCTCATTTATCAGAGGGAACGGAAGTAACCATAGTAGGTGTTGTAGGAGATAAGACGAAAATTCAGGGTGCGAATATTGAGATGATGGATGGTGTGGATAAAATCGTTGCAGTTACAGAAAGCTATAAGGTGGTTAATAAGAAATTTCATCCGGAAGATTCCGTAATCACTGTAGGCAATGCAAAAATTGGTCCCGGCCACCTTGCCATGATGGCTGGTCCCTGTGCCATAGAAAACCATGACATGCTTTTAGAAACTGCCTATGCAGTAAAAAAAGCCGGCGCCCAGTTTTTAAGAGGCGGTGCTTACAAGCCAAGGACTTCCCCCTACGCATTTCAGGGTCTGGAGGAAGAAGGATTACAATATATGAAAGAAGCCAGAGAGGCAACAGGACTGAATGTAATCTGCGAGGTAACCAGTCTCCGCGCACTGGAAACTGCGGTAAAATACGTTGATATGATTCAGATCGGTGCAAGAAACATGCAGAATTTTGAGCTTTTAAAAGAAGCAGGTAAGGCAGGAATCCCTGTTCTCTTAAAGAGAGGCCTCTGCGCTACCATTGATGAGTGGTTAAATGCAGCAGAATACATCGCTTCCGAAGGCAATCCCAATATTGTTCTTTGTGAAAGAGGAATCCGCACATATGAAACTGCCACCAGAAACACCCTGGATATCAGCGCAATTCCCGTAATCCGCGGGAAGAGCCACCTTCCGGTTATCGTAGATCCCAGTCACGCAACCGGTGTCAGGGCTTACATCGAACCGATTTCAAAGGCAGCTATTGCAGTTGGCGCAGACGGCTTAATTGTAGAAGTTCATCCCTGTCCTTCCTGCGCATTATCTGATGGGCCCCAGTCTCTCACATTTGAACAGTTTGAACACTTGACAGAACAGTTACAGCCTTATGCAAAACTATCAGGGAGGGTTTTCAATGAATGATGAAGTCATTGCCTTTATCGGGCTTGGTCTGATCGGGGGGTCCATCGCCCGGGGGATCAAGCGTGAAGCACCGGAGACAAAAATAATGGCTTATATGCGGACACGTTCCAGGCTGATGAAAGCCAGAGAAGATGGCATTGTTGATGTAATTCTTGACGGAATTGGAGAAGAGCTGACAGAATGTGATTTTATATTTCTTTGCACGCCAGTGGAATATAACGCTGACTATTTAAGTAAGATCCGGCCCTTTTTAAAGCCTGGGGCCATTGTTACCGATGTGGGAAGCACCAAAACCGACATTCATGAGGCCGTAATCCGTCTTGGTATGGAATCCTGGTTTGTCGGCGGCCATCCGATGGCTGGCTCAGAAAAAACGGGCTATGAAAATTCCACGGATCATCTGCTGGAAAATGCTTACTATATCATTACCCCCACTGCCAAAACCACAAAGGAACAGACGGATCGTCTCGTCCATATTGCAGAAATGATCGGATCCATCCCTATCGTTCTGGATTTTCATGAGCACGATTTTGTAACAGCTGCCATCAGCCATCTGCCCCATATTGTTGCCTCCAGTCTGGTTAACCTGGTAAAGAACTCTGACAACCAGCAGGGACTTATGAAAAGGCTCGCTGCCGGAGGCTTTAAGGATATTACGCGAATCGCCTCCTCCTCACCGGAAATGTGGGAACAGATCTGTATGACAAACCATCAGAATCTTTCCCTGATTCTGGAGCGGTATATCGCTTCTTTAAATCAGATTCTGGATCAGTTAAACAGGAAAAACGGCAGCTACATCAACCAGCTGTTTGAAACATCCAGGGACTACCGGAATTCTTTTTCAGAAAAAGCAACAGGCCCCATTGCGCCTGAATACTCCTTTACCGTTGATATGGCGGATGAAGTGGGTGCCATATCTACCCTTTCCGTCATCCTGGCTGCCAAAGGCATCAGTATCCGCAACATCGGAATCAATCACAACCGGGAGCACGGTGAAGGAACCCTTCGGATCGCATTCTACGACAGGGAATCCATGGACGAGGCCTGGAAACAGCTGGAACGCTATCATTATGATTTAATATCCAATTAAGAGAGGTATCTTATGAAATTTACAAAAGCCTCCCCTCTTAGGGGAGAACTGTCCATACCCGGGGATAAGTCCATTTCCCACCGCAGTATCATGTTCGGCTCTCTGGCAAAAGGCACGACGGAGATCACCAATTTTCTTCAGGGTGCCGACTGTCTGTCCACCATTGCCTGCTTTAAAAAGATGGGAATCGATATTGAAAATAACAAAGACTCTGTGATTGTTCACGGAAACGGCCTTTTCGGACTGAAAAAACCGGAGACAATCCTGGACTGCGGAAACAGCGGAACCACCACCCGGCTTATATCCGGTCTCTTATCTGCCCAGAACTTTGACGTCACCCTTACCGGTGATGATTCCATAAAAAAACGTCCCATGAAGAGGATTATGGATCCGCTCTCCCACATGGGTGCGGACATAAGAAGCCTGGAGGGGAATGGCTGTGCGCCTCTTGCCATTACAGGAAAGAAGCTTTACGGCATTCATTACACCAGCAGGGTAGCCTCTGCCCAGGTAAAGTCCGCCATTCTTCTGGCAGGTCTTTATGCAGAGGGTGAAACGAAGGTGACAGAACCTTATGTATCAAGAAACCATTCAGAAATCATGCTGAAACACTTTGGAGCCGATGTAACCACGGAAGGCACAACTGCCTCCATACGGCCTGCTAAGGAGCTGTATGGCAGCAGAATCGTTGTTCCTGGAGATATCTCCTCTGCGGCCTTTTTCATCGCAGCAGGTCTTCTGGTACCAGGCTCTGAAATTCTGATGAAGCATGTGGGGATCAATCCTACCAGAGACGGAATTCTTTCTGTATGCCGGGATATGGGGGCGGACATTACGCTGCTCAACAAAAATACGGATTCCGGAGAGCCAACTGCAGATATCCTTGTAAAATCCAGTTCTCTTCGCGCAACTACGATCGGCGGTGCCATTATCCCCGCTTTAATTGATGAACTTCCCATAATAGCAGCCATGGCATGCTTTGCAGAAGGTGAAACCATTATAAAAGATGCAGGGGAATTAAAGGTAAAGGAATCCAACCGGATTGAGGTAATGGTACAGAATCTTTCCGCAATGGGGGCTGATGTCACAGAAACAGAGGACGGAATGATCATCCGGGGAGGAAAGCCCCTTCACGGAGCGGTGATTGACAGCAGGCTGGACCACCGGATTGCCATGACCTTTGCTGTTGCGGGATTATGTGCAGATGGGGAAACGGAAATTAAGGGAGCTGAATGTGTTAATATCTCCTACCCCGGTTTCTACCAGGATTTAGAACGTCTGGGCAAATAACAGTTATCATACAAAAAAGCAAAAAAACAGCTTTATCACATGTTTTTTTGCTTTTTTATGTTTTGTTTATAAAATGGTGACCTGGCACATCTTCATGGCACTTAACGCATTCTCATGGCTTTCTGGCGTAACTCCTGCACAACAGGAAGAATCAACCAGAATCGGAATCTCAGGAAGAAATGCCTTGATTAACAGAGCATTGGATATGACGCAGATATCGGTGCACAGACCAATCAGCTCTATGGACTTATAACTGCCTGACGCCGCGTATTCCCCCACAGCCTTACTGGCAAAGGTATTCTTCTCAAACCGCCTGCCCGGAATCTCTTTTAAAGCATCAGCCAGTTCCCAGCCGGCAGTCCCTTTCACACAGTGAAGAACAGGAAGATTCTTTCCCTCCTGAGTATCCATATAATCATTCTCATGGGTATCCAGAGTAAAGATCACATCGTCTCCTGCTGCCTGATATTCTTCAATTTTCTTTTTTACATTGTTAACGATCGCTTCCGCTTCTCCGGTTCCTAATGAACCGTCTATAAAATCCTTCTGCATATCCACCACAACTAACAGTCTGTTCATAAGTTCTCCTTCCTTCGCATGTCTTTTTCCTATTCTATCACAGTTTCAGGAAATAAATAAAGTTTTTTCAATTACCTGTTGACAAAATTCCTTTCACGCATTAATATATTGATTAATAAAAGAAACCGTTGAAAAAGAAGAGTAAGCTTTCCCAGCAGTATTTCAGAGAGCCGCCGGTGGTGTGAGTGCGGTATAGTGCAGATAGCTGAATGGACTTTTGAGGGCAGCCTTGAACCGAATAACAGTATGGGCTGACGGAATCCACAACCGTTATATGATGTGGCATATATGTTAGTATATGAAAAGAGGACTTATATTAAGTCAATTTGAGTGGCACCGCGGATTGTATGATTCGTCTCAAGTATGTGAATAACATACTTGGGACTTTTTTTATGCAATGAAAGCTTTTCTATCAATGAAAATAAATTTTAGGAGGAATTATTTATGAAAAAATCTGTAAAAATCATGTTACTGGCAACACTTGCTGCTGCTCTCACCGGATGTGCTTCCGGTAAAGCGCCGGAAAAGACACCGGAGTCCACTTCTGCAGCATCTGCAAAAAGTGAAGGAACATCAGCCTATACCATCGGAATCGCCCAGTTTGCAGAGCATGGTTCTCTGGATAACTGCAGAGAAGGTTTTTTAAAGGGACTTGCCGAAGAAGGTCTGGAGGAAGGAAAGAACTTAACAGTCCTTTATGAAAATGCACAGGCAGACGGCGGTACTGCAAGCCAGATCGTAAACAACTTTCTTGCCAAAAAGACCAATCTGATCTGCGCCATTGCAACCCCCATGGCACAGGCGGCCTACGGCGGAGCAAAAAAAGACAATGTTCCTGTTATTTTCACAGCTGTTACAGATCCGGTAGCTGCTGCCCTGGCCAAAGAAGACGGTACCCCGGTAGGTGAAATAACCGGTACCAGTGATAAGCTCCCTGTTGAAAAACAGCTGGAAATGATCCGCAAGATACTTCCTGATGCAAAGAAAATCGGAATTCTCTACAGCACAAGTGAAGTAAACTCAGAAACAGCCATTAAAGAATACAAAGCGGCTGCCGCAAATTACGGATTTGAAATCGTGGAAGGACCAGTTACCTCCACCGCTGATATCTCCCTGGCAACTGACAGCATTTTGGAAAAGGTTGACTGTCTTAACAATTTAACCGATAATACAGTAGTCAGCTCTCTTCCGCTTATCCTCGATAAAGCCGGCAAGAAAAACATTCCTGTTTTCGGAAGCGAAGTGGAACAGGTAAAAATTGGCTGTCTTGCAGCAATGGGTCTTGATTATGTGGATTTAGGAAAACAGACCGGTGTCATGGCTGCCAAGGTATTAAAGGGAGAAGCCAAAGCAAGCGAATTAAATTTTGAAGTAATCAAAGATGCAGCTTTTTACGGAAATTCCAAGGTTGCTGAAACACTGGGCATCACATTACCAAAGGATTTAACCGATTCTGCAGCCGAGATCTTTACTGATATTTCAAAAGGAACAAAATAAGAAGAAACATAGTGGAGGAAATTTAATCATGTCAATTATACTTGGCGTTTTGGAAGAAGGTCTGGTTTATGCCATAATGGCGCTGGGCGTATACATCACCTATAAGATTCTGGATTTTCCGGATCTGTCTGTAGATGGTACGTTTCCCCTGGGAGGCGCTGTTACCGTAACACTGATTTTAGCCGGATTGAATCCTCTGGCAACCCTGTTTATCGCATTTGCCATAGGAGCTCTGGCCGGATGCATCACCGGTTTTATCCATGTAAAATTAAAGGTGCGGGATCTTCTGTCTGGTATTATTGTCATGACTGCTTTGTACTCCGTTAATTTAAGAGTTGCCGGAAAAGCCAATGTTCCATTTTTCAATGCCACCACCATTTTTGAAAACAGCCTGGTTAACAGGCTGTTTCCGGCGTCTCTGAGCGCTGTTACCATGGTTATTATTCTGGCAGTCATTGTTTTCGTTGTTAAATTCATTTTAGACCAGTACTTAAAAACCCGCTCCGGTTATCTGTTAAGAGCGGTGGGCGATAATGAGACACTTGTCACTTCTCTTGCAAAGGACCGGGGAATGGTTAAGATCGTTGGTCTGGCCATCGCAAACGGTCTTGCTGCCCTGGCTGGTTCCGTATACTGCCAGCAAAAAGGATTTTTCGAAATCAGCATGGGAACAGGAACCATTGTCATAGGACTTGCCAATGTAATTATCGGAACAAAGCTTTTTAAGCGGGTCGGATTTGTTAAATCAACCACTGCTGTCATTATAGGCTCTATTATTTACAAAGCCTGCGTATCTTTCGCAATTTACCTGGGAATGGAAGCTTCTGATTTAAAACTGATTACATCGGTTCTGTTCTTAGCCATTCTGGTACTGAGCAACGGCAGGGAAAAGAAGGTGAAAGCATGATTGAACTGAAAAACATTCATAAATATTACAACCACGGGACTGTCAATGAAATGTGCCTGTTCCACAATTTTGATTTAACCATAAAGGACCAGCAGTTTGTATCGGTTGTGGGAAGCAACGGATCAGGAAAAACTTCCCTTTTAAACCTGATCTGCGGCAGCATTCCTTTAGACAGCGGAACCATACTCATTAACGGAACCGACATCACCAGCATGCCGGAATACCGCCGCCAGCGGCGCATCGGACGAGTCTATCAGAATCCGGCCATGGGAACCTGCCCTAACATGACCATTCTGGAAAACATGGCACTGGCTGACACAAAAGGAAAACCCTTTAACTTACTTCCCGGAACCAATAAGCAGCGGATTGGCTATTACAAAGAACAGCTTCACACCTTAGGTCTTGGTCTGGAAGACAAACTTCACGTAAAGGTAGGGGTATTGTCCGGAGGCCAGAGACAGGCCATGGCACTTTTAATGTCAACCATGACACCTATCGAATTCCTGATTCTCGATGAACATACAGCAGCCCTTGATCCCAAAACGGCCGAAATCATCATGCAGCTGACAGACAAGATCGTGAGAGAAAAACAGCTGACAACCATCATGGTGACTCATAACCTCCGTTATGCAGTGGACTATGGGAACAGGCTTTTGATGATGCATCAGGGAAATGCAGTTGTGGACTGCGCAGATCAGGAAAAAGACGGCCTGGATATCAACTTCATTCTTGAAAAGTTCAACGAGATCAGTGTAGAGTGCGGTAATTAACAAAGGCAAAGCCTGGATCAGTATTTCATGGATCCAGGCTTTTTTCTATTCCTTCTCTCTCATCCAGACAATCATCTCTCCCTCTCCCCGGTTATTCCAGCAGGAGTAAGGGACTGCTTTAAAATCCGCCTCTTTATAAACCGGCTTTTCTTCCCCATAGAGGGAATCGCCGGCCTTCCCATAATCAATACGGACTCCCTTTAGTCTGGCGCACAAGGTGCCTTTTAAAAGTTCATGATCATATTCTTCCTCTGGCTCCACTCTGGTATCTATAACCGCTGCTGATAAATAATTGCCGTTGTCGACCTCTTCCAGGCAATAAACCACCGGCCCTTTCATCAGACTGACTTTTCCTATATTATGACGCACTCTGGGATTGGACCTGACGTATCGGAACGGAACATTCAGTTCAACCACAACCACATCTCCCTTTTCCCACATCCGTTTTAAATAGAGATACCCTTTTTCCGGCTGTACCGTCTCTTCTCTCCCATTGATTTTAAGCACTGCTCCCCTGCTGTATGAAGGAATACGCACAGCCAGGGTAAATTCTCTTCCCTCTTCCTGGGGATTTACAGAAAGAGTAACGGTTCCGCTTGCAGGATAGTCGCATTCCTGTCTCACGCTTACACCAGTGCCCGAAAGCTGACACTCAGCGCTGCTTTGTATAAAGAGATTAACATAGAGTGTGTTTTTATCAGAAGCGTATATGTAATTTCCAAGGGAAGCCAAAGTCCTTGCTATATTTGGCGGACAGCAGGCAACTCCGAACCAAAGCTGTCTGGTTGTCTTTACATGCCGGTAAGTTGGATTCTTCTTTACTGTATCAGGCACCACTTCCAATGGATTTACATAAAAGAAATGTTTTCCGTCCATTGCAATTCCTGCAAGCAGAGTGTTGTATAAGGCCTTTTCCACAATATCCATGTATTTCCCATCTCTTGTGAGATGAAACATGCGGTTGGAAAACATGGCAAGTCCCACCGTGGCACAGGATTCCGAATAGTTTGTGTCATTGGGAAGATCATAATCCCCGGTGAAACGTTCGCCATAAGAGGCCGATCCAATGCTTCCTGTTATATACATCCGCCTGTTCACGATATTGTCCCAAAGCGTTTCGCACTGGCGGATAAGGGACTCATCCTGATACTCATATGCCAAATCAGCCATTGCGCTGTAAAGGTAAACAGCCCGGACACAATGACCTTCCGCTGTCTGCTGCTGCCTTAAGGGCATATGCGACTGATTATAATCCAGATCAAAATCTTTAAATTCAGGAAAAATGTAATTTCCGTTTTTAATACAGTCTTCATTTAAAAAATAGCAGGGATTTTCCCCTCTTGTTCTTACAAAATAATCCGCAAGCCAAAGATAGTTTCTGTTCCCTGTTATCCGGTATAGTTTTACAAGAGCAAGCTCCACCTCGGGATGACCCGGATAACCATGGATTTTTCCTTCTTCAGGTCCAAAAACAAGGCAAAGATAATCCGCAAACTTACATACTACATCCAGTAACTTTCTCTTTCCGGTTGCCTGATAATACGCCACTGCTGCCTCAATCATATGGCCTGCCGTATAAAGTTCATGCCCCTCGAATAAATCTGACCATCTTTTATTTCCGGTAATTGTATAATAAGTATTCAGATACCCGTCCTCACACTGGGCTGCTGCAATCAGATCAATGGTCTGGTCAGCCGCTTTTTCAAGTTTTTGATTTCTGTTTTTATTGAGGGAAAAAGCAACTGCTTCCAGCCACTTTGCAGCATCAGTATCCTGAAATACCATACCCTTATGCTCTCCTGCTTCCTCACCGCCTGCAATGCGGAAATTCCTGATGCAGTAGCTTTTTTCCGCTCCCTCAACCCGGTCATTAATAAGATCCCACTGAAACGGCAAAATCACCTCATCCACCAGATCAATATATTTATCCCAGAATGAATCCTGTATTGCAACATGCTTTAAATTTGCATCTGTCAGTTTATTCCCCTCCATACTGTTTCCTCGCTCTGCTATCTTTTTTTCTAATTAAGTTTTCTTACTGACTCCCCTTCAATCAGGGCACAGGGAAGCGTAATGTTCACATCTCCCACACTGGCTCCGCTTACGCTCTCAAGCAAAAGCTCCATGGAGCGGTATCCCATCTCCTGCAAAGGCCTTTCCACCGTTGTAATCCTTGGCGTTACATATTGAATAATATCCGCATTGTCAAAGCCTGTGACAGAAACATCATCGGGAATCTTAAGTCCCAGCTCTTTTGCCGCATCACAGACCCCCACCGCCATATCATCATTCATCGCCACAATTGCAGTGGGGCGGCCGGTTTTTCCCAATAGCTTTTTCGCCGCTTCTTTTCCTTCCCGGTATTTCCAGTTTCCACAGGTTATGTTCTCCTCTTTCACGGTAATTCCTGCTTCTTTCAACGCTTTCAAAAACCCATTGTACCTTAATGCAGCAGGTTCCGACTCCTGTCGTCCATTAATAACCCCAAATTCCCTGTGACCGTTATTAATCAGCATCTGTGTCATCTGATAAACCGTCTTTTCATTGCTGTAGCGGACCGATGAACCTTCACCGTCTGTATAACAGTAGCAGTAAACCACCGGTTTTTTAATATTGCCAAGAATATGGCTGATTTTCCGGTCATGCATGCCTACATAAATAATGCCATCCACCTGCATTCCGATCATCACATCAAGTGCCTTATCAATATCCTTCTGGTAATTAGAAATGTGGTCAAACTGAGATTCAATTTTATTCAACAGTCTTAAATTGCTCAGTATGGTATTGTATCCTCTTGCTTCCGCAATTTCATTGATTCCGTCAATAATATAAGCAGTGTGCCATACCGTTACATCCTCTACAATCACTCCAACCAGAAAGGATTCATTCCTTCTTAAGCTCTTGGCCAGAATGTTGGACCGGTACCCGGTTTCCTTAATAATCTTCTCTACCTTTTTTCTCGTCTCATCACTTACCTGTGCCGTATTATTCAAAACATACGAAACCGTCGCAACTGATACACCAGCCATTGATGCAATTTCCTTTAGTGTCATGGGGTTTTCTACTCTCTCTTTCTATTTACCTGTTTATCCCTTCAGACCAGACGTTTTAATTCCTTCCACTAAAAATCCGGATCCAAACAGATAAAGCAGCATGGGAGGCAGAATCATCAATGTGGAGGCAGCCATGATCGAAGGCCAGTTGATTACAAACGCATTACCTGAAGTATACATAAATGTCGTCATAAGTGCAATGGTCAGAGTCCTCCATTTATCACTGTTTATGTAAAATACCGGCTGCGTCAGCTCATTCCACCAGAATACACAGGACAGCACTCCAATCGTCGTAAAGGTTGACTTAGACAGCGGAATGAGTACACGGAAGAAAATCCCGATTCTGCTGCAGCCATCCATGGTAGCAGCTTCATCCAGTTCCTTAGGGATGGAACGGAAAAACTGCCGGAATAAAAATACGTTGTACGGATAGGCAAAAAATGCAGGAACGATCATGGGAAGCAGAGAATCCAGCCAGCCAACTTTTCCGAACATAATATACTGAGGGACAATTAAAGCAATATTGGGAATCATCATGGTACCGACGATCAGGGAAAAAATCAGATTTTTCCCGGGAAACTCCATTCTCGCAAGCGGGTAAGCTACCAGCGAGGAGGATATTAAAGTTCCCAAAGTGGTACCCGCCATCAGAAGCACCGTATTTCTTACATATAGTACATAATTGGAATGATAAAATATATATTTATAATTTTCTATCGTCCCTTTCTGCGGCAAAATACCGGAAGATGATGTAAACTCTGTTAAAGTTTTAAAGGAGCCGGTGAGTACCCAGATGATCGGAGAAAACATGATTATCCCCACCAGAATTTTAATCATGAAAACCAGAATCCGGCCGGCTTTTTTTCTTGTTTTAGCTGATTTCATGTACTCTCTCCCATCAATTTTCATAATAAACAATTTTTTTCGAAATTGCGAATATCCCGATTCCAAAACAGCACGCAATCAGAAACAGTATTACGGACATGGCGCAGGCATAACCAACCTTCATATTGCTGAATGCTTCTTTATAGATCAAAAGGCTGAGCACCTGGGACATTCCGTTTGGATCACCATTTTCTCCAGTCAGGGGATATAAAAGAGCAAACGAGCCATTTAATGCGCTGATACAGCCCATTACTGCGTTAAAAAGCACAATAGGCGATATCATGGGCAGGGTAATCTTAAAAAATTTCTTAAAAGGGCTGGCTCCGTCAATCTCGCATGCCTCATAAAGTTCTCTGGGCACATCGTTTAATCCGGAACGGAATATAAGCATCATCTGTCCGGTGTTATACGTAAACAGAGTGATGAAAAACAGAGCCAGATAGACTGTCCGGCCGTCATACAGCCAGTTGACCATCACATTCTTACCAGTAAATGCGGAAATAATTCCATTTAACAGTCCTGCCTCCTTTCCGAATATGGTACGGAATGTATAGGCAAGTGCTACCGTCGGGATTACCGACGGCAGAAAATAGCAGAACTGAAAGAAACCATTTAATCTTTGCCTGTAATTCAGCAGCAGTGCCATCACCACCGCCCAGACCGTAGTTACAATCATCATAACAACCGTGAAAAACAAAGTAACCCGAAAAGAATTCCAGAACGTGGCACTTTGAAACATATTGATATAATTTGCCAGACCTATGAACTGCGAAACACCACTCAGTTTCCGGTTTGTCAGACTGACTGCAAATAAAAAAGCAATGGGAAACAGGGTGAAGCAAACAAATCCTATCATCCACGGAGCACAAAAAGCATAAGCTGTCAGATGATTCTTAAGCTTTTTGTTCTTTGCAGACTTACTGCTTTCATTTACCATTATCATTCACTTTCCTTCCAGCTTTGCAGTCTAGTAACCAATGGTTTCCTTCGCATAGGCATCAGCTTTTTTAACAGCCTCTTCGGGAGTCTTCTGTCCCAGAACTGCCGCGTTAAATTCGCTGACTGCATTATTGGTAACTCCGGACGGAAGGCAGGTATATCCAAATACGCCGGCTTTTAAAGAATCCGTCATTGCTTCCCAGTTCTTCACAGAAGTGGCACTTTCCACTTTCCATGCACCTTTTTCTGCAATGGATTTAATGGCAGAGGGATTTCCGCTGGATCTGGAGTTAATGGTCTGCCCTTCTTCCCCCATAAGATATTCAATTACCTTAAAAGCAGCATCCTGGTTCTTACTCTTGGCATTGATGCTGTAAAAACCGGTATGCAGGGTATTATATTTAATCTTGTCCGTGGGTATGGTTGCAATATCCCACTGGAACGGAAGGCTGCTTCCATAAGTTCCGATATTCCAGCTTCCCTGCCAGCTCATGGCTGCTTTGCCGGAGGCAAATAAATCAGCTGTATCGGAAGATGGTTCCGGCATCACACCGCTTTTTGCCATAGCTGCCACATCCGAGACAAAGGATACCGCTCCGCTGCCGATCACCATCTGTCCCTTGGACGGATCGTATACCTTGTCGCCTGCCCCTCCGATTCCAGCCCACCAGGTCTGGGTGTTGGGAAGTGTGCAGCCGTACTGCTTCGTTGTGCCGTCAGCCTCCTTTATCGTCAGCTTTTCAGCTGCAGCCTTATAATCGTTATAAGACCAGTTGTTGTCGGGGTATGGAATACCGGCGGCATCAAACATATCCTTATTATAGTAAAGAAGCTCTGTCGCAGCGCACCATGGCAGACCATATGTACCCCCAAGCCCGGCAGACAGTGCGGAAACTGCATCAATAAAATCCTTAGTCTGAATGGATGAATTTTTTAAGTAGTCATCCATGGAAATAATACCGCCTGCTTTTGCAAAATTAGCAATATCATTCTCCCATATCACATAGATATCAGCAGAATCATCACCTGTGGAAACCATCTGGTTTAATTTGGACGAATAATCACTCTCCGGGATCACAGTCACTTCCACTTTGATACCGGTAGCTTTTTCCGCCTGCGCATACATATTCAGTGCCTCATCCTTATTCGGTTCATTCCATACTGCTATGGTAACCTTCTGTTCTCCGTCTTTTTTTGTTTCACCTGATGATGATCCCCCGGTTGTCTGTCCTCCCTTTGTACTGCAGCCAGCCAGCATACTCACTGCTGCCGCTGTCAGGAAAATCCGTCCCCATAAATTCTTCCTTCTCATTAATCTTCCCTCCAAATATTTTTCTATTTAATCGTTTAAACTATCAGGCTTTAAAATCGCCAAAAGATAATTAGGTATCTCTCAGCGCAGCTTCTATTTAAACGTTTAAACAAAGGATTATATAACACTCATTACATATATTAACTAATATTACTATATAATATTATTCTTATTTTGTCAATTATGTATTAAATTATTATTATCCTCTTTTTAAAATATACTTTTTCCATTTAAAGGTTTAAACCCAGTGCAATGTATGAAAAATAATAGTGCTTTTATTCTTCTCTCTCAATCTTCAGAGCGTTGTTTTTTTGCCTCTAACACTTCGCGGTAATCATTTTCTGCCCGAAGTCTATCCTTTTTCTCCTGGCGGTTTTGACTCATCATAATGATTGATGCCTGAATCGCAGCTATACAGGATAAGATCAGGTTTAATAAGATAAAGGGGTAAGGATCAAAGGAACTTATCTCCCAATTGAGGATCTTGGTATGGTTCATGATGAACAGCTTGCCATTCGAGACAGAGAAATGAGTCGTTATGAAAAGGGACTTGCCTCTCCAAAGAGCGGTAGAGATCTTGACGAATCAGCTTATGAGCAGGCAATTTCCATGCGTGATTACGCATTTTCTCATATTGCGACAACCATGAAGTTTATCGAAAAACAGCATCCAGAATTTGCAGAAGAAAGGGCTGTATCTCAGGTTCAAGAGGAAGAAGGCGATAATGGGATCAGTCCCATCCCCACCCCCTTGCCTCAAAATCCCAAGGGGCTCAAAGAGGAAAAGTCATATGGATCAGCAGTAAGAATCGTTTTACAAAACGAATTTACTGTAAGATGATTGTCAAGTGTCACTGTACGGCCATCTGGAAGGGAAACAGTTCCTGTCATTGTGGAAAGCAGATAACAATACATACGAGTCCCTGTTGCAACTGGCCAGTGGCTGTAAGCACGACCATGTGAAGCTATTTCTACATCAACGACACAGTCATCTTTTACCATCTTTAGTCTCCATTTAACTGGCATGTATATACCACTTCTTGGATCTTCCCACTTTTCAATAGTTTCATACTCAACCGCACCATTACCAGGGCCAAAATCAACTTGCTTATCAGCATACTTTACAAAGCCGATTTTATTTGGACCTGGCTGGAAGAAGTTAACTTTAACATCTCCTTGAATTGTGTAAAGCCACCACATCCAATTAGGTACAGGCAGATTCTTAACTGGGTCGTTTGACTGACCTGTAATGATGTGTTCACGAACTCCATATCCATTCTCAATCTTTAAATCATATTCTGATGTGCGAATAGTTCCATTCACATTAACAAATGCATCATATCCCGCACGGTCATTCTCATTAGCCTTTGAGAACGGACCCCAGTTCCAAAGAGCTGTACCAATTTGCTCATACACAAGATCAAGTTCAGCATCACCAGCTTTTCCGTTGATGTTCCATGTAGGAGGAGCTGCTACAAATTTAAGTCCATTAAAGTCCCAAGTGATTTTATCCTCTGCCTTTGTAACCGTAAATTTATCATTGTGTAAACGCTCCTTAGGTGTCCAGCCAACACGTACAAAGTTGTTGTCTTTCATCGTACCACGCTGTGATTTAGGTACAACAATTAACTGAATTTCTCTTTCTGCTGACTGACCTGGTCCCCAGATGCCTTTTCCATTTCCAAAAAGAGCATAACCGGCTGCCCATAACAGAATATCGTAATCTCCTGCTTCTGCAACAACTCCTGCAGCTGTTTCTTCCCATATATCAGTTTGTGATGAAGGTACTGAAAGTGACTCAAAATGTGTCACTTCATCTTCTAATGTAATTGCTTCATGTGAAGCTTTAATGTTGTTATACTTTTCATTGTAATCATTTGCCATAGTCTGTTTTCCTCCTATAATTCGTTAGTTGTTTTGTTGATGAATAAAGTATATAATAGTTTTTATAAATAGTGAAACACTTAATCAATTCATGTTAACACTCAATACATACATAATGCAAAGAGGATACATTTATGGAAATAAGACAATTACAGTATTTTTTAACAGTATGTGAAACATTACATTTTGGAAAAGCAGCGGAACAGTTACATATGGCTCAGCAGCCACTAAGTTTTCAAATTCATAAATTAGAGGAAGAATTGGGATATAAATTATTCTATAGGACTACAAGATCGGTATCTATTACCCCTTCAGGTATTGAATTAAGGGATAAAACCATAAAAGCCTTGTCATATCTCAAGCAAGGAGTGGAAACTGGTAAACTGATTGCCGATGGAAAGATTGGTAAACTAAGAATTGCATATAATAGTATGATTATCAGCACCTCTGTTACAGAGATTCTTTCGGCATTTAAAGAAAAATATCCTCAAGTTGAATTGATATTAGAAGAAATGAATTCACCCGACCTTGAAAACAGTGTGTCAAATCAAGAGGTGGATGTTGGAATAGCTGGATTAATATGGAAATCTTATGATGATTTAAATTATCAATTAATTGCAACCGAAAATTCATCTATTGCAATTCCAAAGAATTGGGATTTGGCAAATCAGGATATTTCAAGTCTGTCAGAATTAAAAGACCAGCCTTTTATAACCTATTCTCAATCTTCTAAATGGAAATCCTATGGTGATTTCATGTCTGTATGTCATTTAGCAGGATTCACACCTAATGTTGTACAAGATGCTGAAACAGATATTTCTGTATTGGGATTGGTTGCATCAGGATTAGGTATAGCCCTTGTCCCAAATTGCTATACCAATATATTAAATGATACAATCTGTTACAAACCATTGAAAAATCCAGAAGTACATATTGATATCTCTCTTGTTTGGAACAATGAAAATATATGTCCGATGGCTCAAAACTTTATTGATCTAGCTGGTGAATATAAAAATCTCCCTGTATCAATCAATGTTTCTGATTGTTCTTGAAAACAATTGTAATTATACTTCTTCCTAAAGAACGCAAAATATAGGAGTTGAAGATTTTCATCTTCAACTCCTATATTTTGAACTTTTATGCATGCTGAACTTTCAATTATATTACCCATTACAAAGGTAGATAAAATACAGCACATATGAAATTAACATAACATCACCACATGGTTCTCTCATTCGTTTATGACCTAAGTTCGGACTCCCATAGACTCCAGATAAGTCTTAATCTGACCAAATGTCAGTCCCTGAAAATATAAATCGAATATCATCCTCACAATCTTAAATTCCTTGTCCATTCTAATAGAATCCAAATTCCACATGCCTTGAACCGAAAAAATGATGCCGGGTGAGCCTGGTGGAGCCTTGGCGGAAAAAGTTCATACGTTAATTTTTCTGGACTTCAAATACACTATTTACATTAATGATTCCATACCCCCAACTCCTATTCGGATAAGTTAACTTTCTGTCTCTTATAGCTCCCCTGACTAAATAGTTCTTCATCTCAATCGTGTCCAGTCCAGGTCTGTTTCCCTTAATCACCGCCCATTCGAAAATCATGGCTACGATGCCTGCAGTATGTGCTGCAGCTACACCAGTACCCGTATACGGGATAAATTCTTTATTTTGATTTGGTGCAATATAATTCACACCAGGTGCAGCTAACTCCGGCTTAATTGTTCCATCTCTTGTATACCCTCTGCCTGCGTTTATATACAGGTTATTATTTGCAATATCATATGCTGTAATCGTAATAGGAAGTGCTGCTGTTCCAGGATCCAATAAAGTCACATTATCGTCCGCATTGATAAAGTAAGTGCCGCTGGTTATCATATTTCCCATAGGCAGCCATATATCAATGTCACAGGGTACATTTGTCAGGTTATATACATTAAACTTCCAAGTACCGGGAGTAATATTCTGAAAGCGCATTAAAATCAGCGGCTCCCCAGTCGGTGTCTGGGCTAGTTGGAAATCAATATATATTCTCGTACCTTCAAAAACAAATGAAACCTCTTTACTAAGTCTTATAGTTGCTGATATTCTTGGAATAAGTTCACCACTTGGCGATAAGATATCAATGGCATATATACCAAATGCATTCCCCCAAAATTCCATGGAAAATCCATCTTCATTCTTAGCAACATTAAGCTCAACGCTGCAAAAACCACTGGCATCATTGATATTATTGTGATAATGTCTTCTTAAAATTCCTTCATTTCCAGCCGGCACCACGACTGCTGTATTCGGATAGTCTCCAATAATTGATAAAAGCGTTGGTAAAGGAGCATATCCATTATGCGATCCTTGTGAAGTTCCCATGCCTGTCAAAATAACAATTGGCCTGTTAAGGCTCCTTGCTAACTGAGTACAATATTGTACTCCCCACATAATGTGGTTTTCCTGATAGCAGGGTATATCTTTTGGAACAATAAAAAAGTCTCTTAAGTAATCTTTTGCTTGCCTTAATTTAACAATAATCAAATCACTTTCCGGTGCCACGCCTGCAAATCCTGCTCCCGGCACTTTATTTCCTGCCGCCACTCCAGCTAACATCGTTCCATGTCCGATTTCATCAATACTTGGAACGATTTTAAAAGGATCTTCGGAAGCCAGGGCCTGATTAATCTGCTGGTTATTATATTCAGATCCAAAATCTGCTCCAGGAGGAGTAGTTCCGGCTGCAATGGTCTGATCCCATATGGATAAAACTTTTGAAGTTCCATTTGACTTTATAAATACTGGATTCGTATAATCAATACCGGTATCAATAATACCTATCAGCACTCCGCTGCCCTGTAAATCAAACCCCGGCATTCCTCTTAAGCTGGATACACCGGAGGCTCTAAGGCTTTCTTCACTGGTCAGTCCATATAACTTTGGTATTGCTGTATACCCAAAGAGACTAATTGCCTGTTGCGTTATCTGAGATACCGGTACATGTACAATAGCAAAGGCTTCGTTCATATAACGTATATAAGCCTCCTTGTAACTGTTTAGAAGTGCCGGATTGTTTAAGTAAAATACAATCAGATCAGCATAATCTTCGTTATCTAAACGCATCCTTCTCTCTCCTCTCATATCTCTTATGGTTATCCCCTTTTAACTCCCGGATCGTAAACTTCTGAACACATTGTAAATATCAAGAATGCCGTACCCCCATTCACGGTTCGGATATGTCAGACTGCTATTACGTCTGGCTCCTCTTTCGAGTAAAATCTTCATTTCAATCGAATTCATAAATGGAATATTACCTCTGACTACCCCCCACTCTAATAACATGGCTGCAACTCCTGTAGCATGTGCAGCTGCAACACTGGTTCCGCTAAATACAGCAAAACCCTGATTCAGGGTTGGGCCAACAATATTCACACCTGGGGCTGCAATATGAGGGGTAATGACCCCTATGCTTGAATAACCTCTGCCTGCTTTCAGATATAAGCTGTCATCTTCCGGATTATATGCTGTCACTGTAATTGGCACAGGGTTATTTGCATAGGCTGATACGGTAATGTCTGGATCCGATTCTAGAAAATATGTGTTATCTGAGATAAACCCTTCCATCGGCAGCCATATATTAAAACCAATTCTTACATCCCCTTTCTCGTAAATCCTAAATTTCCAGATTCCCGGAGCTGGTTTTATAAATCGGAAGAAAATCAACTGACTACCGGTTTGTGTTTCTGATACCTGATAATCAATATAAATTATGGTTTCTTCAAAAATAAAACTGACCTCCTGAAACTCATCTCTACTTTCTATTTGCTGTACAAACTCTCCTGAGGGGGATATAATATCAACCGAATAAAAATTAGGTTGTTCGCCCCATAGCTGCATAGTAAAATTGCCCTCATTCTTACCCACTCTCAGTTCCACCATATCAAAACCGGAAGATTCATCTATCATTCCAAAATAGTGCCTCCTTGCATTCCCTTCATTCCCGGCTGCTATGATACATGCGATCTGTGGAGTTGCTGCGACTAAAGCATTATAATTATTAAAGGTTCCTCTTCCATCATGGGGGCCTTCTGAGGCTCCAAATCCGACACATATGGCCATTGGTCTTGATAGCTTTGCATATACACTGGTTAAATATTGCAGTGCAAAAGCAAAATCATTTTCCTGATAAGCGACCGCATCCATTGGAATGCATAAGTACTCCTTAAGATACCGCTTTGCCTCTTTCAATTTTACGATGACAAATTCCGCCTCTGTGGCGATACCATAAAAATTATTCTCAGGGGATTCCTTTCCTCCGGCGACTCCCGCGAGCATAGTACCATGACCGATTGTATCCCTGGTCGGTACTATCTCAAAGGGATCATCACTTTGCAAAGCCTGATTTATCTGTTCTCTTGTATACTCCGTTCCATATAGAAAGCCTTCCGGCGGACTACCGCTTTGTATCGTCTGATCCCAGATCGATACAATTCTGGTCGTACCATCTGCATTCCGAAACACTGGATTCGTATAGTCAATCCCTGTATCATAAATGCCAATCAAAACTCCGTTCCCATAAAGATTAAAGACCGGAAAATTGCGTAACATCGATATTCCTGACGCCTCAAGACTATTCAGGCTTAATAAGCCCACGATGGAAGGGATTGGACTATATCCAAGCTCAGCAATGGATCGCTTTGTAAAGTATTTTACCGGAAAAGTAACTAAGGATATTTGAAAATGAATGGGAATAGCAACTGCCTCAGGAATTTTATCCAAAATACTTTGGACCTTCCCAGTTTCCACAACTAAATCAGCATAGTCTTCACTAACAATTCGATTCCTATAATCTTCTGCCATGATAACCACCTATTTATCTGTTACATTTATATATGGAAATACTTAAAAATGTATGTCAGAATAACTTTCGTAAAACCACCAAAAAAGGAGCCATTGCACAATAAGTGATATCAATCACTTATGGTGCAATGGCTCCCGCCTGTCTGTCAGACTTATTGTGTCATCGGCTCATTTCACTCTGAGGTCCCTTATCATTGTGTTCCCGAATTACAGTATTAACCTCACTTAAGTCAGAGGTAGGAAGATCTCCTGGTATGGTATTTTTTAAAGCTGCAGTGGCATTGCCATACTGAACCGCCTTCATGCAGTCACCGCCAGTGCTTAAAAGACCATAAAGCGCACCTGCTATATAGGCATCTCCGCTTCCGATCCGATCCACTACATCAATATTATGGTAAGGTTCTTCCTCATAATATTCGTTTCTCGCAGCATCGTAAATAATAGAACCGAATGTATGGCTCTTCGGACTATGTACGATTCTCTGCGTAGACGCCACGATGGAAATAGGATAATCCTCAGTAAAGCTCTTCATCATCTCTTTGGCAGTTCCTTCTTTTTTAAAAGTCAGCCTCGCCGTGTCTTCCGAGCAGAAAAAGATATCCACATAAGGAAGTATCTGCTCGATGCAGGCTCTTGCTTCCTCTCCTGTCCATAAATTTCCACGGAAATTAACATCAAAAGAAATGATCGTGCCGCTTTCTTTGAATTTGCGTATCATATCAATGGCGGTTTTTCTTGTATTCTCACACAAAGCAAGGGTAATGCCAGTGGTATGAAAGCAGGTAGTTGCTTTATACATATCATCCGGAAAAGAGGCTTCACTGATATTATAGAAAGAACTGTTCTTTCTGTCGTAGATCACCTTGGGCTTTCTGGGATATGCACCGTATTCATAATAATAAAGACCAAGTCTGGCATTGGAGCTTTGATCATACACGAAATAATCATCACTGATTCCATAAGAACGCACTTTGTTCTTTATAAAATTCCCCATGTCATTGGCTGGAAGCTGTGTTACCACACCGGTATGAAGCCCTAAAAGAGCCGCACCTACCGCAACGTTTAACTCTGCTCCGCCAACCTGTTTTTGAAAGGAATCTCCCCGGACCAGCCTTTCCACTCCATCCGGAGACAGACGTAAAAGCAGTTCTCCCAGGCTTAATAAATCAAATGGTCTGTCACTCATCTTGATCGTTCCTCCATAGATTTTAAAAAAAGGGGGTCATTGCATAATGACCCCCGATGTCTTTCCCCGTTCAGTTAGAGGCAGTCATATCTTCTGCCAAAATCAGTTCAGTTAAATTATCTCTGAACACGTCCTGATCCGTCACCGCCAGCCAGGCTGTCAACATCTTCTCTGGATACAAGGTTGAAGTCGCCAGGAATGGTGTGCTTTAATGCGGAAGCAGCTACTGCATATTCCAGAGCAGCCTTGAAATCTTTCTTATCAGCCATACCGCAGATTACGCCTGCTGCGAAGGAATCTCCGCCGCCTACACGGTCTACGATTGGTGTGATGTGATATTTTCTGGAATGATAGAATTCGCGGGTTGCACCATCCATAATGCATGCAGACCAGCCGTTATCGGAAGCGGAATGGCTTTCACGTAAAGAGCTGATTACATACTTGAAGTTGAACTTGTCAACCATCTGATTGAAGATATCTACATATCCCTGTAATTCCAGTTCTCCGGAAGTTACATCAGTGTTGCCTGGCTTGAAGCCAAGTACTTTCTCTGCATCTTCTTCGTTACCGATACATACATCAACATACTGCATTAAGTTTGTCATAACCTTCTGAGCTTTCTCAGAAGACCATAATTTCTTACGGAAGTTTAAGTCAACGGATACAGTCACGCCGTGTGCCTTAGCTGCCTTTAAAGCTGCCTCAGTCAGTTCTGCTGCACTGTCGCTGACAGCAGGAGTGATTCCTGTAAAGTGGAACCAGTCTGCGCCCTCAAAGATCTCATCAAAGTTAAAGTCTGCTGCTGTTGCTGTAGAGATAGAGGAATGTGCTCTGTCGTATACAACAGTAGAAGCTCTCATGGCAGAGCCTGTCTCTAAGAAATAGATACCAAGTCTTTCACCGGTTTTTGCAATGTGCTTTGTTCCAACATTGTATTTTCTTAATGCTGCAACTGCGCAATCACCGATTGGATTCTTCGGAACTGCTGAAACGAATTCAGCTTCATGTCCGTAATTTGCAAGAGAAACAGCTACGTTTGCTTCGCCGCCGCCGTAATTTACATCAAACTCATCTGCCTGAATAAACTTTTCATTGTTCGGGGTAGATAATCTTAACATGATCTCGCCCATGGTTACGATCTTTGCCATTTTGTATTCTCCTTAATTCTTAAGTTGTTTTCTATTATTTGCGAGCTGCTGCCACTGCTTCAACGAATTCTTTTGCTTTTGCTGTAACTGCTGCAAAATCGCCTGTATTAGCGCCCTTTGTCAGGCTGCTGCCTGTACCAACGGCATATGCGCCTGCCTTAATCCACTTGTCAACGTTATCAACGTCAACACCGCCGGATGGCATGAAGTCGCCCTGTGGAAGGGGTCCTTTAAAGGAGCTGATCGCTGCCGGTCCCATGATGTTGCCTGGGAAGATCTTGATTACGTCACAGCCGCACTCCAGTGCAGTGATTGCTTCGGTAGGAGTCATAACACCTGGAAGCATCGGTACTCTGTAACGATTGCAAAGCTTAATAGTCTCTACGTTTAAGCCCGGGCTTACCACATAGTTTGCTCCTGCAAGGATTGCTGCTCTTGCAGTCTCAGGATCAAGAACAGTACCTGCTCCGATTACAACATCATCATTGGCGCTATATTTTTCAGACATTTTAGCGATGAATTCAATTGGGTTTCCTTCATCCATAGTCATGGTGATTTCAATAAAATTAATTCCGCCTGCAATAATTGCATCAACGACCTTCTCGCCCTGTTCCAGGCTTTTCGCACGAACAACAGCAACCAGACAGTCTTTTTTCATCTTTGATAAAACTTGTTCTTTTTTCATGATTGTTCTTCTCTCCTTTTTTAAATTCGTATATACGAATTAACTTCATATTTACGATTCTTATACTTGAAATATTAATCGCTTCCAGGCATTTTGTCAATAAGTAATCCTCATATTTTTCCAAGAAAGCCTAATAACCTGGAAACCTCCATTCCCTTCTTCGAAACCAGTTTTCCAAGAGCCTCATAATCCTCTGCCGGCTTATATAAGCTGGATATGCTGATTGCCCCCAGTACGTTGCCATCCCGGTCAAAAACCGGAGCTCCCACGCACTGCATATGCTCTTCCATCTCTCTTGCATCAAAAGCATATCCTCTTTCTCTGACCTGTTCCAGTTCAGCAAGAAGGCCTTCTCTGTTTTCAATGGTACGTTCTGTATGCCGGGTAAACCGGATGCGGCTGATGATCTGATCTCTGTTTTCCTCATCACTGTAAGCCAGAATCACCTTCCCTAATGAAGTACAGTACATGGGATTTTTAGATCCGACCGTGGCTGTTGTAATAATAGGATTCTCCGGTTCGAACTTACATATGTATACAACATGATGATCCGATGGAACTCCGAAAAAAACGGTTTTGCCCACTTCCTTGGAAAATGCCTTCAGTACCGGCTCAATGATTCCGATAAAGTTTAAATTATTGGTATAATTCACACCGATCCGGTATGCCATTAAGCCAATGGTATAGTTCTGCTTCTGCCCCCGGGTCACATTAACCATGCCCATCTCTCCCAGAGTGGTGACGATATCGTAGGCGCTGGTTTTGGGGAGGTCCAGTTTCTGGCAGATATCATCTAACGTCGCGCCTTCCGGTGTTTTCGAAATAAGCTTCAGAATTTCTACTGTACGCTGTGTGGTTCTGTTAAGTTTCATGGTATAGCCTCCATTTCCAGAATCTAGTATACTCCCGGGGTCTATAAAAAAGCAAGATTATTTTCGCATATACGAAGTATTTGTAAGTGTTTACAGGATTATACGGATTTTCTGTATTATTTTTCAAAAAAAATAAATGGGGGATTGTAATATATACCATAATTATGTATAATAACCTAGGAATGTAAATACTTACAATTACGGAGGGAATGCTTTTGAATATTTACGATGTTTCCGAACATGCTCATGTTTCAATCGCCACCGTCTCCCGCGTGATTAACGGGAATCCCAATGTCAGTGAAAAGACCAGAAAACGGGTTCTCGCTGTCATGGACGAGCTTGGCTATACACCGAATGTGTTCGCCAGAAGCCTGGGGCTTAACACCATGAAGACCATTGGAATCATGTGTGCGGATTCCTCTGACCCATGGCTGGCAGAGGCTGTCTATTATCTGGAAAAGCAGCTGAGAAGCAGCGGATATGATTCCATCTTATGCTGCAGCGGCTATCTTCCCGAAACCAAAAAGAAGTATCTGGAACTGCTGCGTTCCAAGCGTGTGGATGCCATTATACTTACCGGTTCCCATTATGTGGAGGCGAAAGACAGGGACAATGCATATCTCATGGAAGCCGCGAAAGACATTCCCATTATGCTGGTCAACGGCTGTCTGGAAGGCGGACAGATTTACAGTACGGTCTGTGACGATCATGCCGCCGTTTATTCTGCTGCAACAAAGCTTTATGAGTCAGGCCGGTCAGCATTACTATATCTATATTCCGGCACTTCATACAGCAATCTGCGCAAGCTGTCAGGCTATCGCCAGGCTACAGTATCCGCCAGTTTACCGGTGCGGGATGAGCTTATGGTTCTCTGCTCCAAAGATCCGGATCTTGCCATGGAACAGCTTAAGGAACTGTCCGCTTCCGGAATAAAATTTGACTCCGTTCTAGCTGCTGAGGATATTTTGGCTGTCGGTGCGGTAAAATATGCAAATCAGACCGGAATTTCCATCCCTGAGGGATTAAGCATCATCGGATATAATAATTCCATATTGTCCCGGTGCACAACGCCCGAAATTACTTCCGTGGACAACAAGGTTGAGGCTCTCTGCACCACTACCGTCAATACTTTGATGAGGGTGTTAGAAGGAGGCAATGTGCCTGCTAAGACTACCATTACTCCAGAGCTGATTAAGCGAGGTACTACTAATTTCTAATCATATATATTTAAGGAGGACTCTCTAACATGAAACAGTTTATGGACAAGGACTTTTTACTGTCTACCCAGTCTGCAAAAGATCTTTATCACAATTATGCGGCAAAGATGCCTGTCGTTGACTATCACTGCCACATCAATCCACAGGAAATTTATGAAGACCGCAAATTCGATACCATCACTCAGGTATGGCTGGGCGGCGATCATTATAAATGGCGTCAAATGCGTTCCAATGGTGTAGAAGAAAAATACATTACGGGAGATGCCACTGACAGGGAAAAATTCCAGAAATGGGCAGAAACCATGCCAAAGCTGATCGGGAACCCGCTTTATCACTGGAGCCACTTGGAGCTTCAGAGATATTTTGGCTATACCGGCTATTTAAATGCAGATACAGCAGAAGAAGTCTGGAACTTATGCAACGAAAAGCTTCATCAGGATTCCATGAGTGTCCGCAATTTAATCAGGCAATCCAACGTAACATTAATCTGTACCACAGATGATCCTGCAGATACATTGGAATGGCACCAGAAAATCGCTGCAGATTCCACGTTTGAGGTAAAGGTTCTTCCAGCATGGAGACCGGACAAGGCCATGAATGTTGAAAAACCTGATTTTGCTGCTTATATTGCAAAACTGTCTGCCGCAAGCAGCATGGAAATCAAGGATTTTGCTTCTTTAAAGGCCGCTTTGAAGAATCGTATGGAATTCTTCGCCAGCCAGGGCTGCTGCGTATCTGACCATGCACTTGAGTATGTGATGTATGTACCTGCTGACGATGCGGAGCTTGATGCAATCTTTGCAAAGAGCATCTCCGGAAAAGCTGTTACAAAGGAAGAAGAACTGAAATACAAAACTGCATTTATGGTATTTGCAGCAAAAGAATACAACCGCATGGGATGGATCATGCAGCTTCATTACGGCTGTAAGAGGGACAACAATGCTCTTATGTTTGAGAAGTTAGGACCTGATACCGGATTTGACTGCATCAACAATTATGCTCCTTCTGCACAGATGGCTGATTATCTCAATGCTTTAAGCGCTACAGATGAGGTACCAAAGACAATCATCTATTCCTTAAACCCCAATGATAATGCTTCCATCGGAACAATCCTCGGCTGCTTCCAGAGCCAGTTCCCAGGTAAGATCCAGCAGGGTTCTGCATGGTGGTTTAATGATCACAAAACCGGCATGACAGAGCAGATGACCTCTCTTGCCAATTTAGGCTGCCTTGGAAACTTCATCGGTATGCTCACCGATTCCAGAAGCTTCTTGTCTTATACCAGACATGAATATTTCCGCAGAATTCTTTGTGAGCTGGTAGGCGGCTGGGTAGAAAACGGAGAATATCCGGATGATCAGAAAGCTTTAAAAGAGATTATTGAAGGCATTTCCTATAACAATGCTGTAAAATATTTTGGATTCTAAATTATATTCATAAAAACAGGGTGCCGCGAAAAACTGCTGATTTCCAGCGGCTTTGCGGCACCTTTTTTATCTATACGATTACTGCTTTTCATAATTTTGGGGAATCAGATATACATTTTCGTTCCCGCTGTCTGAATCCGGCTGCTTTACAATCAGGAGATTATCCCCATAGGAAAGCATGTCACGGATACTGGATGTGTCATTTTCCAGATCAAAATTCTGCATCTCAATTTTTCCTGTTCCTGTATCCATCCTGTAGATTTCGTTGGTATTTCTTTTATATAGAAACTGATATGGACTTGGATGAGAATAATCACGGATACATTCAACATCATTTTCATATAAAATAACCCGGTTATCACCTTCACCAAACTCACATACAATCGTATTATTGGAATAATCCGTAATGGAAAAATAATTATGAAACACTGAGAAGGAACCTATCCCACTGGTTATTTCATACTTCTTCAAGACATCGGTTATGTCTGTTTCACTGATAAATGAAAAATCCGAATCATATTTTACAATAAAGCAATTCATATCTGAACCGGAATTACTTTTTTCTATGGTATATAAATATTTCTCATCACTTGTAATATATATAATCTGACGTGATGTGTTATCTTTTTTCGAATCCTGCGCCTCAGCTTTTGAATGAAGCCTGACCTGTATCATGTTTTTGCTGCTGTCCAGGGTCTCCACAAAAGACTTTACTCCCCCATTTTCTGAATAATCCCCTTGCAGAGATACCAGTTTATTATCTAAGCCTGTTAATGGTATCAGCTTCTGGGAATACATGTTTTTTGATTCCGCAACCATTTTATCTGTTGAAAAATCTACAGCATACAAGTCATTCTCCAATTCTGTCCCATTATATAAACTTACATAAAAATAGAGAGTGTTATTTATCAGTGCGTTGCTTATCCCTTTTAAAGCAAAATTATCTATGGTTAAAATCTTTTTGTTGCTTCCATCCTGAAAATTATAAATATAAAAGTCTGCAGCCGGTCCGATCATCTCCATATACAATAATTTGGTTTCATAAATATCAATATAGGTCCTTAAAGCAGAGTTATCAAAGGCCGCATTGTATGCCTGGACTTTACTTGATGAGTCTTCACCGGTGTTTCCCCGATCAGACCAGATATGGCAGCCTGGCAGGAATAGGATGCATAGTATGATTAACGGCACGATAAAACCTTTGATTTTCCTGTTCATTTATTCAAGAACTCCCTCTCTACGTCTGGAAAAGACGAAAGGGAAATATCCCCTCAGCCTTTTCCAGAATCCTTATACTATATAAAATTAATACATTAATCCAATATTTACTTTATTATATGCCTTATAAAGAGTGGCAGCGGACTTGGTATATGTCCATGATTCTCCGTCTAACCCGGAACCGGAATACCCGATCCATGGATCGCCCAGAGCAAATGCGGACTTATCACTTTTTGCTCCGTACACAGACATAAAATGACCATTTGTTGAATAAAGCCAGCCGTCACTGGTTGAAAAGGTCAGGCCTATAATCGGAGCTGCTTTTGATGTGGATACTCCGCTGTACAGTAAATTGCTCATCTCAGACGAGGACTGGTTATATTTTCCAACGTATGTGTTCCTTCTCTGCTGCCCATTTATATATGTTATCATATCCGCAAGATAAGAACCGTTGGTGGTTGTCCTGCAGCCATATGCAATATCCGACTGGTTACGGGAAACGCCGAGATAATTTAATGCAGCCTGAACACACGCCGGACCACAATTATAATTAGTTATCTGGCTGTATACGGTATATCCGTTTAAATACCTCCAGGAAGCTGATGCCTGGCGTGAAAGGTTGTTACTCAGCAGATCATCCTTTTTAAAACCAGATTTATCCTGTGGTCTTGCTGAACGTGCACCGTTTGGAGCTTTTACAATATCTCCGCCTGCAGGTCTGCTTTCCCCGCTTACAGATACCGCTTTCGCTTCGATATATTCCTTTGCAGAGTCTCCCTGGGATGCAAAGGAAATGCTGTTGGCTGACGCCGCCATTGTTAAAGTCAAAAACATTAAAAGAAACTTTTTCATTTGTTTTCCCTCCATTTTCTTTTGTGATAGTTCCATTTTCGTATTGCCGGATATCTGGTTAATCTTCGTGTAATGCACTTTTTCGACTCACCTCCTAAACCTACACCTTTTAAGAAACCGGTTCCAACTTCAGTTACAAAGTGAATGAATCACAATGTCAGTATACAACAAAATTCTACAAAAAACGGGAGCATGTTGAAAATAGCAGTTTGTATGTAGTAAAATGCAACTTTCTGGGGTAAATGTATTTTATTACAACAAAAAGAATGTTGAAAGTGTGCTCTCCAGGCACACCCCAACATTCCGTATAGATCCTTTTTTATAGCCCAATGTAATACAGCGCTCCTGGTACAAGAGTTCCGGTATGAAGCCTTATTGTTCCAAGCGCCAGATATCCATGAATCAGCGAAAGCGCTGCCAGTCCAACCCCCGCAGGTTTATGGAATTTTCTGATCCACATTCTCAATCTGGTTATTACCCGGTTTTTTCCCTGAAAGAACAACCGGTTGATCTGTCTAAGCAAATACGGCAGCATTACGTTATTAAAAAAAGTGCTGCAATAAAAGATTATTATAAAACAATCAATATTACAGCACTCTTTCTCTAATACTATATAATTACCTTAACCGGACACTTAGCAGCACATTTACCGCAATTGGTGCATTTCTCATAATCAATAATTGCAACGTTATTGTCCATATGAATGGCATCAAATTCACACTGCTTGATGCACATGGTACAGCCAATGCAGCCCACATCGCATTTAGCCTTAACATCTTTTCCTTTGTCGTGGGAGTTACACTGAACTAAGTACTCCGCTTTATAAGGAACCAGATCAATTAAGTTGTTGGGACAGGAAGCCACGCATTTGCCGCAGGCAACGCACTTCTCCTTATCAACGACTGCAATGCCGTCCACAACATGGATCGCATCAAATTCACATGCTTTCACACATGATCCGTATCCCATACAGCCATAAACACATGCCTTCTCACCAGCTCCCGGTACGACTGAGATCTTCCGGCAGTCATCAATTCCGTAATAATTATACTGAACTTTTGTCTTATCACAGGTACCTTTACATTTAACAAATGCAACCTTTTTCTCAGCTGCGCCTGCAGACACACCCATGATCTGACTGATCTTTTCTGTTACGGAAGCGCCGCCTACAGGGCAGGCACCAACATCAGCCTGGCCTGCAGCAATGGCTTTTGCAAGAGCATCACAGCCTGCATAGCCGCAGCCGCCGCAGTTGTTTCCCGGCAGCTCATTTCTGACCAGGATTTCTTTTTCATCAACTTCAACTTTAAATTTCTCGCTGGCAATGCCGAGGAATACGCCAATCAGAATACCGATAATGCCTACAACGGCTGCCGCAAAAATAATTCCTGTTATCATATTCTTTCGTCTCCTCCCTTAAATTAATCCGGAAAATCCGAAAAATGCAATCGCCATCAGGCCAGAGGTAATCAGAACAATCGGTGATCCCTTAAAGGAATGAGGAACGTCATTATATTCGATTCTTTCACGGACACCAGCCAGCATGATAATGGCAATGGTGAAACCAACAGAAGTACCCACACCGTTTATAACACTCTCCAGAATGTTATAACTCTTCTGAACATTGGTCAGTGCCACACCTAAAACAGCACAGTTGGTTGTAATCAGAGGCAGATACACACCCAGTGCCTCATAGAGTGCAGGCATGGATTTCTTTAAAAACATCTCTACAAACTGTACCAGCGCTGCAATGACCAGAATAAATACGATGGTCTGTAAAAATTCCAGATGGAGTCCCACTAATACACTTTTATAGATTAAACTGGTAACAAATGATGCGATGGTAATAACAAAGATTACAGCTGCGCCCATACCGGCAGAAGTTTTCACATTTTTGGAAACTCCAAGGAATGGACAAAGGCCGAGAAACTGACTGAGCACTACGTTATTAACCAGTGCGGAGCCAATAGCAATTAATAATAATTCTTTCATCGATCCACTCTCCTATTCGTCTTTCCTGGAAGTTGCAGATTTCAATTCTGCTTCTTTTCTGGCTACTTCTGCTTTTTTTGCTGCAAGTGCTTCTTCTTCTGCCTGTCTTTTTCTTGTTTCCAAAACCTCATGGTTTGACATGCAGGAAGAACCGGAACAGGACATACAGTTGCCTCCGCAGGCTAACTTGGATGGCGGAACGGAACCATTGGTTGCAGACGGAGCTTTGAATTTGTTCTGCAGGGCAGTTAAAATCGAAAGTACAAAGAATGCGCCTGGAGCCAGAACAAAAATAGCGATATGGTAGTTCTCAGGAATAAATTTAATTCCGAATGCGGCACCGGACCCCAGGATCTCACGAACCAGACCGATACAGGTTAAGGCGATGGTAAATCCAAGTCCCATACCAATTCCGTCAAAGGTGGAGGCCACCACGCCGTTCTTGGAAGCATAGGATTCTGCACGTCCTAAGATAATACAGTTAACAACGATCAGCGGAATATAGATTCCAAGAGCGGAATACAGGCTTGGTACATAGGCCTGTAAAAGCAGCTGCACGATCGTAACAAGAGTCGCTACAATAACGATGTAAGCCGGGATTCTGACACGGTCCGGAATAATCTTACGCATAGCGGAAATAATCATATTGGAAAATAACAGTACCACAGTCGTGGAAAGCCCCATACCTGCTCCGTTAATCGCAGATGTGGTAACAGCCAGAGTCGGACACATACCGAGCATCAGCACGAAGGTCGGGTTCTCTTTTACGATACCGTTAAATAAACGTTCTGTACATTTGTTATTCATCTTCCCACCTCCTACTGATTCATATAGTGATGCACATAATACAATGCCGCGTTGACAGCATTGGTAGTTGCACTTGATGTAATGGTAGCGCCGCTGATGGCATTGATCTCGGCATCACCTGCATTGCCGGACTTGGTAACAGTGAGTGATTCCGCACTCTTTCCGGTATACTGGCCTTTAAATTCCGGTTCTTTTGCCTTAAGACCTAAGCCCGGAGTATCGCTGATTGCCAGAAACTCAATACCGCTTATACTTCCATCCGCTTTGATTCCCACGGAAAGCTCTACTGTACCGCCATAGCTGTCATCCGAATGGGACGTAATGACATAACCCAGCAGAGTGCCGCTTCCATCTACTGCCTGAAGTGCATTGTTTACGCCTACATTGCCAAAGTTCTGTGTCAGCAGCTCTGTATTACAGGTTTCAATGTCTGCCTTCATCTTATCATCAGACTTAAAATCCGCCGCTTCCGGAAACACTGCCTTATATGCCTCAATATTGGCTGCAAGCGTTGCTTTTTCAATAGGTGCCTTCGTAATCTGATAAGCACCGCCCAGCAGAAAGCCGGAAACCAGAGTAATGACAAATAAAATTAACGCGTCTTTCATATATCCGCCACTCTTCATCTTATTTGCCCTCCTTTCCAAATGCTTTTGGAAGAGATATCTTCTCAATCAGCGGCACTAGAATATTGCTGATGATGATCGCATAGGATACTCCCTCTGCAGATCCTCCGAAAAGCCGGAACAGACCGGTAAGCACACCTAAAAGAATACCAAAGTAAATCTGCCCCTTTGGGGTAACCGGACTGGTTACATAATCAGTTGCCATAAAGAATGCACCAAAAATAATACCGCCGCCGCATAAATGAGTCAGCACATACATCAGGTCATGCTGTCCGAAGATAAAGACGAACAGAGAAAATGTTATTAAATAGGCTGCCGGAATCCGGATTGATATTACTTTTCTGGCGATTAAATACGCCGCACCAATGAGCAGCGCGATGACAGAAACTTCTCCAATGGTACCTGGAATTCTTCCGATAAACATGGCTGCCACATCAACTGACTGCCCCGCTTTAAATGCTGCAAGAGGAGTAGGGCTTACGACCGCGTCATTGTATGTAAACGTGGTCATGGGACCTGCAAAAGCGATCAGAAGAAAACATCTTGCTGCAAGAGCCGGGTTCATAAAGTTCTGTCCCAGTCCGCCGTAAAGCTGTTTTACAACGATGATTGCAAATACACCGCCTAAAAATGGCATCCATAACGGAATTGCCGGAGGCATGTTAAGTCCAAGAATCATTCCGGTTACAAGTGCACTTCCGTCACTGACAGTCACCGGTTTCCCCATCAGGGTTTCAAATACATATTCACTTAATACACAGGATAAAATGCTGACAAGCAGAACCAGTGCAGCCTTTACTCCAAACTGATATACACCATACGCAGTAGCCGGGATCATGGCAATTGCTACATCCAGCATTAAATTTTGTGATGTTACCTGATCTCTGACATGAGGTGATGATGATACGTTTAATAATTTACTCATACTTCACCCTCCTACGCTTTCTTTCTGCTTGCAATCACTGTTTTACGCATCTCTTTAAATGCCTGGGTCAAAGGCAGTTTTGCCGGACAGGCATACGAACAGCAGCCACATTCGCAGCATTCCATACCATCTAATTTTACAAATGCATCTATGTCAGATCTTACAGCCACCTGCATCATCATCTGGGGAACTACGTGGCTGGGGCATACGTTTACACATCTGCCGCAGCGGATACAGGCTGTCGGCGCATTCAGTGCAACCTCATCCTTTGACATACAGGTAAGCGCAGAGGAGGTTTTGGTAACAGGTATATTCATGTTGAACAGCGCCTGCCCCATCATCGGTCCTCCGGAAATCACTTTTTCCGGTTCTGTCTTAAATCCGCCGGAAGCCTCTAACAGCTCAGCGTAATTTGTTCCTGTCCTCACATTGTAGTTCTGTGGATTTGTTATGGCATCGCCGGTAACCGTAATAATTCTTCGGATTAACGGGGTGGACTTTGCTACGGCATTGTAGATGGAAATAACCGTATCCACGTTATCCACGATACAGCCTGCGTCAGCCGGAAGCATGGAAGAATTGATCTTTCTTCCAGTCACCGCATAGATCAGGGAGCGCTCACCGCCCTGTGGATATTTTGTCTTTAGCGGACAAACCGTGATTCTCGGTTCATCTTTTACAAGCTCTGTCATCAGTCTGATTGCTTCCGGCTTATTGTCTTCTATACCAATTACGCCCTTTGCATTGTCAAACAGCTGAAGAATGATATTCAGACCTTTTACAATGCTATCCGGCTCTTCGAGCATCATCCGGTAATCGGATGTCAGATATGGTTCACATTCTGCTCCGTTTACAATGATGGTATCAATTTTTGTCTCATCCTTTGGTGTCAGCTTTACGTGTGTGGGGAATCCTGCTCCGCCAAGACCTACGATACCGGCCTCCTTTACAATATCACGTATCTCCTCTTTTGACAGGGATTTGGGATCCCTCTCTTTACCAAATCCTTCCGCCTCCTGATATTTTCCGTCATTCTCAACGATGATTGACATTACCATGGAGCCGTTTGCGACCATTCTTGGTTCAATGGTTTTTACTGTTCCTGAAACGGAACTGATCACACATGCAGAAATAAAACCTCCTGCCTCTCCGATCTTCTGACCAACTAATACCTGATCACCTGCCGCCACCAGAGGCTTTGCAGGTGCGCCGATATGCTGGGACAGCGGGAACACCATCTCGCCTTTTGGCTGCAGTACCTGCACAGGTTTATTTTCCGACAATTCTTTTCCCTCATAGGTGTGAATGCCGCCTTTAAATGTAGCCAAACCCATTAGACTAACCCTCTTTCTCTACAATTCTTTATCTCTCCCGACAAAATTTTCTCATTTTGTCACCGAAGTAAGTATAACACAATCCGGGAGGTGAAACAATCCGAAATTACATATTGTATACTGTGTTCCAAATGTAAATCTTTCCATTCGTGGAATAAAACAGCTTTTGAAATTCAGAATTTATTGTTAAATGATAAACAATTATGCTTTGTAACAATCATCTATGTTTTCTCAAAAAAACAATCATTTCTTTTTGTACACATTTAAAAACAAAATAAATAACTTTTGGAACTATTGTTTTTATTTTTATACATTTTTTATTGTTAAATTTTTATTAAATTAAACCCATTGTTAGAAAGTTAACTTTCATATTCATAAATATTTTTCATTAATAAGCCCATTTATTTATTAAAAAAAATAATAACAAAACAGGAGCATTAGACATTCCAGAACAGGAAATTTCTTCCTGTTCATAGCTTTGTCCTATGCTCCCAGGCTGAACCAACTGGTAAAAACCATAGATTAATCCAGTTCTGCTGCTCCGGTATGAAGCTGATAATACCGTCCCCTCTGTTTTAACAGATCCTCGTGATCTCCCCGCTCAATAATCTCACCGTTTTCCAGTACCATAATGGCATTGGCATTTCTTACCGTGGACAGACGGTGTGCGATAACAAAGGTGGTCCGGTTGGTCATAAGACGGTCCATTCCCCTCTCAATGTGCTTTTCCGTTCTTGTATCCACGGAGCTCGTCGCTTCGTCAAGAATTAAAATGGGAGCTTTGGAGATGGCTGCTCTCGCTATATTGAGAAGCTGTCTCTGACCCTGGCTTAAATTGGCTCCGTCTCCTTCCAGAACCGTTTGAAACCCGTCGTGCAGCCTCATAATGAAGGAATAGGCAGAAGCTGTTTTTGCCGCCTCAATGACCTCTTCATCTGTAGCATCAAGCCGCCCATAGCGGATATTCTCCATTACGGTTCCTGTAAACAAATGGGTATCCTGGAGCACCATGGCGATGTTTCTGCGAAGGTTTTCCCGTTTCATGTTTTGGATATTTACGCCGTCAATGGTGATTTCTCCGCCCTGAATGTCGTAAAAACGGTTGAGTAAATTGGTGATTGTGGTTTTGCCGGCTCCGGTTGAGCCTACAAAAGCAATTTTCTGACCCGGCTTTGCATAAAGGCTGATATCTTTTAAGATCACTTTTTCCGGATTATAACCAAAGGTCACATTCTTTAATTCCACAAATCCATTCATTGGTTCCAACTCTTTTGCATCTTCCCCATCTGCAGGCTCCGGACTCTCATCCATAATTGCAAATACCCGTTCTGCACCTGCAAGTGCGGAGAAAACGTTACTGATCTGCATGGAGATCTCATTGATCGGCCGGCTGAACTGTCTGGAAAAGTTTAAAAATACAGTCAGTCCGCCTACGTCAAATCCTCTTATCACACACAGGAGAGCTCCGATGCAGGCAGTTAAAATATAATTTAACTGGCTTAAATTAAACATGACCGGCATCATGATACCGCCAAAAAACTGGGCATGTATCATGTTATTTTTTAAATCCTCATTGAGAATGCCAAATTCCTCTTCCGCATCCTGCTCGTGGCAGAATACCTTTACCACCTTTTGCCCGCTGATGGTCTCTTCAATATATCCGTTGACTGCTCCCAGTGAACTTTGCTGGGCAGAAAAGTATTTCTGGCTTCTCGCGGCAATTATCCCTGCCGCTTTCATCATAACCGGTATCAGCACCAGTGTCACCAGGGTCAGCCAGATATTCGTATAGATCATAAGAAACAGTGTTCCCACAATGCTTAATGCTCCTGAGAAGAGCTGGATTAAGGTATTGCTCAGCATCTGACCAATGGTATCCACGTCATTGCTGAACCGGCTCATCAAATCGCCGGTATTGTTGGTATCATAAAACCGCACCGGAAGGGTCTGCATCTTTTTAAACAGATCATCTCTTATCTTCTGGAGGGCATTCTGGGCAACTGTGATCATGATTTTTGACTGGGCATAGTTAGCCAGCACTCCCACCAGGAAAACCGCCGCCATGACAGCAAGCCCTTTTGCAAGGCCTGCCGCATCTCCCCTGCTTCCGTCTAGCGGTGCAATGAACCGATTCATTATGGGGCGCAGCATATAAGCGCCTCCCAGATTGGAAAGTGTGCCGATCATTACACATATGATTGCAATTGCCATCTGGGGTCTGTATTCTTTTAAATAAGCCAGCAAACGTCTGGCGGTGACATTGGCATTCTTTGGAGTGCCTTTTTTCATTGGTCTTCCATGCCCTGGTCCCCCCATACCTCCTGCACCTTTTAAAGTTGAGGCAGACCGGCCGTAACGCCTTTTTAAGCTTTCAATCTTCTTTTGTTCATCCATTATGCACCTGCCTCCTTTTCCCGGTCTTTCTGTGAATAATAAATCTCCTGATACGCCTCGCAGGTTTCCATGAGTTCTCCGTGGGTTCCGGTTCCGGCTATTTTCCCTTCATCCAGAACAATTATTTTATCCGCATGTTCCACTGACCCGATCCTCTGGGCAATGATGAATTTTGTAGTATTCTTAAGCGTGGTTGTAAAGCTCTGTCTGATCTTTGCTTCTGTCGCCGTGTCAACTGCAGACGTGCTGTCATCAAGAATCAGGATTTTAGGCTTCTTTAAAAGAGTTCTTGCGATACAAAGCCTTTGCTTTTGCCCGCCGGAAACGTTGGAGCCGCCCTGTCCTAAGTCTGTGTCATACCCTTCTTTAAAGCTGGAAATGAATCCATGGGCCTGAGCGCTTTCCGACATGAGAATTATTTCATCCATATCGGCAGTTTCATTTCCCCATTTCAGGTTTTCTTCAATGGTTCCGGAAAAGAGAACATTTTTCTGAAGCACCATTCCAACTCCTTCTCTTAAATTCCGGATGGAATAATCCTTCACATTGATTCCGTCCACCAGCACTTCTCCCTCATCTGCATCGTAAAGACGGGGAATCAGCTGTACCAGAGAGGTTTTGCCGCTTCCGGTCGCACCGATAATACCGATGGTATCACCAGGATTTGCAGTGAAGGTTATATGATCCAGGACCAGATCCTCTGTTCCCTTTGTATACTGAAAGCATACATTCCGAAACTCTACTTTTCCGGCAGTAATCTGCGCTGCTTTTTCTGAAGCCTGTTCATCAGTTAAGTCAATTTCCGTGTCTAAGACCTCTTTTACTCTCTTTAAAGAGGCCATTGCACGGGAGGCCTGTAAAAAGACCATGGAAAGCATCATCAAAGACATCAGAATCTGAACAATATATATGGTAAATGCGGTTAAATCCCCCACCGGCATGCTGCCTGCGATAATTAAATTTCCTCCATACCATACGACGGCAATGGTAGTGATGTTCATCATCAGCATCATTAACGGCATGGCAGCGATCACTACCTTCATCGCATTTAAGCTGCCTTCTTTTAAATCCCGGTTGGTCGTACGGAACTTTTCTTCCTCATGGTTTTCCCTGACAAAGGATTTAATAACCCTTACATTGGTTAACGCCTCCTGCACACCCGAGTTTAAACGGTCGATTTTCTTCTGCATGACCTCAAACCGCGGAAACGCTATAATAAGTATAATCGCGATCAGAATGATCAGAACCGGAATGACAACAAGAAGAATGCTGACCAGCTGCCTGTTCATTAAATATGCCATGATCAGACCTCCTATGAGCATACCCGGAGCCCGAAACATCATACGGAGAGTTAACATCACTACGTTCTGAATCTGCTGGATATCATTGGTCAGCCTGGTCACCAGAGATCCTGTACTGAAATCGTCTATATTTTTAAAAGAAAATTCCTGAACTTTATGAAAAACATCTTTTCTTAAATCCGTGCTGAAGCTGATGGAGGCCTTTGCTGAATAATAGGCGGCTCCGATTCCCCCAATTGCCATAACTACAGCGATCAAAACCATGATAATGCCCATTTTTACAATATAGGCTTCATTTCTTTCCAGCACTCCGTTATTGATAATCATGGAAGTCAGCCTGGGCAGCAATATCTCTCCAAAAACTTCCGTGAGCATAAGAATGGGAGCCAGAATAAAAGCACCCAGATAGGGTCTTATATATTTCCAGTATCGTTTCAAGTTGTTATTCCTCTCTTTCTGCCATGTCCTTTTCTACAGGTATCCGGGACAAATTATCATAAATACGGTCCAGCACCTGACCCATGTAAATTAAATCTTCATCGGAAAAGCCCTGAAACATCTTAATTTCTACATTACGGAAATATTCCCGGCTTTTGCCTACCATATCCTTCCCTTTCTCTGTCAGACACAGCTGATTCATCCGATTATCCTCTTTGTCCACGATCCGGGTAATATAACCTCCTTTTTCCAGCTTCTTTACTGATACCGCAATGGTAGCAGTGGAAACGTAAAGGCGTTTTGCAATCTCCTTCTGAGACACATTGGAATGCTCTGAAAGCATCATTAGGATCTGATGCTGGCTGCGGTATACCCCGGTCTGCTTCCCCTGCTCATCCAAAAGGCACCGGTGCATCTTCATGATCTTCATATATTTTGTCATAACGCTGTGCATCGGCGAACTCATCTCCATTGATCCTTCCGCTCTGAAATGGCACATCGGTTTCATTCTTACGCCTCCTTTTGTTAGCCTACTAATAATTAGCTAATTAACTATATGGAATTATAACACCGCCTGTTTCCGTTTGCAATCATATATTTCATGGAATTCAGGCGGCAGGTTTCCTGTTTTTTGTATGTTTTTGATATAAATTATCAATTAAACAGCTAGAACAGCCTTAATTCCTGCTGTTCATACTCCTGACGCCGTTTAAGAGGGATCTGTCTCTCCGCCAGCATACCGCGGAACGCTTCTTCATGGGAAAGCCAGTCCCCGATCTCACTCTTTTCCAGAATCAGCGGCATCCGGTCATGGACAGGCGCCACAAAAGGATTGGCATTGGTTGTGAGAATGACAAACCGGTCTTCCTCTCCAAGATTGTAAAAACCAGCCAGAAACAGGATGGGAACACCTTCCCGGTAAAAAGCTGCTTTCTCCCTGTTTTTGCTCCATTCATAAAATCCGCTGCAGGGAATAACGGCCCTGCGCCGCAGGATGCTTTCACGGAACATGGGCTTTTCAAGTACTGTTTCTGATCTGGCATTAAAGATCACACCTTTTTTCTGAAAGCCGGGAAATCCCCAGCGCTGCAGGGCAGTGACCACTCTGCGGTCTTTGTTTATAAGGACCATGGCCTGATCAGCGGGATGAACGTCTCCTGTAAGCCTCTCCCTGTTTATTTTATTATCAATTTCTCTTACCAGCTTTTCAATCTCCCGCGCTGTCTCATCATCCACATAATACCTTCCGCACACGCTTTTCTCCCTTCCCTTCGCTTTTATTTTGGTAATATCATAACCCATTTACAGGCTTCCATGTAAAATATCAGCTTAAATTCATGGCGTATTCCTCCGATTATGGCTTCGCACTCATATTCTTTTGAGGGAATTCCCGAATAATTTTTATTCTCACTATGCCTTACCGTAATCTCTCTCACTGTCTGGATCTCTCCGTCATCGCCCTCAAACTTAAAGCTTAACGGCCTTAGATTACAGCTGGCTGTAAACCATGCCTTACAGGCTATATGATACATTTTACCTTTTAATTCTCCGCTGTCAATCGCCTCTGCATTGATTCCGATTCCAAAAGAAGACATCCTTCTCACTTCCTGTTTTTATAAAATAGTCTGCCTGCTGTAATCCACAGTCCTTTTTTCCCTGCTGATACCCCCGCCCATATGATCCAGACACCGGGCAGGTCCGTTCTGGGGGGTTTTTAAGAACGAGGCTCTTATAATGGAATCATTGCCAAACCGCTTTCTGATCTCATCCACGGTCCGGTCAAGACGTTCCAGCCGTTCATAGTCCCCTGTATCAAACAGGCCAAGCTGCCTTTCGCTTCCTTTTGTAATCTGACTCGTGTGGATACCAAGGTGGCGGACCGGCAGTTCATCCCATGCCTCATCGAATACCCGGCACGCTGTCTTAAAAATCTCTTCGGTTATATTGGTAGGCGAAGAAAGAGGGGCCTGATGGCTGTAATAATGAAAATCCCAGTCTTTAATTCCCACAGACAAAACTCCGGCACGGACTTTATCGGACCGCAGTCTTGCTGCCAGGGTCTCGGCAAGGGATAAAAGCACAAGATGGGCATGTTCCCTCTCCGTTACATCAAAGGCAATTGTGGTACTGTTGCCGTATCCTTTATTGGGCGGCGGCACCGGTTCTACCGCTGAAAAATCCAGCCCGTGGGCAAATCCCCAGATCACCTCTCCCATTTTGCCAAAATGACTTTTTATCAGGCCAGGATCGGTTCCTGCCAGATCTCCGATGGTCTTTATTCCAAGCTGGCCAAGCTTTCGAAATGTGGCCCTGCCTACAAAAAACAGGTCGCTGACCGGCAAAGGCCACAACTTTTCACGGATTTCTCCGGTCCACAGCGTATGAACCCGGTCCGGCTTTTTAAAATCCGATGCCATCTTCGCTAAAACCTTATTATCAGCAACACCGATATTAACGGTAAATCCCAGTTCCTCTCTGATTCTCTTCCCGATTTCCAGAGCTGCCTTTCGCGGCTCCCCGAAAAGCGCCTCCATCCCCGTCATATCCATGTATGCCTCATCAATGGAATACTGTTCCACTGTGGGAGAATACTCCTTCAGAATGCGGATAAAAGCATCGGAAGACCGCTGGTACAAATTATAATTAGGCGGGACCAGTAAAAGCCCGGGACATTTCTGCAGTGCCTCCGTAACAGACTGTCCTGTGTGAATGCCATACTTCTTTGCCGGGATGCTCTTTGCCAGAATGATCCCATGACGCATGGTCACATCTCCGCCCACTGCGGAAGGCACCAGCCGCAGATCCAGATTCCCGGAAAGATGCTTCAGCCGGTAGACCGCTTCCCAGCTTAAAAACGCAGAATTTACATCAATATGAAAAATAACCCGTCTCATACGCTCACCTCTGAGTATATGATAACCGAATGTATGTTCGATTAATAGTGGAAATAAAAGGATGTATTTCTTATGGGAATACATCCTCTTATTTTTCATTCAAAATCCGTTTCGCCTCAGTTTCCGTAATTACTTCATAACATTCAAATTCCGGAGCATCGGGATAAAAATATCCCAGAGACAGTCCCCGCCGCACCCATTCTCCGTTTTCATAGCCAAAGAACTGCCTTCCTTCCTGCTTAATCACAGTCCCTTTGTTTTCATAATCGGTTAATTTAAGAAACCTGATCTCATCCATGACATTTCACCTTTTCTATGCCCTTCGGAATCTCCATAGAATCAGAAAGTTCAAACATCTGATCACCCAGTTCTATGTATTCCCTGCTGCTCACATCCCTCATCAGCCTCTGCTTCTCATACAGTTCATGTATCTTCCCGCTCTTTACTCCGAAGCTCTCCGGTGTATGATACTGGAGCTCAAATGCCTGCCCCTGGGGGGAACGCAGAATGGTATTGATTCCATTATAGGGATTTTGACTGTCAAGCCAGTAATTCTTAATTTCAACCGTATTATAACCTGAATCCTGATAGATCTCAATGATTTTTATCACTTTTTCTGAAAGCAGCTCCGGAGAGACTGTATAAGTGTAGCGCAGGATATCTTTTATTTCACATGCCTGCCCTGTCTGACTGTATTTCCGGCAGAATTTTTTTAAATAAGAGCCGACTGACTTAATCCGGTATTCGGTGCCGGTCATGTCCACATCAGTCTGTTCTGCCACGCTCTTTACTTTTGCTGTGATGAAAGGTTCCCGCTTCAGCGCCTGTTTATACCAGAGTATGCCTTTGATCCACGCTCTTAATACGTTTCTCTCTCTGCGGACTGCTTTGAGACAGCAATATGGTTTCCTCACCGGCAGACAATCCCGGTAGTATTTTCCCCTTAGCATGATTCTGAATTTCCTTTTATATTTTTATAGTACCATTCAGAATATGCTGCCTGCCCTTCATTTGTGTCTGTTTTATTTCTCCCATGTGAAAAGCGGAAGTCCATACAGCCGGACCTCCGCTTATTTTAACTGCCTTTTTAAGCTTCCTTATTTTTGAAAATGATGCGGAAGATGGGGAAAAACACCCAGAATGAAACAGCCGAATTAATCAGCATGGTGATCACATCTGCCATCGTCTCTCCGCCTCTGCCCAGATTCAGCCTGTTCATAAAAAGATCATACACCGGAGCCTTATAAACTCCCTGTAAAGCGGCTGCACCGATGGTAATGATCACGTAGGCAATCACATACCACACGGCCGCCTTAAGAGCACTGTTATTAGCTTTAAATGTCACATTTCTCTGAAGAAAGAAATTGATTACCTGGGCAATGGCCATGGTAATCTCCACTGCCAGAAAATAAGCAAGTCCTCCGCCTCCCCCGCTGGAAAGCGTTCCTGCTGCATAATTAAAAATATAATAAGGAGAGCCATCCAGATTGGAGCCGATGTGCCCGATCTGGAAATTCGTGTCTGCAAGAGCGGTCATTTCAAACACATTCCGGAAAACCGGCATTAAAACCATCTGCAGTACCGTCACCCCGTTGGATACGATAAAAAATATTATAAATTGCGCCATTGCAGGATGTTTGCCGCCAAACGACTTCCATCCCTTTTTTAAACCTGCCAGCATTCCATCACTCCAATCTATTTCCCGGATAGTTTTTTTTCATAAGCCCTGTTCGCTTTTGCATTGGAAAAAAAGCCTCCGATCACCTTTTTCATTCCCTTCAGGAAATGTCCGTTGACGGCCAAAACCATTCCCTCTGCCATTTCCATACTCACAACTCCATTTGTCATTTTGGCAATTCCCCGAAACGGCATACTGTAAATAAAAAGAAGGTTTAAATCCGGTTTGCCTTTTGCCTCACTTTTGTTTTTCAAACCTGTCAGAACGCCATAGACCAGCCTTGCCAGCCTGCTCTTTGCATAGTACATCTGGCAGAATGCATCGTTGATTCCCAACTCCCCGCTCCATTTTCCATCGGGAATGGGGTGTCCCAGCAGCACTTCAAATTCTTCAGCGGATACATCGGTGATAAGACCAGAATAATAGGATTTCATTTTTTCCGGTGTATAAGGCAGGATATCCGTGGTACCTTCCAGTGTAAGAGTCGTGCTTAATCTTAAATCTTCCACACTGGCTCCGATGTATATGGTATAATCTCCCTTTTCCACTTCAAAGCGGTTCGTCGCTACGTTCCAGTACCGAAAAGTCTTATCGTCAAAGGGGATCTTAACGTTCCTGCTCTCCCCCGCTTTTAAATGAACCTTTACAAAGCCTTTCAATTCTTTATCCGGACGGAAAATCATTCCTTTGGGTCCGCCCACATAGAGCTGGGCCACCTCTTTCCCATCCCGGTCCCCCTTGTTGGTAATGGTAAAACGCACACCGTCTTCGGATAACTGCAGATCGGAGTAAGCAAATGTTGTATAAGACAATCCAAAACCGAAGGGATAACAGACAGGAATTCCTGCCGTATCGTAATACCGGTATCCCACGAAGATTCCTTCCCTGTATTCAGCGCAGCGTTCCTTTCCAGGGAAATAATGATATGCCGGAGTATCCGAAAGCTTTAGCGGATAACTCTCAGCTAAGCGGCCGGAGGGATTGACCTCACCGGTTATCACCCGTACCATGGCCCCCGCTCCTGCCTGGCCGCCTAAGTAACCATGGAGGAGGGATTTGCAGCAGGACTGCCATGGCAGTTCAATGACAGATCCTGCACTTAAAACTCCCACAATATTGGGGTTGACTTCGGCCAGAGCTTTAAGAAGACTGATCTGGCTGTCTGGTATTTCCAGATGGGTCCGGTCCTGCCCCTCTGACTCACTCAGCTCATCAAGCCCGAAGCAGTAAAGAACTGCATCGGCTTTTGCCGCCAGTGCAAGAGCCTCTTTTTTAAGCGCTTCATCTTCTTTTCCGTTTCGCTGATACCCTTTGGAGCACCCTATAAGGTTTAATGGAGCACTCTGTATTACCGACTCAATGGTCTCCAGGGACAGGGGATTTACAATGGAAGATCCTGCCCCCTGATAGCGGGGGGTAAATGCAAAATCTCCGATTACCGCAACTTTACAGCCGAAAGCCAGGGGAAGCATCCCATCTTCATTTTTGAGAAGAACAATGCTCTCCTGAGATGCTTTCCGGGCCAGTTCATGATGCGCCTTTGAGTCAAAGGATTTCTTTTCGCTCTTTTTAGCAGCTGTAAGGCTCAATACAGCATCTAATAAGTCATCCACACAGGCATCCAGTTCCTCCATGGTGAGCGTTCCAGTTTCCACCGCCGCTATTAATTCCCTTGCAGAACCCAGTCCCGGCGCCGGCATCTCTAAATCAGATCCTGCAGCAACGCCTTCCACATGATTATTGGAGCCGCCCCAGTCTGTGATGACAATTCCGTCAAAGTTCCAGTCACCGCGCAGAATATCCTTTAGCAGATGCTTGTTTTCATTGGCATAAACCCCATTTACCGCGTTGTAACTGGTCATAATGGATTTTGCGCCGCCCTCTTTCACTGCAATTTCAAAGCCTTCCAGATAGATCTCCCTGAGTGTCCGTTCATCAAGAACAGAATCAACCGACATCCGGAGCCTCTCCTGGCTGTTGACTGCGAAATGTTTGGGGCAGGCACAGACGCCCTGACTCTGGATTCCTCTTATATAGGCCGCTGCCATCTTTCCGGACAAAAGAGGATCTTCTGAAAAATATTCAAAGTTCCTTCCGCAAAGAGGACTTCGTTTGATATTAAGTCCGGGTCCCAGCAAAACATTTACTTCCTGGCTGGAAGCCTCTTCTCCCAGGGCCTTTCCGATTTCCTCTGCAAGATTCTCATCCCAGCTGTTCGCCACGGCCGCAGCCGTGGGAAAGCAGGTAGCCGGCAGGGACGCATTGAGTCCTAAATGATCCCCTGCACCGGCCTGTTTACGGACTCCATGGGGACCATCCGCACAAAATATGGAAGGGATTGCCAGCCGGTCAATATTCCTGGACTGCCAGACGTTCTTTCCGCTTAAAAAGGCCGCCTTTTCTTCCATCGTCATTTTTCGAATGATATCCTCATGCTTCATTATGCCATTCCTTCCTCTTCCAGTCGTTTTTTGTAGCTTTTTATAATTCTTACTTCCAAAAGGATAAACCCTGCTGCCAGAATCACGTCGATTATGATTGCAGCGATCTGCCACATCAGCAGACTTACGCTTGCATTATCTCCTTCATAGGCACGGCTGTTTACCACAGTGTACATAATGTTTTTACAGGATTTGCGCATGGCATTTAAGCTGGTGGCGCTGGTCCTGTCTTTTACATGATTTGTCTCCGTATCATAGGCAACCAGCATGGCATCATTCCCGTTGCGGATCTCCTGATCTGCATTCTGGTATCCATAGCCTCCAAAATAATCGGTGAGAACAAATCCCCGGAATCCCCATTCGTCACGAAGAACCTTGTTAAGCAGTGTATCATTGGCGCCGGAGTATACAGTTCCAATATAGTTAAAGGAAGACATAACTGCCTTTGCGTGCCCCTCTTTTACTGCAATTTCAAAGGGTTTTAAATAAATCTCACGGATTGCCTGCTCACTGGACCATGTACAAAGCATGCTTAAGCGGTTTGTTTCCTGGTCATTTAATGCAAAATGCTTGATATATGCATAAACTCCGTGCTTTTCGGCACCTGTAACAGCACTGGCTGCCATCTGTCCCGAAAGTACGCCATCCTCGGAATAATACTCAAAGTTACGGCCTGCAAATGCGCAGCGGTGGATATTCATAGCCGGTGCATACCAGCCGGATACCTTCATCTCATCTGCCATTTTGCCGATTTTTTCTCCAAATGCTTCTGCAATGTCACGGTTCCAGGTACTTGCAATCATGACGGCAGACGGAAAGCCGATGGAGCCGGTCCCTGTAAAGTTGTTATTGATGGAAGCAGGACCATCGCAGTCCACTGTTCCGACTTTATTCACACTTTTTGCCTCTGAGGTCTGATATCCTCCGATTGCAGTCATCATATCCATATCATTTACAGATAACTGGTCAAGAAGCTTCTCCCACTTGGGATCATCAAAGGACAGTCCCCGCATATCAGCCAGTTTCAGTCCGTTTCGGGCTCCTGTCACCGGCATCTGATCGCTGTCATTGTTGTGGGCAGCCGGATCGTAATTGCTGTTGTTTACAAAGGTTTTCTTGTATTTTTCCGGCATGCTCATACTCTTCGGTGCTGCTGTGGCTTTCTCGTAGTTGGCAAATCCATCTGCGCGGGAAAGATAGGTCAGCTCCCCGGCGGCATCCGCAAACCGGTTCACTGCTGCTGTTTGATCTGAGGTTCGGGGTTTCGACTCATTATATACCACAGTGGATGGTACGTGGTAATTCTGTTCTGCAATGATGGTGTGGGAATCGGACCGTATGGATATGCCATAATCTCCGGATTCCAGCACATAGCAGCCGTTGCCGGCCTCATCAAAAGAGGCCATATCTTCTGCCTGAATGGATATCTTAACAGTCTGGGACTCCCCAGGTTTTAAAGTGTCGGTTTTATCAAATGCAATCAGGTTTGCAGAAGCTTTTTCGATCCCTTTATTGGTATAGGGCGGATTGTAATAGACCTCCACTACATCTTTACCAGGGTTGTTTCCTGTATTAGTTACAGTCACGTCAAAAGAGACTGTTCCGTCATTTTCCGTTAATTGTCCCATCTCCTGCTGAAAAGAGGTATAGGATAATCCATAACCGAAGGGATAGAGTACCTCTTTCTCATAATCAATCAGTCCCTCTGCGGCCGCTGTCTCGTAAAAACGATAGCCTGTATAAATGCCTTCTGTGTAGTTTACAAAGCTTGGATAAGTATCTGCTCCCTTAAATGCCTTGCCTTTGAATTCATTCATGTTATCATAGGTAAAGCTGCCAAAGTTGTTGTAATTAGGCGCTTTGGTCAAATCCGTTACAAATGTATCACTGGTTTTTCCCGACGGATTAACGGCTCCGCTTATAATTTCACCCAGCCCTTTAAAACCGGACTGACCGGTACCAGGACACCAGATGGTGCTTTTTATCTGGCTGTAATCATTGACAAAACCAAGCTCCATGGCATTGGCACCGTTGTATACCACAATAACATGATCAAAACTGGAACATACCAGATCCATCAGATTCTTTTCTGTCCGGCTTAACTGCAGATAATGCTCTCCCGGCTCAAAATCCTTGTATTCCTTGGAATTGTCGGTATATGTAACCTTGCTTACATCAGTGGGAAGATCTGCCCCCTCTCCTCCTACCCGGGTAATGACCACCATAGCCGTATCAGAAAAAGCTTTGGCATCTTCTATGAGCTTGCCGCTGTAAGTGTCTGCCGCCGGCTCCGGCAGCGTCCAGTCCTGATCCCACATGCCAACACTTGGGCGGTCCGTGCGGTATGCCGTATAAAAATCAGTCAGGCTGGTATTAAGCTTAAAGCCTGCATCCGTGAGGCCCTGAAGCAGCGATACCGTCTCATATGCCTTTGAAAGAGACCCGGATCCTGTTCCCCCATAGCATGGGTTTGTGGAAGCCCAGCCAAATACGTTTAAATTGGAATTATTCTTTAACGGAAGAAGGTCTGCATCATTTTTCAAAAGAACAATCCCTTCCTTCGCAATCTCAGTACAAAGATCGGTTGCCTCATCAGATGTCTCCTGTGAAATGGTTCCGCTGCCGGTTGCCAGTGAAATCAGATTGGACATAGGTCCCCAGCAGATTAGGTTTACAACCACAACAAAAGCCAGAAGAATAGCCATAAGGCTGTTTTTGCGGATCAGATACTTCGTGGACCCCTTCCTCTTTTTGCATACCACCATAACTACGGCTGCAGCTGCAGCAACTACGGCAAAGCCGATGAGATACGGTACACACAATTTGACGATTTTTAACACATCATCAATGTTAATCTGTAACATTTCTTTCATCCTCCTCCATGCATAATACCAGAAACTGGTTTTGTCTTCTTACTTTAACACAGTTATGGCGCACTGGGCCGTCAATTGCACAACCGGTCGGTTTTTCTGCATAAAAAGCAGCGCTGCCTGTCCGGTTTCAGGGAGGTTAGCGCTGCCGTATTTTAACTTATTCCTCCCTGGGAAGGGGGATGACCACATTCAGTTTAAACCAGTTATCTTTCGTATCAATGGTTACCCAGCCATTGTATTTTTTAACGGTGTATTTAATACTTTTGATGCCATATCCATGATACTCCTTATTTGCCTTTGTGGTTGCCGGCTGATTGTTCTCAAACCGGATATTTCCTTCAAAATAATTCTCAAACCGCATGACAACAAATTCTTTTTTGGAAAGTACCTCTGCGTGAATCAGTCTTTTCTCCTTGTCTTCAATTTGTATTGCACATTCAATGGCGTTGTCCAGAGCATTACCAAGAATCGTACAGATGTCCATGACATGGATAAAATTCAACAGCTTTCCATCAACCACTGAAGTCAGCTCAATCTCATGTCTCTGACATGTCATACTTTTCCCGGTGAGTATGGTATCCACCACGGAATTGCCTGTTTTGTTCTGAGCCTCATAGGTGCGGATCTCGCTTTCCATTTCATCTAAAAATGCCAGCCGTTTTTCAGAGTCCTGTTCTGCTCTTAAAACAGCAATCTGGTGTTTTAAGTCATGATATTTCCGGTTTATCATCTCTATGCTTTCCCCTGATTTCCGGTACTGGGAATACTGGCTCTGGAGAATGTTGCGCATAGCTTCCAAATCATATTTTACCTGCATCTCCTGCCTTAATATGTGATAAGCAAAAAGGATAACAAGGCCGCTTAGATCCACCAGTGTCCTGATGTTAAATATCTCCTTTGTAATCTGGCTGCTGAAGGGAGAATTGGAATATACAAAGCTTAAGTTGCTGACAAAAAATACAGTCACTCCGGTGGCTGTTACAAACAGCAGCTCTTTCAGCGTAATATTTTCCTTCCGGATATGCTTTCTCTCCAAAAAATAAGCGCCTCCGAAAACAGCTCCGAAGACGATGAAAAAAACAAGAATATCCAGCCACATCGCCGATATCTGGGTATTGAGTACTGCATTATAATAAAGCTGCCACTCCAACGATGCCGTAAATTCCGCCAGAATAAACGACCTGACGCAATAATATGCCGCGCTGCCGGCCTTCACCTCACAGGTAAACATGAAATATGCCTGCATCAGGCCAATTGCCAAAAGCATTCCGGGAATCCACAATGACTTTGGAAACGTTCCTGCTGCCAGCTGTATGCTGCATTGCAGAAAGCATGCAATGCCCATGACAGCCGCCAGGGAAAACCCTTTCAATTTCCTTTTGAGATTTAAAACGTAGATGCTGCATGCGGCCCACTCCGCAATCCCAGTGTAAAGCCTTGGAATCTCTGTCAGTGTAATATGGTTCATTATAAAGTCCCTCCAAGATAATTGGTCAGTTCTTCCATAAACTCCTTTTTTTTCGTCCTGCTGACCGGCAGTCTGGCTCCTTTCATAAGCACGCAGCCATCCTGCACCCCTTCCACATGCTCCAGGTTTAAAAGATATCCCTTGCTGCACCGGAAAAAATTTGAATTTCTCAGTTTTTCCTGCGCATCCTTCATCGCTCCAAAGGTCACATACTCTCCGGTGAGGGTATGAAAAATAAGCCGGTGCCCAAGACTTTCAACATAACAGATATCCGTGAGGTACAGCTTCACCGTACCTCCCTTTATGTTAACCGCCATAAACTTTTTAACATTCCGGTTCATGCGCCCGATCACCTTATCAAGCCTCTGGGAAAAAGAAAAATAGGAAACCGGTTTCAGCACATAATCCGTCGCATGGACGGTATAGCCTTTAATGGCATACTGGGCCATGTTGGTGATGAAAATGATAATGACCTCAGGATCCTTTTCCCGGATGTGCTGGGCCGCCGTCATTCCATCCATAAATCTCATTTCTATATCCAGTAAAATAATATCGTACTCCGCCTTATAGTTTTCAACAATTTCATCTCCGTCAGAAAAAGTGAGAATGTGAAACAGCTCATTCCGTTCATTCTGATACCGGAGTAAATATTCCTTTAGCTGCGAAACACTCTCTGCATCATCATCCACAACTGCAATTCGAATCATAACTCTCTCCTCTGGTGCGGTTAATCGTTATATCTTATTAAGGATACACCAAATTTTTCCAGCTGGCAACATGATTGAAATTGGATTCTTATCAAAAAAAAGAGATACCAAAAGGTATCCCCCATAAAAATTTTGTTATTTTGTTCTGGATATCAGGAGTTCTTTTAAATCGGTAATCGACATATTCTGCTGGTCCAGAATGGAAGATACTTCCTTAAACTGTTCCAGACTGATCTTTTCCTGAATTTCCTTCTCTTTTTCTATTAATTCAGCAATTGAATTCTTATGCTGCTGAATGGATTCCTGTACTTCTGCCAATTCCTTCTGAAGCTTTTCAAGTGATGATTTTCTTACTCCTCTTGCCATATTTAAGTCTCCTTGCTGATTCTGGTATTCTGACCATATATTAGCAATTATCAGACTAAAAATCAATAATATTTCCATAATATGGTACTGGTAATTATTTCCAGTTATTCTGCCGAATTATTTTCTCCGGAATTAGGATCGGATGACCAGGATTTGTCTGTCTGTTTTCCGGAGAATATACGTCTTACCCCATTGGATTTTTGCATATAAACATCCTCATCAGGATAATAGCAGGTATCCTCATTCTCCTTCGTTCCCACGTCGAGAATCACCAGAACTTCATTGCCGGAATTGAAAAATGTATGAGCAATGTCTTTCCCAGCCGGTTTTGCGATAAAATCATCTTTTCCCACTTCCTGTTCCTGCCCGTTTAACCGCAAAGTTCCTTTTCCCGACAGAATCAGGAAAAATTCCTCCTGCTGTGAATGGCTGTGGTATTTCGTGCTGAATGCTCCGGGAGGGACATAATCAATATTTACATAAAGCTTCTGGCTTCCTGCCGATTCCCCTAATGATTTCGTGACCAGTCCCGCTTTATCACTCCAGATAAACTGCTTTGAGAGTTTTTCTATATTTTCTATATTCATTTTTATATTTCTCCATTCTTATATGATTCTTCCATTATAATTTCCCTGCATTGATTAAATATTGAAAACCGTCTGATTGCAGCATCAATGGCTTCATCCATTGACTTTGACCGCTTGACACCTGGCTCAAACCAGATGTTTTTTACCAATAATGTCTGTTTTTTCGTATCGGCAGATGCCTCAATTCTGCCGATAAAACGATCACCGTAAATAACAGGCAGCACATAATGTCCGTATCTGCGTTTTTCCGGGGGAGTGTAAATTTCCCATTTGTAATCAAAGCCAAAAAGTGCCTGTATTAACTTTCGGTCCCACAATAAGTTATCTAATGGGGCAATAAATTCACATCTTTTTTTCCAGCTTATATGATCCTCGCATTGTCTGGCTAAAGGAATATCCTCCACCAGCATATACAGCTCCTCTTTGATCCCTTTTATCTGGACTTTTTTTATTTTTTCTTCCTTAAGAAGCCGTGTAAAAACGGCACTTCTCTCCGCTGATTTCAGACCGTCGATATTCAGCCATGCGTCAGAAGCCCGGTTCCACATAAGCCCCACAGCGCCGATTCTGCGTAAAATACGCCATGTGTGATGGTCATGCTCATCCGGATACGGATCAGGACTTGATAAAATCGTCTCAGGTATGCAGGTTTCAATGAGATCATAGTATTTGATAGATCCCGCTTTATGATGAACCGCCAGCTCACCGGTAAAATACATATGCTCAAGCACTGCTCTGGACAGTTTGGTACGGCTCCAGTACCAGTCCACCTTATCCGGCATATCGAGATCCCCGGAACACACCGGACCGTGATCTGCGATGTATCTCTTCACCTGCCCCTGTGCCCCATGAACTGCCTCATGACTTCGCTCCCACTGCCGGTGCTGCTTTCGGAAGCGTTCAAAATACGGCCAGTCACCCACTGGAAAAATAGAAAGGTTTTTATCAAAGTAATCTACAAGCACACGGTCCTGATATAAAAGATCAGAAAGCATCTGTTTGGAAAACCTTCTGATCCGTGACTGCAGAACCAGTTCAGCATTTTTTCCGCACACATCCACCGGGTCAAACTGGATACAGCCAGCCTGACGGATAAAGTCCATAACTCCCTGCTTTCCCTCAAACCGATAGTCTCCAAGCAGTCCCTGCTTCCGAAACAGAAAACGGCATGCCTGTCTTTTTGTAAAAGATATCATTTCCATCTCTTCCCTCTCTTTGCAAATATCCCTGAAATATGTATTACTCTCAGAAAATACCAGTGTACTTAACGTAATTACTGATGTAATATATAAAAAAAACATAAGGGGTAATACATAATGCCAAATTCATATTTTAACAAAAATGACTCTTGCCAGAATGGCTTAGCACTGGGCATCAGCGTTGGTTTAATCTGTGCTTCAGTAATTAATAATCTTGGAATCGGATTAGCAATGGGGATCGTCTTTGGTATGTTATTTCAAAATGGATTTTTCAGAAAAAAGCTGTAATACATAGAAACAGATTATGATCCTCCTTTTTAAGAATATTAACGTAAACACCTCCCGCAGTCAAGAAGAATAGACCGGCGCGGTCATCTCAATATGGTTACCTTCGCTGTCCTTAAATTCACAGACCCAGTTTGTAGAGTTTAAATTACATTTCACAGAATCGGCCTGTCTTTCTTCATATCCAGACGCCATGTTGGGATTTCCCCGTCATCGCCACAATATTCATCCAGTTGTTTAATCTTACCATATTCCATCTGAAAAAATGAAACAACATGACAGGATACCTCATCCGACCAGATATGGGCAACCGTAATAATCAGATCACCAATCTGCTCCATTCGTTCCAACTCCCCATTCCATTTTCCCGGATATTCACAGTTCACTTTTATAAACTCCGTAACAGTAAACTGTTCATTTGTACAATGCCAGCAAATCACCCCATTCTCATGAAAAAAAGTCAAAAGCTGATCTGCATTTTGTTCCGCCACATACTTCCAATAAAGATTCATTCTGTCTCTATCCATACTTCAATCCTCCAAACTTAGTCTGCGCAGAATTCATCAGGCGCAGAATCATCATATCACAGAAAGAAAGACAGCTGTATGTCATGTTTTATAAAAGAAAAGGTATTAAAATATTTCAGTAAAACATCATAAAAAATAATATATTTTATGTCATGTAATAATATTGTTAAAATACGTTTAATTCATAATAATTCCACACATTTCACATATTTTCAGCTTTACATAATGACATTTTTAGGTTATACTTACTATAACTCTTCTTTGGAGCATCGTTTCCCCAATTTTTACGATGCTCTTTTTTTATTGCTATTTTATTATGAATCATGATACATTGAGATCTCCTTGAACCTTTTTCCTTAAAATGATATAATCGTTTCATTACAAAACAAGGAGGTATTATCTATGAACTTTACCTACACTCCCAATAAGATCGCACTTTATCATTCAGACAGCAACCTGCTGGCTGAAGTTACCTTTCCAGATGTAGATGATAAGACTGTTAATATCAATCATACCTTCGTGGATGATTCTCTCAGAGGCCAGGGCATCGCAGGCCAGCTGATGCAGGCCGCTGCAGATCATCTGCGTTCTGAAGGAAAAAAAGCAGTCCTGACATGTTCCTATGCTATCACCTGGTTTGATAAGCATCCGGAATATCAGGACTTGCTGAAATAATCGTTTTATTTTCGCAGGTCTGGTAAAACAGACCTGCTACGCATTTTTTGTAGAGACTATAGAAGTTCCTGTTCCTGCAACATTTTCTATAATAACATCTCCGATATGAACAGGAGACGTTACCTTAACCCGTTTTATCTCCTCCATACATTCAAAAATCTTATCCTTGGGGATATCGTCTTTCGTTTTAACTGATATAAGAGGCCTGCTGCCTCCGACTACTTCCACCGTTGATGTCACAATTCTGGTTGGATTTGTAACCTCTTTTCTGGCGTAAGTATCACCCTTAGGACAGGTGTTGCCTTCCACCTTCATAACAGATCCGCTTTCCAGTGTAACAGTCAAATTACAGCCGACAGGGCAGCCTATGCAAATCAATTCTCTCTTTTCAACGGACATCTCTACTCCTTTTCAATTTTAACGGTAATCGTTCTCAGATTCTTAACTTGTTTCAGCTTATCCCTTTGCAGTTTGATTTCTTCCATTTCACCCGGAGCCATAATTTTCTTTTTTCGGTGCACAACCCGCTCATCGTCATAATATACGCTGATAAAAGAGTCCTGAAATACATTACCGACACGAAACCTGACAATCAGACTCTCATCCATTTTGTTTAAATTTATTTCGGCAGGTACCGTATATCTGACTCCCTCTGTTGCCACCAGACGAATGGGTTCTGCCGGATTTTGGTCCGGATATGCAGCCTCAGTTCCCATGGCAGAAATATACTTCACCGCATTTTTTCCTGCAAGTGCGGCTTCTTCTGATACGTAATCAACCAGATCATGAACATGGAGTACATTGCCGCATGCAAATATTCCCGAAATACTGGTTTCCAGGCTTTCATTTACCCGCGGTCCTGATGTTACAGGCTCTATCTTTATTTTGCAGGCGTTGGACAGTTCATTTTCGGGAATCAATCCAACTGACAGCAAAAGAGTGTCACAGGAAATATATTCTTCTGTTTCCTTTATTGGCTTTCCATCATCTCCAACCTGGGCCAGTGTAATTCCTTTCAGCCGCTCTTTACCGTCAATATCTACGACTGTATGCCTTAGTTTCAGCGGAATATTATAATCATCCAGGCACTGAACGATATTACGCTTCAAGCCGCCGGAAAAAGGAAGCAGCTCTGCCACCACTTTGACCTTTGCTCCCTCAAGAGTCATTCTTCTGGCCATGATCAGACCAATATCACCAGACCCCAGGATTACAACCTCTTTTCCTGGCATGTAGCCGTCTATATTAATAAGACGCTGTGCCGTTCCCGCAGAGAATATACCGGCCGGCCTGTAACCCGGGATATTTAATGCTCCTCTCGGCCTTTCTCTGCAGCCCATTGCCAGAATAACTGCCTTAGCCAAAATCGTATAAAGCCCTCTTTCCCTGTTCATGGCTGTAACAACTTTATTTTCCGAAATATCCATGACCATGGTATGAAGACGGTATTCTATCCCAAGTTCTTCTGCTCTTTTAATAAATCTGTAAGCATATTCCGGTCCGGTCAATTCTTCTTTAAACGTATGAAGTCCAAATCCATTATGGATGCACTGATTTAATATTCCTCCAAGCTCATTGTCTCTCTCCAGTATCAGAATACTTTCACAGCCGTTTTCTTTTGCCGAAGCTGCTGCAGCAAGCCCTGCCGGTCCTCCGCCAATAACCACAATATCATAATTTTCCATAGGTCTCTCCTCACTTAACAGCTCTGTTTTTCCCAATAACAACTTTTGCTTCCATGCCTGATTTCACGATATCTTCCATTGGAATGTGCAGTTCTCTCGACAAAATTTCCATTGTTTTTGGGGTACAAAATCCAGCCTGGCATCTTCCTGCGCCTGCTCTTACCCGGCGTTTTATTCCATCAAGTGACTTTGCTCCTAATGGTCTGTGAATGGCATCCAGTATCTCTCCCTCTGAAATCATTTCACATCTGCATATGATATTTCCATATTCAGGCTGCCTTTTAATCAACTCATTCCTTTCCTCAACTGTAAGCTCAGCCGCATGGATAATGCCTTTCCTTACTGCAATATAGTCTGATTTTTTCTCCATCTGGAATGTGTTTTTTATAATATCAACTACCATTTCCCCAACAGCCGGGGCACTTGTTAACCCCGGTGACTCCATCCCGGCTGCATCAATAAAACCGGCGGAATCTTCTGCTTCCTTTATAATAAATTCATGATGATCTTCGTGTGCACGAAGGCCGGCAAAAGAGGTAATGGTCTGTCGAAGCGGCAGATCCTTAACTGTATTACCAGCTTTTTGAAGCAGCTCCTGAATCCCCTCCTTTGTTGTATTGGTCCCTTCTTTATCTTCAATATCAGCAGCTGTCGGACCGATAATTAAATTTCCATGTACGGTGGGCGCTACCAAAACACCTTTGCCATATTTTCCAGGTAAAGCAAAAATGGTTTTGGATACATGGCTACCCGCTGATTTATCAAGAAGGCAATACTCACCGCGCCTTGCCGTTATTTTCATTTTTTCCCTGCTAACCATGTTATGAAAAACATCAGCATATACTCCTGCCGCATTCACAACATATTTTGTTTCTAAAATCCCATAATTGGTTTTTACCTCATAAAAGCCATTATTTTTATGAATATTTACAACTGTGGTGTTAAACTTAAATACTACCCCGTTCTGGCTGGCATTTTCCGCGAAAGCAAATGTCATTGTAAACGGGCAGATAATTCCTGCTGTTGGTGCATATAAAGAACCAAGCACCTGATCAGACAAATTGGGTTCCAGCCTGACAGACTCTTCTCTGTTTAAGACAGCCAGATCTTTGACTCCATTAGCAATTCCTCTCTCATACAAATCCTGCAACTTAGGCAAATCCTCTTCATTGGTGCAGACAACCAGTGAGCCATTCCGTATAAACGGAATATCAAGATCTGCTGCTAAAGTTTCAACCATCTCATTGCCTCTCACATTTAGTCTGGCCATAAGAGAGCCTTCCTCTGCATCAAATCCCGCATGCATAATCGCGCTATTGGCTTTTGATGTACCGCAGCAGACATCTTCTTCCTTTTCAACAACACAGGCATTTACCTTATATTTTGAAATCTCTCTCGCAATGGAGCAGCCGGTAACACCTGCTCCTATAATAATTACATCATACATACAAAGGCCTCCTTTGCGAAAAAAGAACCAGGTTCATTAACATTTTGTATATGCTAACCTCCTGGCTCTCCTTCTCGCGCAATCAATATTAATTTTTCATTTTACCAGGGAATCGCATTGTATAACAATACGGCCGCAAGTGCACCAATAACAGGACCAACTACAGGTATCCAGGAATATCCCCAGTTAGAATCTCCCTTTCCTTTAATTGGAAGCAATGCATGTGCAATACGGGGGCCTAAATCACGAGCTGGATTGATCGCATATCCGGTTAATCCACCCAGAGACATACCAACGGAAACAATGATACCGAATACAAGCAGTTTATCAACACCAGATGCTAAATTCGGCACGTTTGCAATGCCTTTGATTGCAAAAACAAGTACAAAAGTTCCAACTGCTTCACTTAACAGATTAAGTCCGGTATTGGGAACGGACGGACCTGTGGAAAATACTCCAAGTTTCGTTGCAGCTTCCTCTGTAGCATCAAACTGACCTTTGAACAGCACATAAACCAAAACTGCACCTAGAAATGCTCCAATGAGCTGACCTGCAATGTAATTTGGAACAACACTCCATGCTACGGTTCCTTCTGCAGCCAGTGCAAGTGTTAATGCCGGATTAAAAGATGCCCCTGAAGCCTGCCCGAAAATGAATGCGGGCAATAAGACAGCAAGACCCCATGCAAAAGTTATCTGGACTGACCCGCCCCCCTTCATTCCTGACTTATTTAAGGTAACGTTCGCTACTACACCATCGCCAAGTAATATGAGCAACATAGTACCTATCATTTCTGAAATAAAAATCAGCATACTCCTCTACCTCCTGAAATCATGATTTTAATAGACAGTATCAATCCTTTGCCCAGCCATAAGAACATTTAACCGCTTTATTCCAGCCATTAATAAGCTCTTTTCTCTCTGTTTCAGCCATTTCGGGGGTAAATATCCTGTCGATCTGCCAGTTCTTTATAACAGCTTCCTTATTTTCCCAGTAACCTACCGCAAGTCCTGCAAGATATGCTGCTCCCATAGCAGTCGTCTCAACACATACCGGTCTGTGTACCGGAGCTCCCATAATATCAGACTGGAACTGCATCAGGAAGTTATTTGCACTTGCACCGCCATCAACTTTTAATGTGCTGAGAGTGATACCTGAGTCTGCCTGCATCGCGCTGATAACATCATTCACCTGGAAAGCCAGTGATTCAAGAGTCGCTCTGATAATATGATATTTGTTGACTCCTCTTGTGAGACCCACGATGGTTCCTCTTGCATATTGATCCCAATGAGGCGCTCCAAGGCCTGTAAATGCAGGGACTACATAGCAGCCATTGGTGTCCTTTACCTTCTTTGCCATATATTCAGAATCCTGAGATGAATCAACCAGCTTCATCTCATCACGCAGCCACTGAATTGCAGCTCCTGCAACAAAGATCGATCCCTCCAGGGCATAATTTACCTTTCCGTCAAGTCCCCAGGCAATCGTTGTTACCAGCCCGTTTTTGGAATATACCGGTTTTTCTCCTGTGTTCATAAGGAGGAAACATCCGGTTCCGTATGTATTCTTTGCTTCACCGGCTGTAAAACAGGTCTGGCCAAATAAAGCTGACTGCTGATCTCCTGCTGCGCCTCCGATGGGGATCGGACCGCCAAAGAACTGAGGATCAGATTCGCCATATACAAAACTTGACGGTTTTGCTTCGGGAAGCATACATTCCGGTATATTTAATTCTTTTAATATATCCTGATCCCATTTTAACTCCTGTATGTTGAAAAGCATGGTTCTTGAAGCATTGGAATAATCAGTCACATGAACTCTGCCTTTTGTCAGCTTCCATATAAGCCACGTTTCAACCGTACCAAAAAGTAATTCTCCTGCTTCTGCCCGTTCTCTGACGCCCTCAACATTGTCTAAGATCCATTTCAGCTTCGTTCCTGAAAAGTATGCATCAATGATAAGACCTGTTTTCTGCCTGAAGGAGTCTGTGAGACCTTTCTCTTTTAAAGAATCACAATACTCGGAAGTACGTCTGCACTGCCATACAATTGCATGATATACCGGCTCTCCAGTCGTTTTATCCCAGACTATTGTTGTCTCTCTCTGATTCGTAATACCAATTGCAGCAATATCTTCAGCGCCTGCGCCAATCTTAGACATTGCTTCAACAGCCACGCCTAACTGTGTTGACCAGATTTCATTTGCATCATGTTCAACCCAGCCGGGTTTTGGAAAATACTGTGTAAACTCTTTTTGAGCCACACTGCACATTTCACCTCTTTCATTAAATAAAATGCACCTGTTGCTTGTTGTTCCTGAGTCCAAAGCCATTACGTACTTCGCCATTAATAATATCCTCCTTTAATTTCTTATTTAATAAGTACTTAATGTACCTTTAAAACTTGTTGACATATCCTGTATCTGTCAAGTTTCTGCAGATAGATTCCATACTTAAACCACCCGCCGCATCAATGGTTCCGGCAACAGCTCCTTCCACCAGTGGGCAGTCAACCATTTTCACTTTACGGTTTTCCATGGATTCCAAAACCATTTCCGTTGTCATCACCGCACTCCCCATATCCATAAGTACCAAAACGCCATCAGGGGTATACGCCTTTTCTATTGCATCTGAAATCATCTGATAACTGGTTCCGAAGCTGCCATCCTCCAGACCGCCGGCAGGTATTACTGTAACCTGTTCTGCCATGATCTTAGTAAAATCAGCCACACTTTCGGCTAATAACCGGCTGTGGGATACAATCACAAAACTAACCATAATTTTCCTCCTGTCACATCTGGGAAGCAATCGCTTCTAACAGAAATGTAAAAGAAGTTGCACCGGGATCCTGATGACCGATACTGCGCTCGCCCAGATAGCTTGCTCTTCCCTTTGTGGCGATTATTGTTTTCGTATACTCCACCCCCTCTTTTGCTGCTGTCAGACCTGCCTCTACGGATTTTTTTTCATCTTGTGTCAGCTGCCATTCTGTTTCCATTGCGCGCTTTGCAGGCAGCATGGCATCAAGCATGGTTTTCTCCCCTTCCACTGCTTTCCCCCGTGCCATTACTCCCTCTATGGCATATTGAAAAGCTTCTAAAAAATCATCAAAAGACAGTTCCTCCTTACCCTTTAAAAAGGTTCCCGCTTTCATAAAAGCAGTTCCGTATAGTGGACCTGATGCACCTCCAACCGTCGCTACCAGGATCATTCCAACATTTTTTATCATATCAGCGACATCCATTGCAGCCAGTATATCCCTTTTTTTATTAATTTCACCAAAGCCTCTTGCCATATTAATACCATGGTCCCCATCGCCGATGACATTATCAAGCTCTGTAAGGAACTCTTTCTGGTTTTCCATGGCATCAATCATCTTATCAATTGCAAGCATTACATTTTCTTTGTTCATCTCATCACTCCACAATCATCATGCTTTAAATGCCGGTGTGTCTGCTTTTTCATCTAACAGGGATTTTAATTCAGCATCCAGTTTTAATAAAGAAATGGAGAAGCCTTCCATCTCAATCGATGTCATATATTCGCCCACATAGGTCTTATAAACAGTGATTCCTTTTTCCTTTAAAACGTCAGATACCCTGTTGTTGATAATAAACAGTTCCATAAGAGGAGTTGAACCAGCACCGTTAATCATAACTGCGACTTCGCTTTCCGAATAATCGATATCAGCGAGTATTTTCTCAAGCAGTAAATCAACAACTTCATCTGCAGTTTTTATTTTCTCACGGTGTGTTCCGGGCTCACCATGGATTCCGATCCCTACTTCCATCTCATCTTCTGCCAATTCAAATCCCGGCTTTCCATTGGCTGGAACGATACACGGTCTGATCGCTGCTCCCATTGTGCGGACATTATCCACTACCTTCTGGGCAACGGCCTGAACCTTATGGATATCTTCCCCCTTCTCAGCTGCAGCTCCTGCAATTTTATGTACAAATACAGTACCTGCCACACCTCTTCTGCCAACTGTATATAAACTGTCCTTCACTGCAACATCATCATTAACAACCACCTGTTTTACCAATATTCCGTCGGCCTCGGCCATCTCTGCTGCCATTTCAAAATTCATTACATCACCAGTGTAATTCTTAATTACCATTAGTACACCTGCATCACCTGCAATTGCTTTTATACCCTCGTAAACCTGATCTGGTGTCGGTGAGGTGAAAACTGCTCCTGCCACAGCTGCATCAAGCATTCCGGTTCCGACATATCCAGCATGTGCAGGTTCATGCCCGCTTCCGCCGCCGCTTATTAAAGCAACCTTATTCTCTTTCCTGTTGCTTCGAATTACTACATTACCGCAATCAAGCTTTTGCAAATACTGTGGATATGCTTTAACCAGTCCCAAAATCATCTCGTTCTCTACCTGTGACACATCATTAATAAACTTCTTCATGCCAATTGACCTCCTTACATATGATAAACAGTTTCTATATATTGTGTACATACCCTTTTATTACATAAACCATACCGCCTGGTCAGAGGTTGATATAGAAAGTGCACCGCTTGCCAACGCTGCCATCACATCTTCCTTATCTGAAATCAAACCACCGGCAATTACCGGCACCTTGCTGATTTTGCATATTTTCTTAATTACTTTTGGCATAACTCCAGGTAAAATCTCAATTACATCCGGCAGCATTCCATATGAACAACAATTTTGCTTCTCAATATTCACCAGAGCCATGGAATCAATTACGAAATATCGCAGAACAGTATATAACCCTATCTCTTTGGCACGCTGGATGAGGGGCTGCTTTGTAGTGATAATCCCATCCGCATTTGTATGTGTTTTAATAAAATCAACCGCAACTTCCTTTCCGCTTAGTCCTACTAACAAGTCCATGTGTACCAGGACTATGTTATCTTCTTTTTTTACTTCATCTATAATCTGATTAATATTGCAGACATCTCCAAATAATATAAAAATTACTTTGACATCTGATTCAGCACATTTTTTTAACCCATCCATGTCTTTTACCGCAGCAATAATGGGATTATTTTCTATAATTGTCCATAATTTATTGTCCAACTTTACATCTCCTTTATTTAGCTATAGGTCCACCTGTTAATAGTGGTCTGACTTTTACTTTCAAAAAAAGAGCGCATAACGATTAATCAGCATTTCTGCTGTCGTATCTGCGCTCTTCTCTCAAGGATTTTACTTAAAGATAATATATCACATATTTGTGCATATTGCAATATTTTTTTAAATTTATTTTTATTTTTATTGTGTTTTTGTATTGTTTTTTATTTATCATACTTTTTTATGTATGCATTTTGCACAACAGAATCCTTATTTCACTAGCATACTCGTACTTTTTTGCTCGTTTTCTACTTTTTTCAACAGATTTGTACATCCGAAAATTTCGTTAACAGATACATAAATATTGATAAATATTGATGCTTATCATACAATGTAACCATATGCTTGTTTAAAATGTTATTTTTTTCACATTTTGGATAATATTAACTGATTTTCCACAGATTATATTCTATCTCATAGTGTAAATATGCAATAAAAAGCAGGGAAAATATAAAAAAATATGCCGGCAGCAAGAGTCTCTGCCCCTGCCCCGGCACTTGTATTAAAATTACCGTTTCAACATCTGTTTTTAATGCTTCCATATCACAAAACAAAATGGATGTCCGGCAGGATCGAGCATAGTAATCCACTCTTCTCCGCCATACTGTTCATCAGCAATTTTTGCCCCCAGCATAATTGCTTTTTCCATTGCTTCCTTTAACTCATTCTTATCATCTACAGCAAAATCTAAATGTGCCATCATCTGCTGACGCCCCGGCTGTGACGGCCAGGTTGGCGGAACATAATTTTCATCATACTGAAAGGCGATTCCCATATCTTCTTCATTTGAGTGTATTCCAATAAAGGTTTCTAATTCAAACACTACCGGCCAATGCAAAAGGTCTGTGTAGAAAGACACCAATTGGTGTATATCGCGGCATTCTAAGATTACAGTTTTTAATTTTATATTCATATAAGATTGCAGCCTCCTTTTTATTTTCCTAATTGTAACAAAGAATGCGATTGCTTAAAACCTTAATGAATATTATAAATAACTTTGAGCTGAACAATGCATATTTTCCATCTTTTATCAAACAATAATTGAAAATAAGGAGGCGATAATATGGCTGTAGCTCATAAAAGTGCAATCAATGTGGGGATGCTCTATATCCCGGTTGGATTATATAAAACCACAAAAGATATTTCCGTTAGTTTCAACCAGCTGTGTAAAGATACCCATGAGCGGGTGAAATACAAAAAAATTTGCCCTTCCTGTAATAAAGAAGTCGATCCGGATGGCATTATAAAGGGATATGAATATGAAAAGGGAAAGTATGTAACCTTTACAGAAGACGAACTGGAAAAAATCAAAACCAAAAAAGACAAAACGATCCACATTGAGCATTTTGCAAAATTATCAGATGTAGATCAGATTTATTACGAAAAAAATTACTATGTTGTCCCCGAACCCGGAGCAGAAAAAGCCTGTGAACTGCTGCGTCAGGCCATGCTCTCACAGAAAAAAGTAGGAATTGCCAAAACAGTAATAGGTTCGACTGAAAATTTAATGGTATTGTATCCTGCGAAAGATGGTATAATTGCAAAAACTTTATTCTATCAGGCTGAAATTCAGGCTGTGCCGGTGGCAGTAACCAAACCGGAGGTCACAAAACCAGAAGTGGAAATGGCAAAAACCATGATTGATTCAATGACATCAACATTTGACCCTGGTTTATATCATGATGAATATCAGGATAGACTACGTCAGGCAATCGAAACAAAAATAGCCGGCAAGGAAATAGTAAATGCTGATACGGAAGGTCAGAATAATATTATTGATCTTATGGAAGCCATGAAGAGGACGGTTGAAATAGCAAAAGGAACCAAAGGTCTGGCATAATGGATATATTTGATAGTAAAAGCGTCAGTCCCATGCTGATTTCTGAGATGCAGGATCCGTTTGACTCACCGAACCATATTTTCGAGATCAAATGGGACGGTATCAGATGCCTGTCCTATTTAGATGATGGAACAGAAATGAGGAATAAAAGGAATAAACTTATGATTCCTATATTTCCGGAACTTGAAGCTCTCTACAGGCAGGTAAAGGTAAAATGCATTCTTGACCATGAATTACTTGTACTGAAAAACGGAGTTCCTGATTTCTTTGAGGTTCAAAAAAGAGCTTTAATGAGTAACCAGTTTAAGATAAAACTTGCTGCTGACAGATATCCTGCCAGTATTATCGCCTATGATATATTATATTACAAAGATAAAGATATCACTATGCTCCCACTTATGGAGCGGAAAAAATATCTCCAGGACGTTATTGTCGAGAATCATATCATCTCGGTATCCAGGTATGTGGAGAATGACGGGATTATGCTGTTTGACCTTGTAAAAGAAAAAGGATTAGAGGGAATTGTAGCAAAAAGAAAAGACAGCCTGTACTGGCCGGGAAAAAGAACGAAAGACTGGATCAAATGCAAGATAATGGCTGCTGATGACTGTGTCATTTGCGGGTATATTCCAAAGGAGAATCACATGACCAGCCTTGTTCTTGGACAATATGATGATGATATTCTTGTGTATAAAGGGCACGTCACTCTGGGGGTTAGTCTTAATATATTAAATCAGCATAAATATAAAATCATCGACTATTCCCCTTTTGGATATGTTCCGGAAGGAAATAAAGATGCCGTATGGCTTGCTCCTGAATTAGTTTGTATCGTTGAATCAATGCCAACTGAAAAAGACAGTTTCCGGCAGGCAGTATTTAAAGGTATCAGAGATGACAAATCAGCAATAGAGTGTAAGATATAGGTGGATGCGAATAGTGCTTTCTTCACCATTGTAATCACCTTTCCTTTCTCTAATAGTTGCCTTTTAAAATAACTCTTATAAAATAGCCCTCCATCAAAATTATGGCAGTTGTTTCAGGGTGCGCCTAGTATAGGCGTACCCTGAAACAGCTCTTATTAAGTTAATCCGATGGATAATTTCAATATAATATACTCTGGAAAATAAATCCAGCCTCTCACTCCATCATGTATGCTATTAGATAAATAAGATTTATTTAGTAATAACAGGTTTACCAGTTTCATCCAACAAGGGAGTAAATCCAGATGCATTACCATCTCTGTGAAATATATAGTTTACACCCGTCTGCTTGTCCAGCCATATTTCCGTCACTGGTGCTATCTTCCCCTGTACATAAATTTTTTCAAATCTTTCTGATGCCATTCTAATCCCTCCATTTTAACTTCTTATTTTCATAATAATTTTATTCCAAAAGCTATAACCATTGTTTATGCGCTATAACTTCCTGCTTTTATTTCACTCACGATTAAATTCATACAAAAAGAAACCTTAGAAAAGTATAGAAAAGAAGTCCAAAATATTACGAAGAAAAACTCGATTTAAAAATGGTACTATGCCATACCTATACTTTCCATATGATTGTTTATTTTATGGTTAATAATTAAAGCAATTTTTTAAGATACGTAAATTTAAGTTTTATTGATTAAATTTCTGCACTAAAAAACTACCAGCTTAATACTGATAGTTAGTAGTTTTCTTTACATATTCAATTTTACCTGTTCCTATTTCCCAAAAATTCGAACTATACAAATAAGCACCATCTAATACCATATTTATCAATTAAATCTGCCATTAGTGTACTGAACTCACATGGTGCAAGCGGCATCAAAATTTTAGCATCAGTTTTTAACACATTATATGCTTTCTGCACCTTTTCTTCGTTTCCTTCTCCATAATGTAAACAAAACTGCATTACGTTGCCCGTAATCGTTTCCTCACCAATAATGGCATATTCTGAATTTCGTTCTGCCACAGCTAAAATTTCTCCTTCAATATCAAGCTCTGAATGAAAAAACGTTCCATCTTCATTTGGATAACTGCTGATGAGAACAGCATCAAAAGCCTTTTGATAAAGAGCCACCGCCTCATCACTTCTTGTAACATATGCTTGCATCATTGATCTTTTCATAAAGAATCCTCCTTGTTCTTTTTTTCTTTATTATTTACACAAAATATAAATCATCTTCATGAATAGATTACCATCAAACTTATTAACTATCAATATTAAATTTCCAATGAACAATAATGCGTTAAATACTAATTTTGAGTATAAAAAAAACTACCAGCTTAATATTGATAGCTAGTAGTTTTAAATGCTGATGAACTAAAATTTACTGTTTTTTTTAATGTATTCATTTTTTACTATGTCAATTGTCTTTCCACCAATCCCAATATTTTCATCTGGCAATTCTTTAATTGTGGTCATAAAAAATTCCGGTGGTACCTTCATTATCTCCGATGATACTTCAGTAAGCCGTTTAATTAACATTTGCTTTTGTTCATCTGATAATACTCCACCCTCAATTGTAATATATGGCATATAGATCTCCTTTCGTATTCCAACTCTATTATATATAAGAATACATTAAATCCTACTTACTATCAATATTAAGTTTTCAATGTTCCGTGATATGTTAAATTCTAATTCGAGTTTCTTGGAATAAGTACCTTTTTAAAATAATACCTTTTATTAATTAAGCAATTCTCATTGAGGTATAGTCATGAAAAATCGGAAGAATTTAATTTTATACTTGATTTTAGTATATTTTTTGGTACTATCGATATCTGCCAATCTAATTAATAAATATAAAACTCAAACCACATTTAATGTTGATGCCACGTCCCCTGCCGAGATAAAGGATGAGTTGATAATAGCACTATTTATAGAGGATGTTACATCCGCCTCAAACGGTTTTTACGAAGAATATTTTACAATGACCCCAGCTATTTATAATTATGAAATTAAAGTTCAAAAGATTTCAAAGGAACTTGGAAAAATAAATATCACTTTTGGTATCAATCCAATGATAGGGGCTCATGATCCAGTTGGATATGACGAAGCATCATATCAAATAGATTCATCTGGAAATAAAACATTTATTAGCTTTGTACACTTAAAAACATATGATATTCCCGATCATTTAAAAAATTTAATAAAAAAGGAATTACCTTAAATTTTAATTTAATATCTATTAAGATATTTTTTTATTGCTTTTTCAGTACATTCAGATATAAACTGTCCTTTAGCATTCGTATAGCTATCTCTATCATGCTCAAACTTTTTCCAAAGAGATAATTTCATTACTTCATACTGTTTTGCCAGGTCAGAATGGTCATTCATATAGTCTCTAAAATATAACTCATTATTATCGCCCAAATACCTTAAATGCAAATGGAAAACTTTTTCAGCAAAACCCTCATCTGTATATCCCTTATTAAAATCCATTCTATTTTTTTCTTCTGACATACAAATATATCCGTTTTCTACAAATATTTCTTTGATACTTTTCATAGAATAATTTGTAGGAATTTCAACAAGAATATCAATAATTGGTTTCGCCCAAATTTTATTAATTGCGGTGCTTCCAATATGATGTATTCTAATTTTATCTGTTAGAGGAAGAAAATTATGTATCCTACTTTCTTCTTCTAAATACCATTCTTTCCAATGTTCTTGATGCTGTATAAGAAATATGGGAAATAAATCCCATAATTCTTCTAAAGTCATCTCATTCAACGCCTTTCCCATATTGTAATACCCCTAAAAATTTTTATTTATATATTCAAAGCTGTAAATATTCACAATAAAAAGCAACAATTTATAGAGCTATGCAACACGGAATATTTTTATATTTATAAATCAAATGTCAGTTGTTCATAGTCTTTATCATCAATCTGTTTTCTATATACAATCCTCAAAAAATCTCTTTGTGATTTTAATGCTTCATCAAGCATATTACTTTTTGAAAGCCCAACAAATATGGCAACAGATCTAGCTTGACAATTAATAGATTTTTGAGGATTAAATTCAATATCTGTAAACGCATCATATTTAACAATTTCCTTTGCTAACTCTGTGTTTAAATTTAAAGCATTTATATATAGCCAATTATAAAAGTAATCTATGGGGTTCAAAGGATAGAGATTATTGAAATATTTAAACGCAACTAACCTTCCACTATTTTTAAGCCGTTCATCCTTTTTGGCTTCTTTGGGCGATTTATCTAGAAGATCAATATATGGTCCGCCTCGCTCAAAAACCTTGCTACTTTGAAATGCGTTTTCTACCGGAAATGAACGATTTGTAGTAGTAATCATCAAATTAAAAGCACTTAGCAGCGCTCCTAATTTAATATTACTTTTACTTGAAATTTCCAACACCTTATATTCGTGGTATTCTTTTAAAAAGTTTTCATGCAAGCTAAGAAAGGATCGCTGTTTTTGTGCCACTGAAAATCCTGGGAAAAAGTCAAAATCAATAAAACATTCATTAACATATGGTGATATGTGTTCTGAAATATAAACGGGTCTAGTTGCCATATTTACCTCCAGCTTTGAAAATCATGACGTGGATAAAAATACCCTTGATCAAACCAACATCTTATACTACTGTTCATAAAAATATTTTTATATTGTTGATAATTATATTGTGTCCTAAAGAATGCTAACTCTATACATTTTGCAGGTATATTATCTAAAACAAGAATCTCTGCTTGAGGATCCGTTGGTTCGAAATCAAATAAACAAAGTTCAGATCTAATATGCCCATTTAAATTAAGCTGAAACATATTGTGAAATGAAGAATAAGTTTTTCTCTCTTCAATTGGTATAAAACGGCAAGCATTACTGGCAGCATTTGTGAAATTAAAAGCACAATCATACTTTATAACCTCTAAAGCTTTCAAAAGTAAAACACAGTATTCTCGATTCGGATATTTTAATGTAATTGGATAAAACATTTTATAATTCGGAAAAGAAATAGATAATGATATAGATTTTGTTACATTATCTGCTCTTACTTCATCATTATAAGAGTATTTCATTTTTGATAAATCTAATGTGGATCTTGTTAATAAACCCATTTTCAAGATATTTGGCAAATTATTTACATCAGTAAAGTGTACAAAATACTCAATTTCTCTTAAATTTATTTCATTAATGATTTTTTCTTTATCACTCATACTTAATGGATAACTATAGAAATTATCCTTCCCCCTTTGTAAATTAGAGTTATTTGCTTATTTACGTATTCTGTTATATGCGAAAATTACAAACTTAAAATATTATAAAACCAAGACAATAAGAACGTTAATCATTAGTTATGTATCCAAAACAACAATTGGAGTGTAATGACCCTGAAAGCGGTCTACCATTACTAACAAATTTAAAATCTTCCGTTTTCTTAACATTATATCTCCTTAATCTGATTAGTTTAATCCATATTGTGCAGATTTCATTTATCCACAATTTTGGAGTGTCTATTTCACTCGGCGTTTTAATTCCACCTTTTGCAGAAGCCATATCTATGACTTCTGCTCTAAACTCAATTTCGTTTACACCACCACCCGATTTTCCTATTACAAAGTATATGTAAATCCGTTCTTTGTTACTTATAGCTTTTTTAAATTTTTCTAGTTGTTTTTTTGACATTCCAGAAGCCAAAGCATTTGTGGAAAACCAAGTACAACCTTGATTTTCAATGCATCTCTTATACTCTTCCAATGTTTGAAATCCGTCAAAATCCCCTTTACTATCCCAGCCTAATTTCATAAAAATCGAAACCGGGTGTATTGTAACCGATGGGACTGTAGTATAGTTCGAACTCTTTCTCATTATTGTTGAATTTTTATCTTTTGCAACTACAATTGCCTGTTGTTGCGGCATTTTCCCTCTCATATCCCATTTAATTGTCATAGTTGTTTCTCCAATCTCTTAACAAAATTGTGATTGTAGTTTGTTCTTCGCAATAACTTTTATTAATTTTTCTCTCTACGATAAGACTACTTCAATACTCTGCAAATATCAAGCCCATTTACAAAAAAATTGAAAGCAAATAAACCTCATGCTAATTATAATCAACTAAACAATCTTACTGCCTTCTTTGTTTTTATTCCACTAATCATCTATCTCTCTATTTTATAATAATCCGACATACTGTGCTCCCCTGATCAGATACATACAGCTCGCACTCCAGAACGTGACCAGCTCTAGGCTCAAGGTAATACCTCTTATATGCCAGTTACTGTATAACCATCTTATTTAATTTAGATACGAGGTCAATATCTAAAAAGTAAATTAATCAAAAGAAAGAGCCCCAGTTTCCCAGGGCCACTTCATTAATTGTTATATTCGTTCACCTCGAAGTTTGAAATCTGTTCGTAAGCAATATAATCTTTTCGAGCTGTGAACGAAGCTTTGTTATACTCCTTTTCAATCACATAGGTTGGGCTGGAAGCTGCTTTGCTGTTATACCATGTTACAAAGTTATTTATTTTGTCTGCAGTCATTTCATATTCTTTCCGTTCGCCGGTAACCATGGAGATCACAAGAAGAGCTTTGTTGCCGGTTGGCTGATCAGTGGAAGCTTGTGGAGTGGCTGAGGCTTCATTGGAATTCCAGCCTTCGCTGCCGTTGATAATAGCAGTTACAACGTAATAGTATGTAGTTCCATTAGTAACGCCTGTGTCAGTATATGTAGTTCCTGTTATACCTGTCGCTATTGTTGTATATGGGCCACCTGCAGTCGTGGAGCGCTTAACGATGTAGCTTGTTGCATCGGTTACTGAGTTCCAGCTTAAGTCTACCTTGGAATTGCCGGCTGTAGCTTTTAAGTTTGATGTATCTGGTATTGTAGATCCAGGTATTACTATTTTATTATAAAATTTGATATCATCCAAATAGCCTTTGAATTTACCGTCATCTAATATAGTATCTGCTCTTCCTATTGAAAGTATATATTCATCACTGAAATACCCTTGAGAAACGCCTTTCGCGACTGGGTTTACCATATCATCTACATATAATTTAACTTCTCTTAATCCAGTATAATCACATGTAAATAAAATATCGTGCCACTGACCATCACAAATACTTTTAGGCGTTTTTACACTATATCCAGGATGACCAGTATAAATAGCAAGTATTCCCGTATCAAGAATACCAATAAAAGTACCACCTCCATCTGTTGATTGAGTACTCATAATTGTTTCTGTTCTAGTTGTTGGTTTTTGATCTTTTTTTACTTTAAATCTTATTGATCTTGGCTTAGCTTTTTCAAAAACGCCTTCACTCATTGTTATATAATCATTCCTACCCCCAAATTTTCTTGCTTTTCCAATTCCATTATATCCAGTAACAAATGTTGTATTATTCTCACCATAAGCAATACCATCCACGGCGTTTTCTCTTATCGCATCAAATACGCTTGAGCCATCATCGCTATCAAAATTATACTCATGTATAGGCTTGACCTCTTCAGCAAAAGCAGTGATCTGTCCTAAAAACGATACACAAAACATAAAACAAATACAAGTTGCCACTCTCAGCAATGCTCTCTTACTCATACAATGTACCTCCAAAATTTATCTTTTGTAATTTTTGTTGTTATAAACATTCTAAATCTAATAAATAAAGTGCAGAAAAGAAAGCCATTCGAATGTAACAAATGACTTGTAAATTTTTATTATAATCGATCATAGTATTCTGGGATTTCAGCTTTTTCATTTATGATTTAGAATGCCTTCATCTTATCATCTTGTTTCAATCCGGACAATCGGTAACCTTACCAAACAAATTTAGCACTATTTCACTAATCTCAAAACTCTCCAATACGCTGCGCTCCCTCCTGATGGGATATATACAGCGCACATTCCAGATCGTAACCGGATCTGGACTCAAAGTAATACCACTTGCTCTCAATCTCCTGCCAACCGGTAAGAGCATAACCATTTGGATTAAACCGGTATTTATGGCCATTAATAATCTGCCAGCATGATTTATAGTAAGTGGTCTTTGTGTCAACAAAGTACCAACCATTTTCATCATGGTTCCAACCCGAAATATATTCCGGCTGTGTCACAATGTTCCAATCTGGCCGACCATATCCCATAATCCTTTCATAAGATAAGCTATAGGCCTTCTGACAAACTCCCACGCCATTCTCAATAACTCCATTGGCCCCGGAAGTATTTCCTTCTATGGTTTTAACCTTGGTAGAAGTTACCTCAATAACTATGCCGGTATGATATGCTCTGGTTCCGTTCGTGTAGAAGATCACGTCCCCCAGCTCCGGAGAGGTATAGTATATAATTGAGCGTGGGGGCTGGTCAACCGATAATGTAATGAAGACCATATACCGTGGCGGACGGGATTTGAACCCCCGATAAATCTTGTATTTACAATGTTTTTTTAACATCGTGTGATACTTCATGTGATACAATTCAAATTCCATCAACTTGGAATTATATGGAAGCGCTTGACCATCCGAACAAATGTTCTTATAATTATCTTCAGGAGGTGGTTATAATGAAAGCAAAATGCGAACTTGATCCAGATATCAATAAATGTCCCCACTTTGAACCAGTAGAACAAGAATGCAATTCAGATAATGAATGCTGTGGATTTTATAGAAAACCAGGTACTGAAAGTACACCTCAGTATTTTAGGCAACCGAGGTGGTATGAGCAGTATTATAAGAAAATCAAGTAGGAGGTAGATGATTATTTCACCTACCGTCCTCTCAGTCGAGTAAGTAAGAGGACTTGCACCTCAAACTTCTCACAGAACCGTACGTGAAAGTCTCGGGGAACTGAAATGAAGAAGATTAAATTATTATTAATTGCAACCATTGTTGCTACAATTGCAATGAACATGATAGCCTTTGCAGGGCAGTGGAAATAGGATAGCTTCGCCTGGTGGTACCAGAATGATGACGGCGGATACTCTACCAATGTAATAAAGCAGATAGGCGGAGCATGGTATTACTTTGACGAGTCGGGGTATATGAAAATCGGCGATTACCAATTTTCTGACGGATGGTATAATTTTCGTGAAGATGGGACATGTTCCAACCCTACAAGTCAAACAACAGGACTCTTGATAGGAGCTCCTGGCGTTGGTTGGGTTGAATGTACAGACAAAACGACATCATTGCTGCAAGAGATCGCTGATGGTAGAGTTGTTTACTTTAACGACATGTATTGGGTCTCTCCTGATTATGTAAAGGAGCTTAAGGATCTAGCAGAAAGGGATATTGTTACAAGACAATCTACAAACACATTGGCTCCAGGAGTAATAATTAACTTCAATAAATCATTTAATAGGCAGGGCCAATTACCGGGCCCCGCCTATAGCAGCTTATCTATAAGTCTCAATAATAACTAAATATTCTATAATACATTTAGCGAATAAATTCTAAATAACACCTAACCATTTTGTCAGAATTCACTTATCTTTTACTATTAAAAGCTGCTATTGTTTTAATCACATCATCTGTATACTTACTTAAATATTCAATGATTATATCAATGAATATTTTTTTTAATTCTGGTGGGATTTTATCAATTATATCTGAAAAAAGCTCTTTCTTATTGCGTGTGCCAATAATTAATATTTCCATTTCTGTACCTTTACTAATAGCATCTCTAAAAATATCGGCATCTTTACCAGCGGGCAGCGTAAATAATATTTTACCGTGGCGATGTCGTTCCTGACGATCCGAAACCCCACTAACTGTTGTTTCCATTCTTGGAACAACCAGGTAACAATAACCGTCTTTTTTTCCTCTGACCACTATGCCAACCTTATATAGTGTATCTCCTCCTACCCCTTCATGAATACCATGGAAATGTGCGTAAATATATGCACCTGTAGGTCCCCCCTTAACTAATTTAGCCTCTACATCTCCGACCGCGAAACTTTTTTTTGAACTGGTTAAAATCTCTGTATTGGGTGGATTCTCAATTCTAATATCATCCGGTTCATCGTAGGCAAAAAACCAGCTTCCACTTGAAGAAGCTTGTAAAGCTTCAATCCATGTATCAGATGACCAAACGGCTCTACCACTCTCTCTATATATCACAAGGTTTCTATCATCCTGCAAGGAAAGAAATGATTTATCACCAACAGTGTTAGAGGCCCATGAATGTTTTTCAAAAATAAAGATAATACTAAAAGCATAAATTTCAGAAGGGAGAATAAATTAAAATGTTAGATCATATAACAAACTTGGTTTTTGAAGGTGGAGGTATTAAAGGTTTGGCATATATTGGAGTCATTAAAGAACTGGAGACGAGTAATGTATTGCCGCATATTAAACGTTATGGGGGATCGTCAGCAGGTGCTATTATAGCTTTAATGTTAGCACTAAACTACAACTACAACGAGGTCAACGATATGTTTGAACAGTTAGATATATTAAAATTTAAAGACGACTCAAATGGTGTTCTTAGAGACATAAGTAGATTAATGAATGACTATGGTTGGTTAAAAGGAAGATTTTTAAAAGAATGGATAGAAGAGATTATAGCTAAGAAAACAAATAATAAAGACGTCACTTTTAAAGAATTGCATGATAATTATTCAAATGAAAATTTCAAGGATCTGTATATTCTAGGAACTAACTTAACAACGCATTCTACAGTTATATTTTGCAAAGATAAAACCGAAAATTATAAAATTGCTGATGCAGTAAGGCTCTCATGTTCTATTCCAATAGTTTTTCCACCTGTTGAAATTAATAATGACCTATACGTAGATGGTGGAGTACTTATAAATTTTCCAATAAAATTATTTGATAGAAAAATCTTTATATCTGAAGAGAAAAATGCGTTCGTTACAGAGGAATACGAAACACTTAATGAAATTGAAAGCTTTACAGATCCTTATGTGTATAATAAAGAAACTTTAGGTTTCAAACTTGATATTGCTGCACATACTAATTCATTAAGTATTAATAGAAACATAAAAAAATATCAAATATTTGATTTATTAGATTATTTAAAAGAATTAGCCGGTACAGTTATGGATAGTCAGGACAATCAGTTAATTCACGAAAATGATATTTTAAGAACTGTTTTGGTCGATTCTCTAGGCATTTCTGCTATTCAATTTGATATAACAAAAGAAGAAAAATCAAAACTTATACAATCTGGAATCGATTCTACCAGACGATTTCTAGATAATTATATAATGCCTGAAATACAATTTTAATTTATTGTTTTATAATAAAGTGGGAACCAAACCACTGACTCCCATTTTATTTTTAAAACTTTTTTAACAATACCGCAGCGCCCCATCCTTATCCGGCGTGAGCGTCATCGGTTCCGTTATCATCTTACCATCAGCATCTACTGCATAGATCTTTCCGGAATTCTCAACCAACTGTGTCTGACACATAGCCCCGTCTGGTCCCAGATAATACCATGCATTATTATACTGGTACCAGGTATTAGTGACCATAATCCCGGCAGCATTAAACCAGTGCCACTTACCATCAACCTTCACCCAGTCATTACGTACCGGCAGACCGGTATCACGGTTGTAATACAACCAGCCATCTATGACCTGTACCCAGCCTGATGACTTCTTGACTTCTATTCCTATCAATGCCGCCTTGAATGCTTCCCAGGTGTGGTTATAAACATAGGGATTCGGACAGATCTTCCCTGTAACATCATAATGCCGGATTGTGATCTGCAGTAATGCCGTACTTTGCCATCAGTTCCTTGGTCAGTTCAACGGCTGCCTGCACCGTTTCCTCTTCGAAGTACCAAGCCCTGCTTGTATCTACCTTGCAGCGTGGTGGTTGGAGCAGTGATAATATTATGAAAAGTGTTTACAGAAATGTAATAGATGCAGAGGCGATAAAGCAGAATAAAAAAATAATTAATCACTTTGAAGATATATCTCATCTGCATTAATTATGATTGATTTTCGTGTGATATCGTGTGATATTTATAGGCTTTTTAATACTTTATTTGGCAATTTGCTTCCATTGACAAAATAAAAGAACCCCTGTAAATACAAGACTTTCTCGCATTTACAAGAGTTCCAAAAGAGTGGAGCAGACGGGATTTGAACCCGTGTCCAAAAACCAATTCCCTGTTCTTCTACTATCATAGTTAGTTCATTGACATTCCCTCCACAGCCCGGGAACTAACACCCTGACTGCTTCAGTAGCTTCATCATACACCCGTATGCTCAAAGCTTTGCATACGTCGTTTCTCACATAGTCGATGCCGGGATCTTAAAGTGTGAGTGCTCTAAGGCCGACAAGCTGCATTAAGCAGCTAAAGCTAATTTATTATTGTTAGCGTTTATATTTAGGTTTGCCATTTAACGCATCGCATACGGATAGCTTCACCAGCTGCATAGCCCCTGTCGAAACCAGTACTGCCCCTGACTGGTACTCTTCAAGAGAGCATTATCATAGTATCATGAAAAAAATCAAATGTCAAGATCCACTGCTTTCCATCTACAGATCATCAATCAGGGCGCTGCTTTTTGCATAAGCGGTGCTTCTTGCTTCAAAAAAATCAGTTTTTATTAAATTTGCATTGCTGTACTGGCTGACCCAGGACATACTCTCCGGTTCTCTCTCATGCCCTTCGTAAATCCGCTCCCAGCCCAGACTTTCGCAGCGGAAATTACCCAGGTATTTGATATAATCGGTAATCATTTCCTTTGTTAATCCCGGAACTTCATCTCCAATGGCATAAATTCCCCATGCGATCTCCTGTTCACACCCTTCTTTGATCATGCTCCGGTATTCATTGACGCATTCCGGTGTAAAGAGCTGGGGTTCTTCCTTTTTCAGCTCCAGAATGATGTTGCGGAACAGCCATAAATGGGTGTTCTCATCCCGGTTAATATAACGGATCTCCTGGGAAGAGCCTGTCATTTTATGATTTCGCCCAAGATTATAGAAAAACATGAATCCGCTGTAAAAATAGATTCCTTCCAGGATAAAGTTGGCAACTACCGCCTTCATAAATGCCCGGCTGCTTTTGTCCTTCTGGAATTCGTTATATAAATCTCCGATAAAGGTATTGCGGGACAGTAAATGAGGATCATTCTTCCATTGGTACAGAACCTCATTTCTCGTCTGGGGTTCACAGATCGTATCCAGCATATAGCTGTAGCTCTGGCTGTGAACAGCCTCCTGAAATGTCTGGATCGCCAGACAGAGATTAATCTCATTGGCTGTTACATATTCACTGATTGCCGGTAAATTGGCAGTCTGAATGCTGTCAAGGAATACCAGAAACGATAGAATCTTATCGTACGCTCTCCGCTCACCCGGGCTTAAAAGAGGATAATCCTTGCTGTCCCTTAAAAGATTAATCTCCTCCGGTATCCAGAAATTATTCATTGCCTGACGATACCAGTCACTTACCCAGGCATACTTCATGTTGTTAAAATCATTTAAATTAGTGGTATTGCCGTTTATCATCCGATGCTCTCTTACTTCCACGGATCCTTCCGGGTTAAAAAGAGGTCTTTTCTTTAACTGTTCCATGAGATGGGTTCCACTCTCCTTTATCGTTATATCGTTTCCTCAGGTTCTCAGCTGGAGCATGCCTCACAGTCAGCCACCTCCAGGCTTTTGGACCGGATGTAATAAATGGTTTTTACTCCCGATTCCCAGGCCAGAATATAGAGTCCCAGTACCTGCCTGAGCGTATAGTCATTGGTAATATACAGGTTCATGCTCTGAGCCTGGTCCACATGGCGCTGCCTGACCCCTGCTGCCTTCACAGACCACTTCTGATCAATGTAATGCGCATTTTTATATAACCAGAACGTATCCGGCGCAAGTCCCGGCGCAACCCTTGGAACAAGACCGTTCTTTTTCTCTTCCAGATAGTACCGGTTCATAATGGGATCAAGACCTGCCGTTGTTCCTGCGATCATGCTGGTACTGCTGGTCGGTGCAACCGCTATCAGCCAGCCGTTTCTCATTCCCCATTCCTTCACTTTTCTGCCTAAGTCCGCCCACTCATATGATTCATAGCCGCGCTTCTTAAAATAATCCCCTGTCTGCCAGTCACTTCCTTCAAAGAAGGAATATCTTCCTTTTTCCTTGGCAAGATCACAGCTGGCTTCAATTGCGGCATAGTTTATCGTCTCAAAAACCTTGTCTGCAAAGGCCAGATGCTCCTCCGATTCCCAGGCAATTCTGTTGTTTGCAAGCATGTGGTGGTAGCCGCTGACTCCCAGACCGATGGGACGGTAGCGCTCATTACTGACCTTTGCATAAGGAACGGGAAAATAATTAAGATCAATGACATTATCAAGTGCACGGACTGCACTTCGCACCAGCTGCGTTATTTCTTCTTTGCTGTTTACATCTATTTTTCCAAGAGACAGACTGGCAAGGTTACAGACGACAAAATCCCCTGGCTTTGTCATCGTTACTACCACGGTTTCTCCTTCCACAGTCTCCACACTCTGTTTCATCTGTTCCACTGCACTCATATTCTGGGCAATCTCCGTACAGAGATTGCTGCAGTAGATCATTCCTTTATGGCTGTTTGGATTGGCTTTATTCACAGCATCCCGGTTAAATGTAAACGGAGTTCCTGTTTCCACCGCACTCTTTAAAACCAGCCGGATAATATCCTTAATGGGAACCGCTCTCTTATGGATTCTGCTGTCATTCACGCACTGGAAGTAACGTTCCTCCCACAAATCGCCCCAGCAGTCTTCCAGGGCCCAGCCCTTTACAGTGAGGATCTCATGAGGACACATTAAATACCAGTCACTTTCTATGTCTTCCTTCGCCTTCCTCCAGAAAAGATCGGGATAGCATACTGCCGGGAAAACATCGTGTGCCTTCATGCGGTCATCGCCATTATTAGTCCGGAGCATTAAAAATTCCGGGAGATCTTTGTGCCAAACATCTAAATATACCGCTACCGCACCCTGACGCATTCCCAGCTGATCCACTGCAACAGCCGTATCATTGGCAAGCTTGATCCACCGGATCACGCCTCCGGCCGCCCCCTTAAACCCGCGTATGGAACTTCCAGCCGCCCGGACCTTTCCAAAATAGAGCCCCATGCCGCCGCCAAATTTGCTGATTTTGGCAAAGCTGTCAATGCTTCGGTAAATCCCATCCAGGCTGTCCGGCACTGTATCAATAAAACAGGAAGAAAGCTGATGATAGGGTTTTCTCGCATTGGACAACGTAGGAGTTGCCATAGTCACCTTTAATGTACTGAGCATATCATAGAACCGCTTTACCCAGCCGTCCCGATCTTCCTTTTCCAGCATGGCAAGATGCATGGCAATTCCTAAAAACATCTCCTGGGGTGTTTCAATAGGGACGTTCTCCCTGCTATGGATTACGTAACGGTTTAACACCAGTTCCAGTCCGGAATAAGTAAACAGCCGGTCTCTGGTATGATCTATATAAGCTTCATACCGCTCAAGTTCTTCCTTCCTGTAGTGTTCAAGAATGTAACTCCCGTACAGCTGCTCTCCGGTTAAATAAGCAACTTTATCATAGAAGTTTTTTATGTTATACCTGCTAAGCTCAGCTTTCCGGATTATCCCAAAACGGACCAGACAGATTCTGGCGCTGATATATTCCCAGCCGGAGGCTTCCTGGGTTGTGAGCTCCACTGCCGCCTGAATCAGGGCAGAAAGCTTTTCTTTCACCATCATGTCTTCTTTAAAAAATGTCATAAACTTTATATAAAGTTTATCCAGACTGTAAGATGGAAGAGTCCATTCCTTCTCTATCTCATCAAACACCGAACTTAATTCAGGTACTTCCTTAAAATATGCCAATATCTCATTTTTACCGTATAATTCATCCATTCTGATTCCTGCCATTCTGTCACGTTATAATAATATCAATAACTGTTATCAAAAGCTATATTCATGAATATACCACAAGATATTGTTAATTTCAACCATCCAATCACAAAATATTCGTTTTTTACTTTTTTACCAGGATCATTCACACTGGGAATCAAAAGAGGATTTTAATTTCAGATCTCTAAAAAGCGCCTCCACAGCCGACATATAATCAAAAAGATTCTGGGACTTTTGTATCTTTTTCCCATGCTTCTCTCCGCTTTCAAAAGACTGAAGCATGTAAGCCCAAAGCTCTTTCATTTTAAACAGCACATTCCGGTCACCGGAAATGGTCTCCTGGTATCCGGACAGGATCTGGTCGTGAAAGGCCTTTAACTGTTCCTTTTGAAGACGCCCTTTGCCTTTTATTTCCCCCGCAAGCATGGGATTTGCCACAAGCCCCCTCCCAAGCATGATCCTCTCCACAGATGGAAAGGTCTGAATCAGCCGCTGATAATCCCCGGGGCTGAATATATCTCCGTTATAGCAGACAGGGTTTTTACTGACAGAAACTGCCATCTTAAACATGTCCCAGTTTGGGGTATTCCTGTAAAAATCAGTCTGGATTCTGGGATGAATAATCAGCTCTTTTACCGGATATTGATTGTAAATTTCCATGAGCCGGTAAAATTCCTCCGGACTGTCCTTTCCAATCCTGGTTTTAATGGAAATTTTCATATCAATAGAAAAGATCTGGTCTAAAAACTGGTCTAACTGGTCCGGTACTGCAAGAAAACCGGAGCCTCTATGCTTGGATACAACGGTCTTAGAAGGACAGCCTAAATTTAAATTCACCTCCTGATATCCATATTTTTTGAGCTCCATAGCGGTCCAGACGAACCCCTCCCAGTTATTTGTCATAATCTGGGGAATCGTCTTTATCCCCTCATTATGTTCCGGAAGAATATCATTTTTTTCTCTGGAAGAAAATTCACGATTCTGGTTTGGAACAATGAATGGTGTATAGTAAACATCCACATCCTTAAAAAATTTGCGATGTGCATTCCTGTAGATATATCCTGTGATCCCCTCCATGGGGGCAAAGTAGTAGTTCATAAGCAGTTCTCCTGTTCCATTTTTACAATCCCCATTCTACCACAGGAGATGAAAAATTCCTAGAATACCATTTGCAGAATATGACATTTAGTGCTATAATATTGGACAAAATGCCATTGCTCAGGAGGATTTATCATGATTCATTTCAACAGGATTCTTAAACGCACAGCCGGTACGATATTGCTTGCAGCACTGTTTTCATCTTCTATTGTTTCCACATCAAAAGCGGAAGAAGAAAGCGGGCCTGCCTTTGCTCCCCCCGTAAGTGAAACCACTGCGCCTGAGATCGGTCCTGGAATGAGTTTAAAATCCAATTGTGTGGTTGTTCTGGACCCTGGACACGGAAAGACAGACGGCCACTACTCCGGCTGCCATTTCGAATACAACGGAGTTACCTATTATGAAGATATCATTACAATGAAAATAGCCGGTTATACGAAAGAATATCTGGAACATAATTCCAACTATACCGTTTATCTGACCAAGGACAGCTCCGAAGTCACTGTTCCCCTGGATCAGCGAGCTGCTTTTGCCGCTTCCGTCCGCGCTGACTTATTTGTCAGTCTCCATGTGGATTCCATTGCAGGCAACGGCACCACAAGGAACGCTTACGGCGCCAGCTCCATGTCTCCCAGAACCGGACGCTTTAACAACGATATCGCCATTCAATCCCAGGAAGCAGCAAATACGATTTTAAATCAGCTCACTGGGATCGGACTCCACAACAGGGGATTAATTCTTCAGGATTCTAAAAACGGAACCTTATATCCGGATGGAAGTGCTGCTGATTACTATGCAATCCCCCGCTATTCCCAGATGTACGGTCTCCGGGGCTTTATTATTGAACACGGATACATCAACTACTTAAGCGACTTAACCGGATTTCTCTCCACAGATGAGCAGTTAAAAAAGCTGGGAGAGGCTGATGCCAAAGGAATCATAGAATATTTAAATAAAGCCGGAAAATCTACTTTTGTCCCTGCCGGTAACAGCAATCAGACACCTCCCTCTAACTAAGAGCTCATAATCCCTGCCTCCCTGCATAAAATGTATCATACATTACGGCCAAAGCCGGCAGGGAGGTACTATTTTGTCAAAAATTCTGGATAACAGCTATTATGATTTAATGATCAACACTGCCCTGGCTCCAACCTATGATACCGGTGATAATATCACCTATTTAAACAGACAAAACTCTCTCCTTCATATCCCAGCCGGCAAAGCAGATCCCTGTGACCTTGGAAAGCACTCCTACAGCAGCTTCCCTACCATCTTTACCCTTGCCTCAACCATAAGCCTTGAAAAATCAGGAGTTACTACGGTACAGACCAATCCCTTTCTGGCCTTGTTCGGGCAGGGCGTACTGGTGGCTGTCATTGACACCGGAATTGATTACCGGCACCCCGCATTTCTCTTTAACGACGGTACTTCCCGGATTCTTACCATGTGGGATCAGACCGATCAGTCAGGTACGATTCCGGGGGAATTTACCTTTGGTTCCGAATACAGCAGGGAACAGATCAATGCTGCACTTCAGTCACCCGATCCCTTATCCGTTGTTCCCACTACAGACGTACTGGGTCACGGAACTGCCATGGCCAGTATTCTGGCTGGTTCCCCCAATGAACAGCAGGGATTCAGCGGTATTGTTCCTCAGGCTGATCTGGTTATTATCAAGCTGAAGGAAGCAAAACCTGTTACAAAAAAGGTGTCTTTTATTCCCGAAAGTGCAATCTGTTATCAGGAGTCCGATCTGATACTTGGTATCCGCTATGCAGTTACAGCTGCCGCCCGTTTTAACCGTCCTGTTGTCATCTGCATCGCTCTTGGAAGCAGTCAGGGAGGGCATGACGGCAGAGGCGCAACCAGCGCTTATTTAGATCATCTGGCTCTGCTTCCCGGCAATGGAATCTCCGTAGCTGCGGGCAACGAAGGAAACAATCGGCGTCACTACTACAACGCTACTTCCGCTCTCCCCTATTACAATGACATTGAACTGAGGGTCGGCAGCAGCGACACTATATTTGCCATGGAAATATGGTCTTATGCACCTGCCAGACTTTCCATAGATATCTCCTCTCCCAACCGGGAATCCACCCAGCCGATCTATCCAGGTCTGAACCAATGCAGAAAATTCAGCTTTATATTTAATCAGACTATAATTTATGTAAATAATATCATTTTCGAAGAGGAAACGGGAGAACAGCTGATTCTTCTGCGCTTTAGCAATCCGCTTCCTGGCATCTGGTATCTGCGGGTACAGAGTTCTGAAAATGAACCTTTTTCCTTCCATTCCTGGCTTCCCTCCGGCGATCTTTTGTCCGGTGATACCTTTTTCCTGGATTCAAACCCGGATACTACGATTACATCACCAGGCAATGCAAGACACCAGCTGACTGTTACTGCCTACAACCAGCTCAGTGACAGCATTCTTCCTGAATCGGGAAGAGGCTATACACGAATCGGGCAGATAAAACCAGACATTGCGGCCCCGGGCTTTGAGCTGACATGTGCAGTCCCCGGAGGCCTTTACGGAACCGCGACCGGAACAGGAGCTGCCGCTGCTCACGCGGCAGGAATCATTGCCATGGTATTTGAATGGGCGATTGTACGGGGAAATTACCCCAGAATTACCGGTAATGACGCGAACCGGCTTATGATTAGCGGTGCCGTCCGAAATCCTGCAAACACTTACCCGAACAACATATGGGGATACGGTCAGGTTGAAATTAACCGGCTGTTTGAACGTTTTACCAGCAGCTGAAACAAAAAATGCCTTCAAGCCGGGCGAAAATAACGCCTGGGGCCTGAAGGCATGTCAGCCGGCCAAAGATGGCAGCAGCTTTATTCTTCAACAAACATATCTTTACCAACTCCGCATACCGGACAAACCCAATCCTCCGGTAAATCTTCAAACGCAGTGCCTGGCTCAATACCAGAATCAGGATCACCTATTTCCGGATCATATACATAACCGCATGGTTCACAAACATACTTTGCCATCCCTGTCACCTCCTTTAACTTCTCTGTGCTTCTTTTATAGCATATAATATCTTTTTTATCAATAGATTTGTTACGATTTGTCCTTTAACTTACAGATCTGCTGGGTCATGGTTCCCATGGGGCAGTACACACACCACGATCTGGGTTTATATAATACCATGGTAATAATGCCAAGCACTGTAGATGTCAGCATAACACTGTAAAATCCGAAAGCAAACTGGGCAACCCAGTCCGCTGCTATGGTTCCGTGATAAGCAAAGTGCCAGGGCAGTTTAAAGGACCATAAAAGCTGTACAGCCTGCTTTAAGCTTCCTGCATCCGAAAATACCAGGTAAGTGGTAAACAGCATATTGGCAAACATCGTGAGAAAAAAGATGAGAAAACCATATCGGAATACACGGCTTTTTAAAAATGCAGGAATATCTTTCTTCCGTGATAATTTCAGTCTGTTTCCAAGGAGATCTAAAAGCTGCCCTCTGCCGCAATAATGATTGCAATAGGTTTTATTTCCCTTAACTGCGGATATTCCCAGAGGAATTAAGAAACAAAGGAGCCCCAGCCAGGCAAAAAGAATATTAAAGAATCCGAGGATTAAATAGAGCAAAGATGTCAGCCAGAGATAATCATACCAGTTTTTTTTCTTATTCATTCCCATTTTCTTCTCTCCTCTTAAGCATTTCAATGTGTATCACAGATGCCGGGCAAACCTTTGCGCACAAGCCGCAGCCAACACAGCTGTCTATATCGACTTTTGCGGTAATTCCATTTGGTACTGTAACAGCTCCTTTCGGACAAACTTTTATGCAGCTGCCGCAGGCAACACAATGAGCCTCATCTACGACTGCATACCTCTTGTTTTTTTGTAACGTCATTGCTTCCTCCATGTTTTTTTCATGATCTTAACAGATATTTTTCATTTTTTCCGTGACGATGTCACCTTAACAATCCGTTCAAACCATTCAAAATGAGGAAAAAGATCTGTATCTGCCGTGGTTTTCCGGCAATATACAGATCTCTTCTGACATCTTTATGATAGAAAGTCTTCTCTCATTGGGGTAAAAATATCTACCAGAATTCCCTTCTCCAGGCATACACAGCCGTGCATCACTCCGTCCTGTTTTAATAAGGTATCTCCGGCTTTTACCGTCTTTGTCTCTTCACCGATGGTGAATTCAAATACTCCGCTTGCCACATATGTAATCTGTGTATGGGGATGATTATGCATCTTACCGATGGCTCCCTGCTCAAAATGATTCTCCACACACATCATTCCGTCACAGTATGCCAGAACCTTTCTGACAACACCGTCTCCCGCTTTCTCGCCTTCTATTTCCTGATTAAATACCCATCTTTGATTTTTTTCCGGTCTTTTCATATCGTGCCGCTCCTTTGAGTTGTTTTTTTTAATTTTAAGTAATTTTTTCTATTATGTCAAGATTAACAGGCTGCCGTATCTTCCGGCTGTTTTTACTTCCAGTCTTTCCACGTATCTGGCTGATAACCGATTGTGGCCTGTTTTCCGTTCCTGACAATGGGAGTTTTCAATACTTCCTGGTTTTCTAAAATCTTGTCATCCTTATCCTCAGAAGCAATGTATTTAATAAGAGCCAGAACATCCTGATTCCTGCAATTCCCGTCAAGCATGGCATCGGTGCCCCCTACAGCCTGTCTGACACTGTTATATTCCCCTTTGCTCATTCCTTTTTCCTTCATATCAATGAACTGATACGGAATTTTTCGTTCTTTAAAATAACGCTCTGCTTTTTTCGTATCAAAACATTTTTTCGTACCAAATATCTGTACATTCATGGTCCGCCCTCCTTTGCCATCAAAAATGGTATTGCTGTTTTTCTATTCCAAACAACAATACCATTTTAATGAGGATTTTACCAGACCTCTTCTGAAATTTCTTTTACCAGTTTTATTTTTTTCCACTGTTCTTCTTCTGTCAGTTTATTTCCCTCTTCGGTTGATGCAAAACCGCATTGGGGGCTTAATGATAAACGGTCCAGCGGGATATAGCGGGAGGCCTTGCGGATTCGTTCTATAATTCGTGACTTTTCTTCCAGATCCGGGGATTTTGTCGTAATCAGCCCAAGAACCACCTGCTTATCTCCGTCTACGTAATGAAGCGGCTCAAAATCTCCGGAGCGTTCATCATCAAATTCCAGGTAGTAGGCAGAGACATTTTCTTTCCCAAATAAATGGGGCGCAATGGGGGCATATCCGCCGGAGGAGGCCCAGGTGGAATGATAATTCCCCCTGCATACATGTGTATTGATTACCAGATCCTGCGGCAGATCTTCCATGGCAAGGTTATTTAACCTTACATATTTTTCCGCCTCAGAAGAAACAGATTTTGATTCTTTCTGTCTGGCTTCCCAATATTTTGTGTCGCAGAACATCCCCCATGTACAGTCGTCAAACTGAACGTTTCTGCAGCCCGCTTCATACAGATCCAATATCACGGTGTGGTAGGCAGATGCAATATCCTTTATCAGTTCTTCTTCATCCGGATAGTAAGATTTTGTCTGTTCCAGATTATCTCCCCGCTCCAGCTCCGCCAGAAACTGGGCAGGGGCCGGTATGGTCTGTCTCGCAGTCACTGTATCATCCTCAAACAGCTTAACAAATTTGAAGTGCTCTACAAACGGATGGTTCTCTCCTGAAATCTTCCCGCACAAACCGGCCGATTCTCCTCTGGTAACTTCATCATGGAAGCGGTAACCCTGTTCTACTTCCAGTTTTTTAACGCCCTGAAGGCCCCACATAAAATCCAGATGCCACCAGCTCCTTCGAAACTCTCCGTCTGTAATGACTGGAAGTCCTGCTTCTTTTTGCTTTTCGATCAGTTCCGTGATGGCCCGGTCTTCTGTTTTTCTTAATTCATCGTCAGTGACCGTTCCCTTTTTCCAGCCCTCTCTTGCCTCCTTTAAATATTCGGGACGCAGAAAACTTCCTACTATATCAAACTTAAATGGTGCTCTTTTTTTCGCCTGTGCCATGATTTTATTCTCCTCTCTTTTTTCCTGTATTATTTATCTTTATTCTAACGGAAACAAATTTATCTGTAAAATTCTATATTTTTATACCATGGTATAGTTTTAAACTATATCATTTTGTGTTAGAATAAAAAACATAACGTAAAAGAGAGGAATCCGTTGCAATGACCCTTCAGCAGCTTCGCTATATTATCACCATCGTTAACTGCGGCTCCATATCAGAGGCTGCAAAACAGCTTTTTATCACCCAGCCCAGCCTTTCAAATGCAGTAAAAGAGCTGGAACAGGAATATGGCATCACCATATTTAACAGAAATCCCAAGGGAATTTCCCTTTCCTTAGACGGGAGTGAATTTCTTTCCTACGCCAGACAGGTGCTGGAACAGGCTGATTTACTGGAACAGCATTATCTGAAAAAACTGCCGGCAAAGCGAATCTGCTCTATCTCGACCCAGCATTATGCATTTGCAGTCAATGCCTTTGTTAATCTGGTGGAACGGCAGGACCATGACGAATATGAATTTACACTACGGGAAACAAGAACTTATGAAATCATTGAAGATGTGAAGAATTTCAGAAGTGAACTTGGAATTGTGTATTTAAATGATTTTAATGAGAAGGTACTGGAAAAGCTTTTTAAGGACAGCGGGCTTAACTTTCATCCTTTGTTTGAAGCATCTCCCCATGTCTTTATCAGCTCCTCACACCCTCTTTCCGGCCACTCATCGGTCACAATGGAGGAATTAAAGCCCTATCCTTTTCTGGCTTTTGAGCAGGGCGAAAATAACTCCTTTTATTTTTCTGAGGAAATATTAAGTACTGTTCCAAGGAAAAAAATTATCTACGTCAGTGACCGTGCTACTCTGTTTAATTTATTAATCGGCCTGAACGGCTATACCATCTGCAGCGGCATTTTAAACAGCAACTTAAACGGAGATAATATTATTGCAGTTCCTCTTATAACCTCTGAATATATGAGAATCGGCTGGATTGAGAATCCAAGAATACACTTAAGCATATTCGCCCGGAATTACCTGGAAGAGTTAAAAACCTTAATCCAAAAGGACGGTCTTGAGGTTTATACGGAAATATAGGCTGCTGCCTGCTTGCGGCAGTTTAAGGATGATTTTATCATGATACCTTCATAGGCAATCATAAAAATCCAGCCTGCTATCATACCCACGGATATTCCGCTGATCCCCAGGGTACCAGCGAGAAACCAGCTGACCGCAATACGGATTGGGATTTGTATGATTGTTGCGATCAATGTGATTTTAAGCAGTCCAAGCCCACGAAACAGCCCTTGAAATGAATTGCAGAATGTGGTTAAAATATAGCCATAGCTAATCACTTTCAAATACCGGCAGCCAAGTTTTACCACAGATAGATCTTTCCGGGGCAAAAACAAACCGATCAGCAATTCACAGTTATGATATACCAGAAGAGCTGTCAGAATACTGATCGCGCTGCCTGTCAGCAAAGTTATAAAAAGACCTGTCCTGATTCGTTCTTTTTTTCCTGCGCCATCATTCTGGGCTGTAAAAACAGTGAGCGAGGCCGCAAGACTGTTACCAGGTTCCAGCACATAATTATCAATTATGGAGGTCACATTAAATGCTGCCACCGCATCTACCCCCAGGGAATTGACAACCGCCTGTACCAGGATTCTCCCTCCATAAAGAATTGTCTGCTGTATGGCAGGAACAGAACTGAATTGAAGAGTGACCTTAAACAGAGCTGCATCCATTTTCAACTCTTTCCGTGTAAAATGTAATACAGGCTCTTTCCAGTATAAGTAACTAATACAAATGAAAGCAGAAACCGCCTGTGATACTACTGTTGCTGCTGCAGCTCCCTTTACGCCCATTTTAAACAGACCCACCAGAAGAACATCCAGCCCTATGTTTACAAAAGTTGATATTAACAATGCATAAAAAGGCAGTCTTGAATTTCCCACCGCACGAAATCCTGCAGAAAGTATTTGACAGATACAGGAAAAAAGAAGCCCGAACATAATTATTTTTAAGTATGCCGCTGCCTGGGGTATGACCTGTTCAGGGGTTTTGATCCATCTTAAGAAAAGCGGGCAGAAAATAAATGTTATAATGCCTATAATAACGGTGAATATCATACTGCCAAGCAAAGAAGTGAGAAGCTGCTGCTTCAGATGATCTAATCTGCCTGCACCATAGTGATTGGACATGAGAATGGAACTTCCCATGGAAATTCCAATGATAAAAAAAAGCAGAATGTTCATGACTGGTCCTGCTGCTCCTATAGCAGCCAGTGCTTCTTTTCCATTTATACTGCCAACTATCATACAATCTGCCGCGTTATAAAGCTGGGTGAACAAATTGCCTGCAAGCATGGGCAGCGAGTATAGCAGTATATGAGAAATGATAGTTCCCTTTGTCATGTTCCTGGTCATCTGAACGCCTCCATTTGTATATAGAATAGACTGTTTTGTATTTTTACTTCATAAACCATTATAATAGTAAAATGATTTTTGTCAACCATAATTATATTAAAATGATTTACTTCATTCATTTTGTATGTTATAATCCAGATCAGGAAAGGAAGCATGTATGATAGATTTTATCGAAGAAAAACTAAAAGAAATCAAATTAACAACAAAAGAAAAGACGGTGCTGGAATATTTAACAACAAACGAGAAAAACGCCTGTTTTCAAAGTGCAGAAGAAATTTCCCGTCTGCTTCAGGTGAGTCCGTCTACAGTAATCAGACTTTCTGCTAAATTAGGTTTTGATAACTTTACAAAATTAAAAAAGCATCTTCAGAAAAATGCTGTATTCTCCGACTCCGAAGATCTCATCTCTGAGATCCCTTATGAGAAAATTAAAAACTACGAAAATCTTTCCGACCATGATCTGCTGAGTGCCATATATCAGAATATTGATACCAATATAAAAAAGGATCAGGAAAGCGGTCAGTCAGAAAAATATTCTGCTGCTGCAGATTTATTATCCCATGCAGAAAGAGTATACATTGTTGGATTCCGCGCCTGTTACGGTCTTGCTTCAACATTTGGAATCATGCTGTCTTGCATTCGCTCCAATGTTATCGTGGTGGGTCAGCATCAGCCTGTTATTGATTCGCTTATTGATGCAGGGCCAAAGGATGCCGCTGTTTTGCTCTCTTTTAAGCGTTATTCGAAAGAAACCGCCTTTGCATCCCAGATTGCCCGGGACGGAGGCTGTCCTGTAATTGCAATCACTGACAGTCTGGTATCTCCCATCGCTGAAAATGCTTCCGTTTTATTAATAAATAATGTAGATAATTTTACGTTCCATAACTCCTATGTTTCCACAATGATGAATCTGGAATTATTAGCCGGTCTTTTAAGCAAAAGAAACCGATCTGAAAATCTGGAACGTCTCATGCGTATGGAACAATATCTTGATCAGACCAACCAATACTGATCAGGCCGGAGGATCTGTACAATGAGTAAAGCGGTTCTGCTTCATTTGATTGAGCAGAACCGCTTTTTTAGCTACCTAACTGTAACCGCACAGGTCTTATACAGTAAATCTTCACGAAAATATTTCATAATCTCAATTACCGCAGTTTTTACTTCCTCCAAAGGTCCGGTCAGAATCAGAGTACCGCTGAACCGGTCCAGAAACCCCAGTTCCACGTACCCTGCTTTTACGGCAATATCCGCTGCAATAACCGTCGATTCAGGAGGGGACATATGAATCGTGCCGATTGACATACCCGTAAAATCCTCTCCTGCATGGGTTCCTATATCCAGGCCCAGATTTTTATATACGGAAGGTTCGGAAACTCCGATGACATGGGCCATTGATATCTCTTTCCCGGAAACAGAGACTTTCACCACGCGCAGCGGCTCATTACCCCCATGTCTGTGTGTTTTTCCTAATATCTCCTGCAATGCTTTCTGATCAGGCCGCTTTTCTGTCATTTTAACACACCCTTTCTGGGTTTATCATTATTTCCCGTCACCTAAATACTCCTTAAGCAATTCAATCCCTTCTCCGGTAATACTGCTGACTGGAAAGATCCGCTCACATCCGGCTTCCTCCAGCCACTGCCGCACCATGGAAACCTTAGCCTCCGGAGCGTCTATTTTGGTTATTATACCAATCATGGGGCGGTTGCACGCATTGATAATCCCCGGCGGAAACAGATTAAAGGGTTCATCTGCCCCGCACAGCAGACCAATGACATCTGACTCATAGGAAAAACAGCAGAGAGCCTGCATGGATATGTTCTTATTTTCCACATATTCTCCCGGTGTATCAATGGTAATATCCCAGTGATTGACATACTGGGTCTTATGATAAACCACCGGCTCTCCCTTTAATGCCTGGGTCAGTGAAGTCTTGCCTGCTTCGCTTCTTCCGCATAAAAATAATTTTTTCATCTTATCACCGCTTCGTAATCTGACAGGTCACATACCCCAGTTCATCATGAAAATACTGCACAATCTCCGCAATCGCAGCCTGGACCTCCGCGATCTCACCTGTTATAATCAGTGTGCCGCTGAACCGGTCAGCAAAACCCAGATCGATATTCCCGCTCTTTACCGCAATATCTGATGCAATAACTGCAGACTCCGGAGGCGTCATATTCATGATTCCTATGGCAGACGAACGATAATCAATTTCCGGATTTAAGCCTAACTTACGATATACGACTGGCAGCGGTCCCCCGATTATATGGGCCAGAGTGATTTCTCTTCCAGCCACTGTTTCCTGTACGATACGGATCTGTTCGCCCTGTTCGGGTGAAGCACCATATTCATTTCCCATTAAAATCCACCTCGATCCATGCAAATGTAAACTTTACCAGTCAATTATAAGCGTTTCCCTCTGGGGCAATGTCAATGTTTTATTATTGAAGGAGTGTGATGACCATATTTTCGGCATTTTAATGATTTCAGCTTTCCGCCTTTCTATTTTGGCGGCAAAAACCTTCCCCAACAGGGCAATGTTGCCTGTAAAACATATGATAAAAAGGAAGCGCGGCTCTGTCGATGAAAATCATCTGCAGAGCCGCGCTCCCTTACATATACAACTTCTTATGGTCTGATTTTAATATCTCATAGGCATAATTTCAAGATAATCCTGAACAGTCGCACCCTTCATGAACATCTCGATAATCTGCTTTCCTAACGGATTTAACTCGTCTGTATTATATTTCACCAGTTCCTGCTTAAAGAATTCAGTTAAGATTGCAGCACCTGCATCGTAGCCTTCAATTCCCACTTCCTGCTGGGTTTCGGGTCTTAAGAATGCTCTTCTGATATATTGTCCGTCAATCTTTAAAGAATCGAGACCAAATCCTAACAGAGGACAGCGCGCTTCTACCAGATGCTCCGGCTTGAATTTCGCGCTTCCGCGGCGGGCGATGTATTCTCTGGAAATCCACTCAGGCATAAAGCTGACCTCATAAGCTCCTATATGCTGATTGGGAATCAGGACATAACGGGTATTGGTAGACTGTAATATCTGATCCAGAAGAAGATTGGCCTGTGTTACCATCTTACCTGTTGCAAATGGCCAGTAGGATCCCACTCCTTCGCTGGTCATTCCCTGGGAATCAATGATACTTGGATTGTTGTAGCCTCTTGGTGCAACCAGACGCCACAGCCATGCAAGAGCAGGCGGAAGGATATGCATAATACCCATAATTCCGTATGACGGATTTGCCTTTGTACATGCAGGCGTTCTTACACCAAAGCTTCTTACATCAACCTCAACCGGCTCATCAATGGAGTTTGGCACCAGTTTTCTTGGCATAATGACTCGTGGATTGGGACAGGGTTTTCCGGTGCTGTCCATGGTATGCTCCCATGGCAGACAGGTAGCTTCCGGTACTCCCTGAAGGTTTAAAAAGATTAACGGCTCTTCCGGCTGAATGAATATTCTTTCATACTGGGGAGAAGCTCCGTAGCGCTTAATATTATCCACTCTTAAAAACCAGGCAGATTCCGCATCCTTGACAACCAGCTTCTTACTGCCCTGCTGCATCTTTGGATGGCACAGCGCCATATCATCCGTTACAGGAATTAAATCACAGGTCTCTGAAAGATTTAAATAGTTCTTCTCTCCTGTCACCGTATTTCTTCCTAAAATGACTCTTCCATCCATCTCTTTATGGATATCTTCCAGCATTTCGCTCTTTCCGCCGCCGGAAGCGCCTTCATGCATAATAACGATTTCATTGTCGTAGGGAGTGATAACTTTTACTGCAGATGCATGTGCGGTTACCCAGCCTTCTTCCTCACCGATATCTAAAAGCACGCCATAAATACCCTTTTTCGCGCTTGGACCTGGATAAAGATTATAGGCGTAAACCTCATGGATTCCTTTCAGACGGTTATGAACCACTACCTGTTTTCCATTGAAATGCGTGTGACGGAATGGCGGTGCGAGAAAAACAACTGCTCTCGGCTTAAAATCATATGTGATTTCGTCTATGTTTAAAAATCCCTGGAGATCCGCAAGGCCTGCTGCAAAAAATCCTGCATTGGCCGGAGCTACTAAAACAGAATCATAACCATACTCCAGTCCGCCGGATTTAAATGGGAAAAATATCAGCTCCTGATTTTTCAGCCAGTCAAAGGTATCCATTCTGAGAGATTCGAAATCCTTATGATAAACGTCCTCGTATCTGGGTTTATCCGTCGGATTCTTATCTGCGATCAGCATGGAATTGGGATCACGTCTGCGCATGTAATCTTCCATATAATTCACTACAATACCATTTTTACATTTGGTTGCGGTAGCCTCTAAAACTCTCCCCTTGCCTTCCACTTCGTAATCAATATCAAATGTAACGTTCTCATCGCCGCCCATAGCAAGAGTCAACAGCTCTTTTCGTGATTTTGGAATGACGACACCCTGTGACTGATTTAAAATATCCTGTACATACTCCGGTAAATTTAATTTACGTAAACATTCTAGCATATTTTCCTCCATTCCTGTGCATAATTATGCACCTGAAGTTTGTACCGAAGACCGCACTGGTACAAACTATGTAGTTTAAAAATCCCAAACATTAGCATTCCATTACATAGTTTATTTTAGACATTTTTCGTCATATTACTCACCCGGCATTTATTGCTAAATTTTGCCATACCCTCAGCCCTTAACAGAAACTTTCTTTTTCCTGCTCTTACCGATCAGCCTCCCTTTATCAGGCATTATGGAAAAAGCCGATACCCGTAACCTGGATATCGGCTCAGTTACACCTTTATGCAACCCGTTTTATAAGTCTTCCGGTACTATCAAACTGTGTAAATCCAGTCTTATCCTATGCCGTCTTAAAATAGTGATGTAGAAAGACACTTTAGAAGATCAAAGTCCTACTGTAGAGATACAATATCATGAAACTTCTGTTGTGTCAACGTTTTTTTATGCAGAAAACCCGCTGACATAAGACGTTTTCACGCTTCATCGATCGCCTTGCCGATATCTTGCCTCATATATTTGTTCTCAAACTCCACCCATTCAGCAGCTTCATAAGCGTTGGCTCTTGCTTCCTTTAAATTGCTTCCAAGAGCCGTCACACCAAGAACTCTTCCTCCATTTGTAACAGGATTGCCCTCTTCATCAAACCGGCTGCCTGCATGGAATGCATAATAACCAGCCTGTCCTTTAAAGCGCTCCAGTCCTTTGATTAAAAATCCTTTTTCATAATGTTCCGGATACCCATCAGAAGCCAGGACGACACAGACAGCCGCATTGTCTTCAAACTGTAAGTCAATCTCATTTAGTTTTCCGTCTATACAGGCCTCAAACACCTCTATAATGTCATTTTTCATTCTTGGAAGAACTACCTGTGTTTCCGGATCACCGAATCTTGCATTGTATTCTAAAACCCTGGGTCCCTCTTTTGTCAGCATCAGACCGAAAAAGATAATTCCCTTAAATTCCCTGTTCTCAGACAGCATCGCATCCACAGTTGCCTGATAGATATACTTTTTACAGAATGCATCGATTTCTTCTGTATAGAAAGGACTAGGAGAAAAAGTACCCATTCCGCCAGTATTAAGACCTTTGTCTCCATCCTTCGCCCTTTTATGATCCTGGGCAGAGGTCATAATTTTTATGTTCTTACCATCTACGAAAGAAAGTACGGACACTTCCCGTCCAACCATGAATTCTTCCACTACAATCCGGTCACCGGCAGATCCGAACTGCTTATCAAGCATCAGTGTTCGTACACCGTCTTTCGCCTCTTCCAGTGAATTACAGATTAAAACACCTTTGCCCAGAGCAAGGCCATCCGCCTTTAGAACAACCGGCATTTTGGCAGTTTCCAGATAAGCAAGAGCTTTTGCTGCTGAATCAAATGTTTCATAAGCAGCCGTTGGAATTTTGTATTTTTTCATCAGATCCTTAGAAAAGGATTTGGAACCTTCCAGACAGGCAGCCTTCTTCTCCGGACCAAACACCCGGATTCCTGCTTTCATAAATGCATCAGCAGCCCCTGCCACAAGGGGATCATCGGGGCCAACAATTACCAGGTCAATTTCTTTCTTCCTGGCAAAGTCCACCTGCCTGTCAAAATCCATCACTCCGATATCGACGCATTCAGCGATCTCAGCAATTCCGGCGTTTCCCGGAGCACAGTACAGTTTTTGGACCTTAGGGCTCTGGGCAGCTTTCCATGCAATGGCATGTTCCCTGCCGCCGCCTCCAATAATCAGAACCTTCATGCTTTTTCCTCCTGTTCCTTTGCAATCAGCGTAATCGCCTGGGGAAGAATGATCCATTCCGCTTCTTCCATCACTCTTTTCTGAAGTTCTCCCGGCGTATCGCCTTCCTTTACTTCCACTGCTTTCTGCAGAATAATGGGACCTGTATCTGTTCCCTCATCAACATAATGGACCGTAGCCCCTGTGATTTTTACGCCTCTGGCCAATGCAGCCTCGTGAACCTTCAGCCCATAATATCCGGTCCCGCAAAAGGAAGGGATCAGGGAAGGATGAATATTTATAATGCGGTTTCTGTACTTCCTGATCATAGCTTCAGGAATGGTAACCAGGAAACCAGCAAGCACGATTAAATCAAGATGATACGCATCGATTCGGGATAAAAGTTCATCGTGGAATGACGCTCTGCTTTCATAGTCCTTAGGAGAAATGCAGAGTGCATCGATTCCATGATTCCTTGCACGTTCCAGCGCATATGCATTACAGTTATTGCTGATAACTACTTTGACCTCTGCGTTTTTAATCTCCCCGCTGTCAATGGCATCCAAAACAGCCTGAAGATTGGTTCCTCCGCCGGATACCAGAACGCCGACTCTTAGCATAAGACCACACCCTTCTCACCGGCTTTTGTGCAGCCGATTACATAAGGGGTCTCTCCTGCAGCCCTGATCGCATCCATGGTCTTGTCCTGATCAGCCGGATCCACTGCCAGCACCATGCCAATTCCCATATTAAACGTATTATACATGATTTCTTCCGCTATCTCGCCCTTTTCTTCCATGAGTTTAAAGATGGAAGGAACTTGATAGCTGTTTTTCTCCACTTCTGCACAGATTCCATCAGGAAGCATACGTGGAATGTTCTCATAGAATCCGCCTCCGGTGATGTGGCTGCAGCCCTTTATGGTCACACCGCACTCTTTCACGCTTTTTAATGCTTTTACGTAAATTTTGGTAGGCACAATCAGGCTTTCTCCAAGAGTTGTTCCCAATTCATCGTAATAAACATTTAAATTATCTTTCGTCACATCAAATACTTTGCGGACAAGAGAAAATCCATTGCTGTGAACACCGGAAGATGCAATACCGATTAAAATGTCGCCGGCTGCTATATTCTTACCGGTAATCAGATTCTTTTCATCGACTACTCCAACCGCAAAACCTGCAAGATCATATTCATCCTCAGGATAAAAACCAGGCATCTCTGCGGTTTCCCCTCCGATCAGTGCAGCGCCTGCCTGTTTGCAGCCTTCTGCCACACCGCTGACGATTTTTGCAATCTTTTCCGGATAGTTCTTCCCACAGGCTATATAATCAAGGAAAAACAGTGGTTCTCCTCCTGCACAGGCAATATCATTGACACACATGGCTACACAATCGATACCAACCGTATTATGCCGATCCATAAGAAATGCAAGCTTCAGCTTTGTTCCCACTCCGTCGGTTCCGGACACAAGAGTCGGCTTTTCCATTTCTTTAAAAGCTGACATGGAAAATGCTCCTGAAAAACCGCCCAGTCCGCCAAGGACTTCCGGTCTCATGGTTTCCAGTACATGCTTTTTCATTAATTCAACCGATTTGTATCCAGCTTCAATATCTACTCCGGCATTCTTATAATCCATCTCTTTTTCCTCCGCTTTTTCTTCCTGTTATTTCATCTGGGACAAATATTCCCGATACCCGATCTGCTCCAGCTTTTCTGCTTTTTTCACGACATCATTCTTTAATTTCTCGGAATAATCCTTCAGTCTCGCCAAAAGTTCCCCATCTCCTGCTGCCAGAATCTTTGCTGCCAGAATTCCTGCATTGGTACCTCCGTTAATTGCCACAGTTGCTACCGGGATACCAGAAGGCATCTGTACAATGGAATACAGGGAATCCACACCGCCCAGATCTGAAGTTTTCATGGGTATACCAATCACGGGCATTGGAAATAATGCAGCACACATTCCAGGAAGATGAGCTGCTTTTCCTGCTCCGGCGATAATCACTTTAATGCCTCTGGCCTCTGCTGTTTTCGCATATTCAAAAAATATATCCGGTTCCCTGTGTGCAGAAATGACGGTCATTTCAAACTCTACACCCAGCTTTTCCAGAACCTCTGCAGCCTGCGCCATAACAGGCATATCTGAATCACTTCCCATAACAATTGATACGTTTGCCATAGTAATTTCTCCTTTTCCTCTTCCAAACATGTGTAATTCATTATCAGGAATAATGTTGTTAATAAGTTTATCTAATATTAACTGCTTATTAATTAATTAACACTTATTAATTATAATACTAGCTTTTCCACTCCTCGTCAATAATTTTCTTTATAATTTTAAGTATACCCTGTAATTTAAAAAAACAGGCGCAAAAAGCCGGAAGGATTCAACATCCTGCGGCTTTTTACACCTGATATGTATTTAATATTTGCTGTTTTTAAATGAAGAGGAGTCTTCAAAGTAAACCGGGTCAATAGCAATAGGTTCCGGATCGGCTTCTTCTTTGAAAACAGGGACATACTCATTATCAGCTTCTACTCTGGCAGTGTTTAAAGGTGCGCTGCTTTGCTGAGACTTCCCGCTATGAACCTTGAATTGCTGCACAAGACTTTTCATAATCTGCGCCTGACCTGACAATTCCTCACTGGCCGCAGCACTTTGCTCCGCTGTAGCAGAAGTTGTCTGAACCACACTTGAGATCTGGTCAATTCCCTGGGTAACCTGATTAACAGCGATTGCCTGCTTATCAGAGGCAGCGGCTATTTCTTCTATAATCATGTTAATGCGGCGGCTTCCTTCCACAACATCCTGCATGGCTTTCGCTGTTTCTGCAGTAATCCTGCTTCCGTTCTCCACTGCCTGTAAACTTTCCTCAATGAGAATTGTAGTATTTTTCGCCGCTTCTCCTGATTTGCTGGCAAGGTTGCGCACTTCATCGGCAACGACTGCAAATCCTTTTCCTGCTTCCCCTGCACGTGCAGCTTCCACTGCTGCGTTTAATGCAAGGATATTGGTCTGGAATGCGATATCTTCAATCGTTCTGATAATCTTGCCAATCTCACTGGATTTGGTGTTAATCTCTGTCATGGCCTGATTCATTTCCATCATCTTCTGATTACTCTTTGTTACATTGAGAGCCGCTTCTTCTGATCTCATACGCGCTTCTTTTGCACTCTCCGCGTTTTTATTGATCTGATTGGAAATGTCATTAATCGTAGCTGCCAGCTCCTGTATGGAGGAAGCCTGCTCAGTGGCTCCCTGGGACAGTGCCTGTGCTCCGGAGGATACCTGCTCAGAACCACTGGCAACTAAGTCTGCCGATTCATTAATACGGAAAAGAGCATCGCTTAAATTATCCCTGATATTCCTGATAGCCAGCAGAATGGGCTCATAATCCAGAACATACTGCTCCTGATTCTTTGACACAACCGTAAAATCTCCGGCTGCCATAGACCCTAACAGGTAGATGATATCATCAATAATACTTCCAATATTTAATATAGTGGAACGCATACTGTTGCCAAGTCCGCCGAGCTCATCTTTTGACTGATAAGCCAGATCCACATGGAGACTGCCTTTTGACATCTCTGCGGCTGCCTTTTCAATCTCTTTAACGGGGGCAACAATACTCTTTGTCATGAATACAGCAAGAATCAGAGTCACTCCGGCTCCAACTATCTGAAGCAGGATCACGATAATCTGAGCAAAGCTCATAACAGACTGTGACTTGGTAAAATCGCCGTCAGCATTCTTCTTTGCAGTATCGCTGATTTGCATCAGATCCGTCTGGAGCTGATTAAAACACGGTTCCAGAGAATCGAAGAAGATTTCTGTCGCCTGCCTGGTTTTATTTTCTTTTGCCAGAGTGAACACTTTTTCTTTAAAGGGCTCCGCTTCAGTCAGCGTCTTCTCGATGTTCTCAACGACCGACTTGTCCCCTCTGTAATGTTCTTTTAAAAATTGAACATTTTCTTTCAATTTATTAAAGTCTGCTTCCGATTCATCAATATACTTTGCTCTGGTATTTAAATCCAGGCTCATGGTTGCATACCCCACGTTTTTTGCAGCCGATTGTATATTTTGTCTCATCTCTACAGTCATTAATGATACCTGATGGCCGTTATTATAAAATTCTACGAATCTGGCATTGTTTCCTACCAGACTGTATAAGGAAGTACATGATACAATTAAAAACAAAACAAAAACCGCTCCAAAAGAGACCGTAATTCTTTTGCCAATCTTTAAATTCTTCATTTGGTATCCTCCATTTAGCTCTTTTGTAAAAATCACACTCTGATAGTGTTTTATCGGCAATTATATATATTACTTAATGATTTTCTCTAAGTTTTTGTAATTCTAAAGCTTATAGCAGAGAAAATGGTAAATTTAATTCCTCTGTTCCTTTTAATATAAATTTTCCGTCCTCTATAATCAGAGTCCTTTTCCCATCTGTACAGACAGTTTCAATTCTGTCAAGTTCTGCATAAGGTATGGTGATATCCGTATGACAGTTAAAATATGCCTTGGAAGCATCCTCTTTGCGAAGAGCAGAAATCTCATTTTCTTTCGCGATAATCTCTTTGCCGTTGGGATTATAAAACCGGCTGTCTTCCGACCAGCTGTAACACGTATCTCCAACTGCAAAATGAGGTCCCATTTTCTCCACGATTAATATAGGAAGCTTGTCAAGAATATCAAATTTTCTGGCCATGGCGTAAGCAGTTGTATTGGTTCCGATGGCAAACTCTCCCATGGGAAGTGTGTCATGGTTCTTTAAAATCACCTGCCTGATCAGTTCTTTTCCTTCCTTTGGATCTTCAAAATTACTGCAGGAATAGTCTTTGATCATGCCGTTTTCAAACGTTATAACCAAATCCTTAAACTGGAAATCTGTGATATAAACCGTGCTGACCTCTAAAACACCATTGGTTCCGGCAAGTCTTGGTGACGTAAATACTTCCCCAAGAGGAATGTTCACATCAGCCACGCAGTTTTCAAAATTAGTCTCTTTTTCTTTATCCTTTAAATGATGAAGCGCCACTGTCAGGCGGGTCTTATTCGCCCCTTTCCCTGTGATTTCCACATATTCTGTTTCATCCAGAGCATCAATCATGGTTTGCTGCAGACCTTTGTACTTTTCATAATCCAGGGTGTTAATTGCAATGGTCTCATTAAATATCTCTTCAAAATTATCACCGATCTCAGGAACGGGAAATGCAATAATGGTGAAGCTGGTCTCATCGCCGGGAACGTATTGATTTAAAATTCCGGCAGTATCACTCGACATTTCCACTGCAAGCTTCTCCTGTTTGGAATCCAGGCGGCAGGCCTCCGCTTTGTTAACCGGATGAAAGCCTTCTCTGCCAAATGTTTCAATGACTGCAGGTCCTGCATAGCCGGCTGCCAGATCTTTGTACGTTTCGTATGCAACCTTCAGCACCGATGCTTTTCTGTCCTTAAATGCCTTATTGATGTAGATGGCATCATCATACCGGTGGTCATAATCATACTGGCGGTTTGGAGAAGCTGAGTAATAACCGGATTTTCGTCCGGCATTGGTATTTACCGCCCAGACAGCCGCGCGGCATAAAATCACGCTAAGCCCAAGCTTTTCAAAATTCTCCATGGCGTATTTGACCATTCGTTCGAATCCAAGCTCATATCGGATCTGGACCGCTTTTTTCTTTGATAAATCTCTGCCCATCACCTCAAAACCTTTTTTGTAGCCTTCCGTGTAAGTATCCGCCATCAGACGGACTGTTTCTTCTGGAAGGGAATTTAAATAATCCGCAACTTTAACTTCTGTTTCAGAAATATATTCACCAAAACGGTAAAGATAACGAAGATCCGTTAAGTCACTGTCCCGGATTATATCTGCTGCAAAGGAAAGGGAAGAATCCAACCCTTCTCTGATACGATAGGTCACTGTATGATCGGTGTAATCGCTGACAAACCAGTAAATCACCTCTTTTACAGAAGCCACCTCCGGCACTCCTGCTTCAAACATGTTATAAATTTCGATTAAGGTTTCGTTTAAAATCGTAATATCCGTCAACCTGTTTTCATGAACAAAAACAATATCGCCCCTGATTTCCTTATACAGGTAACAAAGGAGCTGCCCGAATCCATCACCCAGTTTTTTCACTGCATAAGCCGGATTTGCATAACTGGTTTCATAAGCCTCCGGAAGAATGTCTTCATAAAATTTTCTGTTCCATACTTTTAATTCTTCCAGGGAAGCCGTGTTATGCTTTCCTTCCTTTAAATAATCCAGGTACTCACCCATAACACAGATAAATTCAGCTGTTCTTGTAAAATAATCATGAAACGGCTGAGCCACGGTCTGCTCTGAGGCTATCTGACTGATCCTCTCCATTGAAAGTAAGAAGCGTTCCATAATTCCTTCATTTTCCTGTTCAAACATTTCTCTATAATCCATTTTTTTACCCCTTTATACCTATAATAAGAAGAACCGCCCAAAAAATAACCAGTAAAGCGCTGATGCCAATACCAATCTTGGACAATATGTACTTTTTTTCTTTTTCAAAGAAAGACAGAACACCATAAAACAGGGAAAAGATAGAAATCAACATGCTGCAAAAGCAGACAGCCGCAACATTTAACTGCGCCTGTCCGGCAGTAATTGCAGCGCTGGATATTCCAAGAACCCCTAAAACCAGTGCTCCCAAAGCCAGTCCTAACGATAGAAAACTTTTTTTAGCATAAGGCTTTCTAATGTAGGACACTTTTTTCTGCTTTCCCACGCCTCATCCTCCTTACTCTTATGTGCTGTACTATTTTATACAGGATATATCCAAACATTCCTCCCAGAGAGTTTAAAATCATGTCATCTACATCAAAACTTCCCACCCTGAAAATGAGCTGGGTGGTTTCGATGCAGAGGCTGAATAAAAAACTGAGCAGCATTGTATTGGTAAAGCGGCGGCTCCTGCGGCTGATGACCGGAAGGAAAAAACCAAAGGGCATGAAGCCTGCTATATTCCCAACAATGTTTAAGAGGAAAGCCCGAAGGCCAACTACATGGCGGTATATAATAAACCGCTTAATTTCCTTCAGGGGGACCAGGTTATAAGCGTATTCCTCCCGTATATGACCACCTCTTCCAAAATAATCCGAGAAAAACAGAAAGTACGCCAAAAAGATCAGGTAAATTATAAAAATCACCCAACCAAACTTCTGCCTTTTCGTCGCATTTTTAATCATAACAGCTCCATCTTTATCCAGAAAGGAGAGAGCTGCCAGAATTCTATTGATTCTGACAGCCGCCGCTCCTGAGATAACGGTTAAAATGTAATTTCAGATTTTCTTTTCAGCAATATTGCTCCGTTTATGATTGTTATAATACCGGCAGCAAGTCCCACAGCAGTCACTATAATTCCAACAACAATGTTTAATGCACCTGCGTTTCTCATGGTTTTATATACTCGTTCCATATCCCACTCTCCTTATTTTACGCCATAAACTTCATAATAATCATCAATCGCTTCTTTTAATGCATCATCAATGAGGATTCTTCCTTTATATTCCCGGTTATGAAGATGTCCGATCACTTCCGCCATGGTCACTATGGCAGATGCCTTAAAACCATATTTTTCCTGAATCTCATCAAGTGCACTCTGCTCTCCTTTTCCCTTTTCCATACGGTTTAAGGAAACCATAAGACCCAGAATTGTCACATCCCCCTGTGCCTTGATGATCGGAAAGGTCTCCTCAATCGACTTCCCGGATGTGGTCACATCTTCAATAATGACAACTCTGTCTCCATCTTTAATGGGGCTGCCAAGAAGAATTCCGGCATCTCCGCCATGGTCTTTCTCTTCTTTTCTGTTGGAACAGTATTTAATTTCCTTCCCATATAACTCGTGAAAGGCGATTGCAGTTGCAACACTTAAAGGAATTCCTTTGTAAGCCGGTCCGAACAGCACATCAAAATCTGTACCAAAATTATCGTGAATCGCTTTGGCATAATACTCTCCCAGCTTCTTTAACTGCGCTCCTGTTACATAAGAACCTGCATTCATGAAAAACGGGGACTTTCTTCCGCTTTTCAATGTAAAACTCCCAAATTTAAGAACATCACTGTCCACCATAAATTCAATAAATTCCTGCTTATACTGTTCCATTTTGCTGTCCTCTCTATTCAAAAATCGTTCTGTTATCGTACGGCACCGATCAGTTCGCTCAAGTCTTCCACCTGATATTTCATCATATAATCTTCCAGCCCCTGAATGATTTCCGTAGTTGCATAGGGGTTTACAAAGTTCGCCGTTCCCACAGAAACCGCTGTCGCACCGGCAAGAATAAATTCCAGGGCATCCTCAGCCGTCATGATTCCTCCCATTCCAATAATTGGAATTTTAACTGCACACGCCGCCTGATAGACCATACGCACTGCAACCGGCTTGATTGCAGGTCCGGATAACCCGCCTGTCTTATTGGCAACTGCAAACGCCCGGCGGTTCACATCAATCTTCATTCCCGTGAGTGTATTAATCATAGATAAGACGTCTGCTCCGCCTGCTTCGGCTGCTTTTGCCATAACGGTAATATCAGTCACATTAGGACTCAGCTTCATGATCACCGGCTGCTTTGCATACTTTTTTACTTCTCTTGTTATGGCTTCCACTGCTTTTGGGTCCTGGCCAAATGTAATTCCGCCCTCTTTCACATTGGGACAGGAAATGTTAATCTCCAGCATATCCACCGGCTCATTGGAAAGCCGCTCCACCACTTCGATATAATCTTCCGTCGTCTTCCCGCATACATTGACAATTATTTTTGTATCATATTGCTTTAAGAAGGGGATATCACGTTCAATAAATACATCCATTCCCGGATTCTGTAGACCAATGGCATTAATCATTCCACCATAGGTTTCTGCAATTCTGGGAGTTGGATTGCCTGTCCAGGGAATGTTGGCCACTCCCTTCGTGACTACTGCTCCCAAACGGTTTAAATCTACAAGCTCGCTGTATTCTTCACCGGAACCAAAGGTACCTGAGGCAGTCATAACCGGATTTTTTAATTCCACACCGGCAAGATTTACTTTCATATTCATCTAGAATTCAACCTCCTCAGCCTTAAATACCGGACCGTCTTTACAGACTCTTTTATTATGAACCATGGAGTGGTCATCTCTCTCACTGCTTTTGCAGACACAGGCAAGACATGCACCGATTCCGCAGGCCATCTTTTCCTCCAGGGAAAGATAGCATTCAATATGATTTTCCAAAGCATATGCTTTTAAGGACTTCAACATGGGAGTAGGGCCGCATGCAAAAATCACATCGCTTTGTAAGCCATGCTCTCTGATTGCATCCATAACATTCCCCCTGGTTCCGGCAGTTCCGCTTTCCGTGGCAAGAAATGTATCCCCAAAGGGCAGAAACTCTTCATTTAAAAACAGCTCGTCCCGGTATCCTAAAACCATCTGCTTCGTACAGGAAAGGTTTTTCGCCAGTTCTAACATAGGCGGAATCCCGATACCTCCTCCGATTAACAGCGCCTTCTTACCGGAAGTTCCTGCTTCCAGAGGAAATCCGTTCCCCAAAGGCCCCATGACAGTTATGGGATCCCCTGTCTTATAATGGGAAAATTCTTCTGTTCCTCCGCCTGCTATACGGTATACAATTCTTAAAAGCCCTTTATCCCGATTCGTTTCACAGATACTGATGGGACGGGGCAGTAACTTTGAACTGTCTCCGGTATACACGGAGATAAACTGTCCCGGCTTTGCCTGTTCAGTGATTTCCTTTGCGTCGATCCACATGCTGTATACACCGTCTGCAAGCATGATCTGGCTGGCAACTGCTGCCGTAATTTTTATTTTTCCCATGATCTCCCCCTATAACACACGGTTAATGTCAGAAACCATATCAATCACGGCCTGTCTGGAAGCTTCTCCAAAATGCTCCGGACCGAATTTCTTATATGCCTCCTGTTTATAGGCAGCAATAATGCCTCTTGAAGAATTCACAATTGCTCCAAGACCGTCTTCATTAAAACATGGCTTTAAATCCTCCGCAGTTCCTCCCTGCGCTCCGTAGCCAGGTACAAGGAAATAGGTGTTTGGCATCAGTTTTCTTAATACAGCGCTCATCTCCGGATAGGTTGCGCCTACCACTGCACCAACGTTGCTGTATGTGCCATCCATACAGTCCGCTCCCCATTCCATGACCTTTTTCGCAACGTGTTCATAAAGAGGTGCTCCGTCTATCAGGCGGTCCTGAAATTCTCCGCTGGACGGATTGGAGGTTTTAACCAGAACAAAAAGACCTTTGTCCTCTTCTTTGCATACATCAAGAAAGGGAGCAATGCCATCTGTTCCAAGATAGGGGTTGACTGTAAGAAACTCTGTGTGAAACGCCGGAAGACTTTTAGAACCAACCTTTACTTTACCGATATGAGCCATAGCATAGGCTGCAGATGTGGAACCAATATCCCCTCTTTTGGCATCTGCTATGACAATGAGTCCCTTCTCCTGACAGTATTTAACCGTTCTGTCGTATACCTTTAAGCCTTCGACTCCAAACTGCTCATACATGGCAAGCTGGGGTTTTACGGAGGGAATCAGATCATAAACATGATCCACAATTTCTTTATTGAACTGCCAGATTGCTTCTGCAGCACCCTCTAATGTCTCACCCAGTTCATGAAATGCCTTCTTCGTTACGTGATCGGGAATATAGCTTAGCATTGGATCAAGTCCCACACAAACCGGTGCATTTGTTTTTTGAATTCTGTCAATTAATTGCCTGATCATGTCTTCCTCCTCGGTTCTCTTCGCCCTTTTTCTTTATTCTTACCAATTCTATCATAAGAAAGTTACGGCTTCAAGCCTTTTGCCAAACTGATCATAAAAATCCTGTTCTTTCTCATAGGGGGTAAAATAGAACATTTTCAGAACATTCATGCTCACCTGACTGGTAAATGTTGGATCATTCTTTTTTTGAATCTCATTTTCTGCTTTTTTTAAAAAATCGTGCCAATCTGCAATAAATTTGTCGTAACGTTTCCCATCCGGATTGTCCATCCAGCTGCGCACCTTCACCTTAGTTCTGTTTTTCTTCGGACATTCAAAAATCTGAAGAAAATACCGGATTCCCTCATCTGCATAAATTCTTCCAAGAGGGAACAGACGGCAGATACCGGGGCGGAACGGGTGGACGCTGCACCGGCCCTGACAATCCAGAAATCCGCATGGTTCTCCAACTCCCGTCATGCGGATATTTGGAAGAACAATTCCATCCACAACATTTAATTCCACTTTATCCTGAAGCAGCACTTCAAACGTGCAGTTAAGCCCTTTTATGAGCCGGAACACATCAAGGGGATCTAGCACAATTGAGGTACCCATCCCCTTACAGCAGGCAGAACAGCCGCTGCAGTCCCCACAGTCAGCTTTTACCAGGTCGTTTAATTCATACATTTTTCCATCTGAAATATCTCTTATATCAATTTCCCGCTTCATGAATCTTCCTCACTTCTCCATAGTAGCCAAACAGTGTCATTCTATCATCTTCTTTCATTTGAATAAAGTCTTAATGCGAAAAAAAGAGAAGATTTTATATTACATATCTTCTCTTTGGTTCTTTCATAATGCTTTCTCATAATTTATATTCCTTTAAATATGCAGTGGCAACGTACGCACCGCTTTTGTATGACTTCTTTTCCATCGCTTTATCCGCTTCCAGACTGACATTGATCCACATCTCTTCCGCTGCAATGGCCAGATGGGAAAGCATAATTCCCACACTGATCTCCCGCAGAGAAAGCAGATAAGGCGAAGGCAGAAATTCTCTGCAGGAAAAAACATATATTTTGTCATGATACACAATGAACCGCCATGGCTGGGTATTCATAACAGACGGAGCAAGCCGTACCGCCTTTAAAATATTCTTCACAGACTCTCCTGCTTCCTCCTTAAACACGCACAATTCCTTCAGGGGAAGACGTTTGGCTGTTGCAGGATCACGATAAAGCAATGTTTTTGGATATCCGAAGGCAATGGCAATTACCTGTTTCAATCCTGCAGGAGCCGGCTTAACAGTCTTAACACTGGCAAGGTAGCATGTTCCCAGCCCCTTTCCTGTCATATATAATAAAACAGGTTCCATAATGTATCCGGCATTGACAAGATATCCCTCTTTCTCCTCCGAATAAAGTATCAGATAATAGGGAGCTTCCACCTTCCATAACCCCTTTGGTGAAAGATCCTCTTGTGTACTGTCACATATTTCCATCTTTACTTTAATGTCCCCGTATAACCTTGAAACGCAATCCCCAAAATAAAGAATATCCCTTTTCAGCTGCTCTGGAACCGGTTCTTTCTTATACTTTTTAATGGATCTTCTCTTAAATATCATCTGATACAGATTCATACCTGCTCCCCTCTCCTCTATCCGGAAATCAGTTTTAAATAAGCTTTTTCATCTCTTCCAAAAGGCCTGAAAATACCAAAAGGGCGTCCTTAACCGGCTCTGCTGTGGACATGTCAACACCGCACAGCTTTAAAAGTTCAACAGGAGGCTTGGAACTTCCTCCGCTTAAAAATTCATAATATCCCTTAACCGCTTTTTCATCCCCCGTTAAAATCCTGGTGCTGATGGCGACAGCTGCCGAAAATCCGGTGGCATACTGGTAAACGTAAAACGGTGTATAAAAATGGGGAATCCTGGACCATTCGCAATCAATTTCAGGATCCACCACCATCTCCGGACCAAAGTAATCAGCATTCAGCTGATGATACAGCCCACACAGCCTTTCAGATGTTAAAACCTCTCCCTCTGCTGCAAGGCGGTGGGTCTTGTCTTCAAATTCCGCAAACATCGCCTGACGGTACAGGGTGCCGCGGAAACTATCCATAAAGTGATTGAGAAGGTAAGCCCGTTCCTTCTTATCCTCTGTGATCTCAAGAAGATGTCTGATTAAGAGAGCCTCATTACAGGTACTGGCGACTTCAGCAACAAAAATCTTATATCCTGCGTCCACATAAGTCTGGTTCTTGTCAGAAAACCAGCTGTGAAGCGCATGCCCCATCTCATGAGCCAGAGTAAATACACTGTCAAGAGTTCCGTTAAAATTCAAAAGAACATAAGGATGAACTCCGTAAACTCCCCAGGAATAGGCACCGCTGCGCTTTCCTTCATTTTCGTACACATCGATCCAGCGGTTCTCAAACCCCTCTTTCAAAAGAGACAGATACTGGTCTCCCAAAGGCTTTAACCCATCAAGAACCATGGTTTTGGCCTCTTCAAAGGATATTTTCCGTTCTTCCCTGGAAACCATGGGCACATAAAGATCATACATATGAAGCGTTTCCGCCCCCAGCGCCTTCTTTCTCAATGATACGTACTCATGAAGATATGGAAGTCCGTCATGAACTGCCTGAATAAGATTATCATAAACCTCTTCTGAAACTTCGTTCTCTGCCAGTGAATGTGCTCTGGCTGAGGTATAATTCCTTGCTTTTGCATAAAATGCAGCCTGTTTTACATTGGAAGAAAATGTGGCGGCCAGAGTGTTACCAAACTGCTTATAAACCCCATAAAGACCATAAAATGCGGATTTGCGGACTTCCCTGTCCTGCTTTTCCATAAGAGCAACGTAATTGCCGTGGGTAATTTTCACAGGATTTCCATGCTCATCTTTGATCTCAGGGAATTTGACATCTGCATTATTAAACATATTAAAAATTTCTGATGATCCTGAAGTTGCTTCCATGGAGTTGGCAAGCAGCGCTTCCATAGATGCCGGCAGCGTATGTGACTTCTTTTTTAATATGATTTCAAAGGTCCGGTCATAGCGTTTCAGTTCCGGGACCTTTTCCCTGTATTCCTTTAATAGATCTTCCGGTATGGTTATAATCTCCGGAATAATATAGGCTGACAAACCTGCAGCCTGATAGGACAATGCCCTCGCTTTCGATGACAGTCCCTGATATCTGGCGTTTCCGGTGTCTTCGTCGGATTTCTGCCTGCCATACACGAATAATGTCTCAATCTTTAACGATATCTCCTCATCAAATTTGAGACAGGAAAAAAGCATCTCGCCGGATTCGGCCAGATGTCCTTCAAATTTTTTATAACCTGAAAGCGAGCGTTCTGTTTCGCGGAATAAATCCTCCCAGGCCTCCTCAGACGGCAGTATGTCCGCCAGATTCCAGGTATCGCAAACCGGTATTTCTTCTCTCTTTTTCAATGTGATCCCTCCAACTGCTTTACATGTGTTTATTCTATCACCCATATTTCAAAGAAACAATCAGCAATATGGAAAATATTTGATTGAATTTTACTGTTTTATTGTATTATACTATACGAAAACAAATCAGGAGTAAAGCCATGAATCTAATCCGAACAGCCATCCCAGATGACCGCCAGTTAAAAGACCTCTTTCTATTACAGGAAGCCTGCAATCAATATGATCATATTTCTCTCACTTTACCCTTAGAAGAGGACTGTATCTGCTGTTTATTATATGAAAATGAACGCCTCTTATCCGCACTGATAACTTTTTTTACAGATTCCGACACCATGGAATGCTATGGCTGCACCCTTCCCGGCGAACGGCAGAAAGGACATTTTACCTCACTTTTAAAAGATTTAGTAAATGATTATCCGGACTGTGATTTCATCTTTCCTGTTTATGAGAACTGTCAGGATGGGTTAAAGGCCTTACAGGCCATGGAAGCTTCTTTCTGCTATAAAGAACATTTTATGGAACTTTCCATATCAGGGTCAGAGAAATCAAATTTTCCGAATGAAAATAAAGATGGGAGCGGCTTAACCATTTCCTCCATAAGAAACTCCGGTGGTTTCATCTGCTATGAGTTTTTAAAGGATAATGCCGTAGTAGGGAAGTGCAGTCTTGACCTCCAGGAAAACAGTGCCTATTTATTCGGATTTGAAATTTCCAAACCCCTGCGTGGGCAGGGCCTTGGAACAGCCTGCCTTGATTTATTCTTAAAGACATATGTTTCCCTTGCCGGCGATCAAAGAAAGGATATCATCTATTTACAGGTTTCCGATGAGAATCCTGCTGCTGTATCCCTGTATAAAAAAGCCGGTTTTCACATCCGGGAGAGCCTGTCCTACTATTTGTACTGATTTCTAGCGCATCTCTCTTATCATACAGTACTGTTTTAAATGAAAATGCTTTTCCACCACACCGAAAAGCCGGAAACCAAAATGCTCGTAAAAGCTCACATTGCTATGCTTATGGGTTTCCAGTGATATCATCAGATGATTTCTGTCTGCAAATTCTATGGCTTCTTTCAGCAGGCAGGCAGAAATTCCATGATGCTGCATACTGGGTCTTACTGCCAGATAGATAATATGAAGCCGTTCTTCCTGATGAAGCTGGTCGGTCCATCTGGAATTCAAATAATCCCTGCCATGAAAAAAATTCCAGAACGTCTTTAAGGTTTTGTCTTCCCGGATTAAATAACCATCTGTTTTCAAGGTCGCTGCTGCTTCTGCCAGATAATAGTGAACCGGATCATAGACCTCAGATTCATCATCCACAACCATAATTCCGTTAATATCCTCACTGTCTGCATATATTTCACAGGTCTCAAAAAATTCTTCCATATCGCATTCAAATAATTCCGGGAGAAGCCGTTTTCTTGTATCCATATCCGGGATCAGATTGCAATAAAGCGGATCTTCCTTAAAACACTCCGTCAGCAGCTGCTTCAACTTCTCAATATCCTTTTTTTCTACCCGGTACAATCGGTCACTTTCCATAATCCTGCCTCTTTTTTATCTTTTTCACGGTGATTGTAGCACAATAATCCATAAGCTTCAATGGATTTTCGCAGATATGGCCGTTTACTTCCTTGCTTGTATTTATCTTACCATTATTATATAATAAGAAAGATAAAACGGTACCGCAAATACAAGAGAGGGGCATGCATCATATGATCGATATCAGAAAGTTCGTTGATTTGAACGCATTGCAGTCGATTCAGGACCAGTTTTCAGAAGCGACAGGGTTAGCCGCAATCGCGGTGGATTCAGAGGGTAATTACATTACAAAAGGCAGCAATTTCACTGATTTTTGCATGAAATACACGCGAAACAGCGAAGAAGGTTTAAAAAGATGTGAAACGTGTGACAAAGAAGGAAGAGGAACTTATTTCTGCCATGCGGGGCTTATGGATTTTTCCTCTGACATTATGATTAAAGGTGAAAAGGTTGGGGCAATTATCGGCGGACAGGTTCTGCCTGCACAGCCGGATGAAGAAAAATTCCGTTCTATTGCCAGAGAACTGGGGATCAATGAAGAAGAATATATCAATGCACTAAGAAAAGTGCCCGTACGCCCGGAAACTACGATCAAGGCAGCAGCACAGATGCTTGGCAGTATTGTCAATCAACTGGTTAATTTAGAATACATACAGGCCATCTCAGGAAAAAGAGACAGCGTACTGGATTCTGAGATTGACAGCATCAAAAACTCCTTAAATGAAGTAACAGCCAAAACCCATGACTTACAAAAGGTGGCCTCCATGGAGAATATCCTGTCTATTAACGCCTCCATCGAAGCAGCCAGAGCCGGTGAAGCAGGGGTTGGATTCGCTGTCGTGGCAAGAGAATTCGGTGAAATCTCCAAAAGTTCAGGGGAAGTTTATGAACGCATCCATGAACTGGTGGCGGATATCCAGAAATCAGTCAGGAATTTAACTGAGATCGTCTGAAAATGTCTGATTTTCCATGACAAAAGGGCCTGCTCCGATATCCGGTGCAAGCCCTCATTTTTTTATTCATCCCAGTTATGATAAGTCGCCTGTACATCGTCTTCCGCATCTAACAGATCCAGAATCCGGTTCATCTTCTTTAAGGAATCCTCATCAGTCAGTTCCACCCAGGTCTGGGGTATCATCGTGACTTCAGCCTGAATCATGGGAATTTTAGCCGCTTCCAATGCTTCACGTACTCCGCTGAACTCCTCAGGTGCCGTGAGAACTTCGTAGCTGTCCTCTTCCTCTGAAAAATCTTCCGCACCTGCATCCAGAGCAATCATCATGAGTTCATCTGCATCCATATCGCAGTCTTCTTTATCTATAATAATCTGGCCCTTCTTATCAAACATAAAGGATACACAGCCTGGAGTACCTACATTTCCGCCACCTTTTGTAAATGCGTTTTTTACATTGGCAGCAGTCCGGTTTTTATTGTCTGTCAGAGTATCTACGATGATCGCCACTCCATTCGGGCCGTATCCTTCGTATGTAATTGTCTCATAGTTAACAGAACCGGCATCTCCGGCCGCTTTTTTAATGCCTCGGTCAATGGTGTCATTGGGCATGTTGTTGGCTTTCGCTTTTGCTATTACATCACGGAGCCTACTGTTGTTTGCAGGGTCTGGTCCGCCTTCTTTTACTGCTACTGCAAGCTCTCTTCCGATAACAGTAAAAATTTTACCTTTCGCAGAATCGTTTCTTTCTTTTTTGTGCTTAATATTTGCGAACTTTGAATGTCCTGACATCGTTTCCAACACTCCTTTTCTTTCTCTATTTCGTTCTCATTCATTCAAAAAATAACATCTTTTCTATTCTATCACTATTTATTTCATCTTGCAAGAAAAAACAATACACAGCCGCCAATCCCTCCTGTCTTATAACGGAAAGTTTTGGCAGCTGTGCTCGCTTATGATTCTTTTTCAGAGTCTTTGATTTCGGATTCCATCTTTCTGACACCTTTTTCATCCTCAGAAGGGACATGGGGATCTTCCTTCCATACCCGTACAGTCTGGATCATCTTATTTTCCACCTGAAGGATCTTAAAGCGGTAACCCATGATGGAAACTTCCGATTCCTCCCCTTCCTGGGGAATCCGGTCCAGTCTGGAAATCAGCAGACCATTTATTGTATCATAGGAGTCATAATCCTCCTCATCCAATTCAATATCTAATGCCCGTTCCACATCTTCCAGCGTAGTCATGCCATTCATAACGTAAGAACCGTCATCTGACGGCACAATAAATTCCTCATCCATATCATATTCGTCAAGAATATTTCCTACGATCTCTTCCAGAATATCTTCCATTGTTACAATACCTGAAGTCTGACCATATTCATCAACCACAATTACCATGTGGATCTTTCTGGACTGCATCTCTTTAAACAGCGTATCAAGGTTTCTTGTCTCAGGGATGAAATGAGCCTCTCTTAAAAGCCCTTCGATCTCCCAGAGCTGCCGGCTGCCATTGTCTTCTATCTCAGCTGCAATCAGCGCATCTTTCATGTGAAGAATTCCAATGATGTCATCCACATCTTTTTTATAGACCGGATACCTGGAATTATACCCTTCTGTCAGGATAAATTTCACCGCTTCTTTCAGAGTAATCTCACCATCTAAGGAAACCAGATTCTTTCTGTGGGTCATGATATCTGCTGCTTCCTTATCGTTGAGTTCAAAGATGTTGGTGATCATCTCCGCTTCCCTGGCTTCTAAAACACCCTGCTCATGCCCTTCATTTACCATGGACATAATATCTTCTTCGGTTACGTTCTCACTGTCTGATGCCATATCAATGCCCATAATTTTAAGAACCATGAATGCAATTAAATTGGCAACCCACGCAAAGGGAATCAGCGGGATCATAATAAAGGTCACTGCAGGAAGCATCCGGTATCCCCACTTCTCAGGGTTCTCAGCTGCGCAGCGCTTTGGGATAATAATTCCGAAGCTGATAAGCAGAATAATTAATAAGGCGCCCACAAGGAAAAGACTGAAAAGGGATATCCACCGGTTTGGACCGTCGCTCCCCTTTCGTAATATCGCCTCCAGCGAAATTCCAAACTGCCCTAATACAAACGCTCCCGTCACCATTCCAATTAAGTTGGTTGTTATCTGAATGGTGTTTACAAATCTGGTCGGTCTGTTAACAATGTGCAGCAGCTTTGCTGCCTTCTCGCTGCCTTCTTCCATCTGATGCTCCAGCTCTGTCGTATTCACATTCTGAATTGCTGCACCAAATCCATAAAAAATTGCATCCAATACGATAAAAGCAATAAAAATAATCACGCGTATAAGCGGATTGCCATCGTCCATCTGAAAAATCTACTCCTTTTGTTCATTTTCTTTCGTATTTTTTCTCACAACTATTTAAGAATATACCATTTTATCAGCATTCCGTCAATGGTGAACTATGTATTCAGTTCTAAGCTGACTCTTAATGCACAGTCCACTTCCTGCTGCAGTTTCTCATCAATATGACAGATCTTCTCTTTCAACCTCTGCTTGTCAATGGTCCGCAGCTGTTCCAAAAGGATTACAGAATCTTTGATCATATCGCACTTTTTTGTATCCAGTTCCACATGGGTAGGCAGCTTTGCCTTATTCATTCTTGAGGTAATAGCTGCACAGATCACAGTGGGACTGTGCTTATTACCGATGTCGTTCTGTATAATAAGAACCGGGCGGATCCCACCCTGTTCAGAGCCTACTACCGGTCTTAGATCGGCATAATAAATGTCTCCACGTCTGATTATCACATTCTCACACTCCGTCAATTTATTTAAGTCTATTATTGACCTACTTTGACTCGTGTATTCACTTAAGTTTTTCCGCCGCATACCTTATCATATGATACGGACATGGAGTTGGTTATCACACCTTTAAAAAGGAACTGTAACAATCGTTAAAATAATCTTTGGTTCCCACCACTTCTCCGTGTTCTATATAAACCCTGGGCACCCGTTTGGTGATATCACAGAGAATTTCGTAATGAAATCCGCCGCACCGCCCGGCCAGTTCTTCAACCGTAATCTGTTCATCACCCTGTCTGCCAACCAGAACCACTTCATCCTCTTCCTCTGCTCCATCAATTGACGTCACATCGACCATAAACTGATCCATACAAACCCGTCCAAGAATTTTAGCCCGCTGTCCTCTGATTAAGACTTCTCCTATTCCGGATAGATTTCTGGGATATCCATCTCCATATCCCACCGGGACTGTAGCGACCATCATCTCCTTATCGGCAGTGAATGTTCCTCCATAACTGACAGAAGTCCCCGGTCCGATTTTTTTTATGTAGGAAATGGTGCTTCTTAATTCCATGGCAGGTTTCAGCTTTACAGGTTCTTTTTTTACTTCCCCGGAAGGATAGAGACCATAGATGGAAATCCCTGCCCGTACCAAATGAAAATTAGCCTCCTGCAAATCCAGAATCCCTGCACTGTTGGAACAGTGAAGGACCGGGATTTTAATTTCCCTTCTGTTAAGCATTTCAACAAATTCCCGGAATTTTTCAATCTGGATACCTGTTGCTTTCTTATCCTTCTCATCAGCTTTGGCAAAATGAGTGAAGAGCCCTTCTGCATAAATACCCGGCAGTCTGCAGATTTTTGCTGCCTCATCTGCCGCCTCTTCCGTCACCGGATACCCGATCCGGCTCATGCCTGTATCAAGAGCCAGATGAACCACCGCCTTCTTTCCTGCTTTTTCTGCCAGTTCTGAAAGGCGCATGGCTCTATTCAGCTGAAATACGGCGGAACTGATATCATAATCCACCAGAAGCTTAAATCCATCGTAAGGAACCACTCCAAGAACCAGAATCGGTTTTGTGATCCCATGTTTTCTTAATATGACACCTTCTTCAACTGTAGCTACTGCATATCCCCACACATAAGAATCAATTGCCAGCGCCACCGGAACAGAACCATGGCCATATCCATCGGATTTTACTACTCCGATCATCTGTGTGCCCGGCTTTAAGTTTAATTTCATTTCTTCCATGTTGTGCCGGATTGCATCTAAATCTACTGTTTCATATACCCTTCCATATGTTTTCATGATTTATTCCCTCGTCTGCTCCTGCAATATTATATCAATCTCATCTGCCAGTTCTCTGGCAAGGAGACTGTAATCTCCATATCTTTTCTTTCTCATATCTCCTGCAAGCCCGTGAAGCCATACCCCCAGGGCTGCCGCATCCGGCCCCTCCAGTCCCATTGCCAGAAGGCCTGCCAGGATTCCTGTCAGAACATCCCCTGCTCCAGCCTTTGCCATGGAACTGTTCCCGCTGCTGTTCACATAGGTTCTCTGATCATTAAGTGCCGCAACAGTTACTGCATCCTTTAATATACAGGTAATGCCGAACCGGTCCGCATACTCCCTTGCTGTCTGTATGAGATGTTTTTTTATTAATTCCACCGCGCTTCCGGTCAGCCTGGCCATCTCTCCCAGGTGAGGAGTAATGATGATGTTATCTGTGTAATAACCGGTGAGCTCCGGATAAGAGGCAATGGTATTGAGCCCGTCTGCATCCACAATCACCGGAGCGTAGGCATTTACAAGAACGGATTCCACCAGATTTCTCACATATCCTGCCTGCCCAAGTCCAGGACCCAGGACAATCACACTGGCCCACTCACACTGTTCAATCAAAAGCTGCTCAAAATTCTCCGTCTTTTTTTCTGCGTCTGATGAATGATAGGTAACAATAACGGCCTCAGGAAGTTCTGTCTGTAAAATCTCCCTGTTTTCTTCCACTGTAAAAATCTTAACCAGACCGGCTCCTGTACGGTACGCTGCAAGTGCACTTAAAAATGCCGCACCGCTCATATTTTTAGAACCTGCAACCAGAAGCACTTTGCCAAAACTCCCCTTATTGGAATAGGCGGGCCGTTTTGGAATCAGCGCCGTATCTCCCTTATGAAAGGTAAAATATTCTGTTTTTACATGATTTATACTTTCGGGAGGAAAACCGATATCAGCCACAATGACTCTTTTGCTGTATTCCTTTCCAGGGTATAGCATGGTGCCAAGTTTTTCATAGCCAAATGTAACAGTTAAGTCTGCCGGGATGGCAGCCCCCATAATCTGGCCTGTATCAGAATGAATGCCGGTTGGAATATCCACTGCAATTGTAAATCCCGGTCTGCACCCGGTTATGGATTTCATGATTTCCAGATGACCTCCGAGAATCTCCCTGTCCAGACCTGCTCCAAACAGCGCATCAATCAACAGGCTGCATTCTCCAGGTTTAAAATTGTATCCTTCCACCACATCTACTCCTGTTTTTTCTGCAATGGAAAGCTGGGTTAAATATTCACTGCTCCCTTTCTCCTTTTTGCCAGCCAGAATAACCAGAACTTTATAACCGCTTATATGAAGCATTCTGGCAGCTGCGATTCCATCAGCTCCGTTGTTGCCGCTGCCGCACAGCACCCAGACCGGATCCGTCTGTTTTACATGATTTACGGCTTCATTAAAAACGGCCATGGCTGCCCGCTCCATCAGTACCAGTGAGGGGATCCCAATCTGTTCTATGGTATATTGGTCCACCCGTTTCATCTGTTCTCCCGTTACCAGATATCTCATACTGTACCCGCCTTTCACGATAGCAAACAACCGGCAGCAAAGAGGCTTTCTCTTTGACTGCCGGCAGGCATATTAACTGTTTCTTGCTGTTTGTCTGTGCTTTTCTTCTTCCGTTTTCTGATCCTGCATATTGCAGACCCGGTAAGACAGCCTCATCAGACTCTCTGATAAATGTACATTCTCTACCACAACATCATCCGGTACGATCAAATCCGTATGAGCGAAATTCCAGATAGCCTTGATGCCTGCCCTTACAAGACGGTCTGCAATTTCCGGTGCCTTGGTCTTTGGTATGGTCAGGGCTGCAATCTGAACATCATTATCTTTTACAAACTGTTCCAGATCATCCACGCTTCGTATCTCGATTCCGCGAACAACCAGACCGATCAGACGTGGATTGATATCAAACATTCCTTTGATTAAAAAACCACGCTTTTCGAAATTTGCATAATTTGCAATCGCCTGTCCTAAATTGCCTGCGCCAATAATCACTAAATTGTGCTGTCTGTCAATTCCTAATATCTTCGCTATCTCTGTATATAAGTATTTCACATTATATCCATAACCCTGCTGTCCGAATCCGCCAAAATTATTGAGATCCTGGCGTATCTGAGAAGCGGTCACTTTCATTCGCAAACTCAGCTCATTAGAGGATATCCGTTCCACTCCATCCTCCATAAGTTCTCCCAGATGACGATAGTACCTGGGAAGCCTGGCAATCACTGCTTTTGAAATTTCTTTATCTGCCACATCTTCACCTTCTTTTACTTAGAATTAAACTAACACCATTATAACTGCGTGATAAAATAATGTCAAACGAGTTTTACGATTGTATCCTTGAAAAATAAATGGACCTATATTATACTGGTACTATTGTCCCATTTTATTCAGGAGGAAAGAAACCATGATTCTCTCATGCAGCAATATCAGCAAAGCATTTGGCACTAACGAAGTGATTAAACACGCTTCCTTTCATATAGAAGACCATGAGAAAGCCGCCATTGTAGGAATAAACGGAGCAGGCAAATCCACTCTGTTAAAGATGATTATCGGTGAACTTGCGGCCGATGAAGGAGAGGTGGTTATATCCAAGGGGAAAACCTTAGGCTATTTATCACAGCACCAGGATTTATCCGGGGACCGGACCGTCTATGAAGAAGTTCTGGAAGTAAAACGTCCGCTCATGGATATGGAAGCAAAGATCCGTAAGCTGGAGATGGATATGAAACACGCCGCCGGTGATGAACTGGAGGAGATGCTCACCGTTTACAGCCGTCTAAACCATGATTTTGAGCTTTTAAACGGTTACGCCTATCAAAGTGAAGTCACCGGTGTATTAAAGGGTCTGGGCTTTACAGAAGACGAATTTCAAAAGCCGGTATCCGCTCTCTCCGGGGGACAGAAGACCCGTGTTGCCTTAGGACGTCTTCTTCTTACAAAACCGGATATCATTCTGCTTGATGAACCTACCAACCATCTGGATATGGATTCCATCGCCTGGCTGGAGGGATACTTAATTAATTATGACGGAAGCGTAATAATCGTGGCCCATGACCGGTACTTTTTAAACCGGGTGGTTACTAAGATTATTGAACTGGACAACGGCATTTTATCCGTATACCAGGGAAACTATACGGAATACAGCGGGAAAAGGGCCATGATCCGGGAGGCAAAGATGAAGGCCTACTTAAACCAGCAGCAGGAAATTAAACATCAGGAGGAAGTCATTGCTAAATTAAAATCTTTTAACAGGGAAAAATCCATACGCCGGGCAGAAAGCCGGGAAAAGATGCTGGACAAGATCGAACTGTTAGAGAAGCCTTCCGAAGTTAATGATGAGATGCGTATTCAGCTGGAGCCTAATGTAATCAGCGGAAATGACGTTTTAACAGTCAGGGATTTAAAAAAGTCCTTTGGAGATAATCTCCTGTTTGAACATATCGGGTTTGAAATCAAACGCGGAGAACGGGTTGCCATTATCGGCGGCAACGGGACTGGAAAAACCACAATACTTAAGATATTAAACGGGATTCTAAAACCTGATCAGGGTGAAGTTTCCTTAGGCTCCAAGGTACATATCGGCTATTATGACCAGGAGCACCAGGTGCTTCATATGGAGAAGACTTTATTTGATGAGCTTCAGGATACCTATCCATTCATGAATAACACCCAGATCCGCAACATTCTGGCTGCCTTTCTCTTTACAGGAGATGACGTATACAAGCGAATCAAGGATTTAAGCGGAGGCGAACGGGGACGGGTATCTCTGGCAAAGCTTATGCTTTCCGAAGCCAATTTTCTGATCCTTGACGAGCCGACCAACCATTTGGATATAACATCTAAGGAGATACTGGAAGGTGCTCTTGTCAATTACACCGGTACTGTGCTATATGTATCACACGACCGTTATTTTATCAATAAAACTGCCACACGGATTCTGGACCTGACTAACCAGACTCTTGTTAATTATATCGGTAATTATGATTATTACCTGGAAAAGAAAGATATCATGACTGGTCTGTTAAAACCGACGGCAGAAGCCGTTCCTGAGACCAGTGAGGAGATATCCGGGATAAAGCTTGACTGGAAGGCCCAAAAGGAAGAGCAGGCCAGGATCCGCAAGCGCCAGAATGAACTGAAGAAAACAGAAGAAGAAATACACAGACTGGAAACCCGGGACGGGGAAATCGATGAACTGCTTGTAAAGGAAGAGATTTTCACAGACGTTCCAAAGCTTATGGAGTTAAACCAGGAAAAAGAAACGATCAGCAAACGTCTGGAGGAACTTTACGAACTGTGGGGCGAACTGGCTGAATAAAATAACGGGAAAGCTGCTAAAGTGAGCTTTCCCGTTATTTTATTTATTATTTAAAAACTTTTGGTCCTTCATCGTCGGATAGACGTCCGGGAAATAAACATTCTGATAGATTCCTGAGGTATATTTACTCCAGTTCCCCTCCTGTTCGCGGCCCACTTCTTTTAAGTATTCTTCCATCTCCATATCGTACCGGTCAATGGCTTCTTTCATTCCCTCTTTGTGGTAAGCTTCATCGTGACGGAATGTTGAAAATGGAAGTCTGGGTTTTTTATGAGATCTGTCTTTTGGGTATCCCACTGCCAGCCCCACTGCCGGATAGGTATAGGACGGCAGATTTAAAAGCTTTATCAATTCTCCGGGATTTTTCCGGATTCCACCAATCGGTACAATGCCAAGCCCCATGGACTCTGCAGCTATAATTGCTGCTCCCATTGAAAGCCCTGCGTCAAAGGTACCAGCCATGGTTCCTTCAACACTCTCATGTATTACCTGGGTAAGCCCATTTTTCTCAGCTGCAAGGCTGGTCTTGTAAAAATCCAGTATGAAAAGCAGAAATACCGGAGCATCCTCCACCCATTTCTGACCACCGGCCAGCTGTGCAATCTTTGCCTTTTTCTCCTTATCTCTGATTACAATAACCGAACTCTGCTGGGCGTTAATAGAATTAGGCATTGCCTGGGCAGCTCTTAAGATCTCATCAATCACAGAGTCCTCCAGGTCTTTGTCAAGAAAACTTCGTATCGATCTGTGATCTTTAATTATATTTATTGTCTCATTCATAATTGTCGCTCCTTTTTAATATTGTTAAATTTAATTTTATAAAATATAGTTTTATAATATTGTATATTTTCCCATTTGTCAACCATTATTTGAATATAATAAAAAAACAGCGCCGATTAGGTATAATCCCTGAAGCAGGCTCATAACCTGACTGCCTGAGGGATTATATCTGTCTCAACTCTGTCCGTATAATATCTTTTTTAAAATCTGGGTCACTTCCGGTGCTGACGCTTCCATCTCTGACCTTGTTGAAGCACTTCCTAAATATGCTGCAGCCAGCTTTCCGAAATAAAATTTCATATCGTCCGAATAATAATCAGGTATAGAAACATATTCCTCCACCAATGCTTTACTCATTGATAAATCTGTGGCCTCCTGGTTTTTCCCGTCATAGCAGCCATATTCATACCCGATAAATTCACAAAATGCCTCCGTGAGTTCGGAAGGATTGCAGATTTTTATTTTTTTATAGGTGGTATCAAGCGTATGACAGACATAATAAACTCCACTTCCGGTACTGGGAGCAGAAAAATAACGCTTGTCCGGATAATATAAAATCTCCCAGCCTTTGTCTGTAAATCGCTTTACCCAGTCTCTGGGCAGATTCTTGGAAGCCTCTGTAAAAGCCTCCTTAACCTCAGCAGATACCGTAGAACTGCTTTTTTTGCTTTCAATTACGATATCAAAATCTTTGTTTCTGTTACCAGTTTCATCCATATAAGAAAGGCCTACATACTGATTGGCAGCCATCTGCCCGTTATCAAAGAAATAATACCTTCCTCCTGCAACATACTTATACCCGGAAGAAGCCATCTCTCCTTTTGTGGAAAACCAGTACCAGCTTCCGTCCTGATCCTGAAACCAGCCTTTTTGTGCAGTTCCATCCTCATTATAATAATGCCATTTTTCCTCTTCGTCATTATAACACCAGCCTAGCTGCAGTTCTCCGGTTTCTGAAAACAGATAATCCATACCACGGATCCTTGTCCAGTCCGTACTCATATAACCATCAAAGCCGAAATAATACCAGCTTCCGTTAATCTTCTCCCAGCAGTTCTTTTTATAGGTCCCATCCTCTTTTAAAAATTTCCAGCCTCCGGAATCTTCCTTCCACTGCCAGTCCTCAGAGGCTTCCTGCTGATTACAGGCGATGCTTTGCTCCTGCCCGTTTTCTTCTGCAGCCATGGAACTCGTCACGGTTCCCATACTCAGGATAATTCCTGCTGAAATAACTGTTAACCATCTTTTCCTCAAGAATACTCAGCACTCCTTCCACGCCGTCCGCAAATCTGCAATCTATTAAAAGTTTACTATATTTTCAGCAAAATGTACAGTTTACAATATCTGAACTTTTTGTGAAGTTTTCCCAAACTTTTCTTCCCATTCTTTCAGTTTTGGGATATAATGAAAATCAATATGTTTTTTCAGAAAGAGAGGTTTCCCCATGAAATGGAAACGCGCCCTGGCAGTTATCGGTCTGGTACTGATCTGCTCCCTGTATGTGATTGCGCTTATATCTGCATTTTCTCATAGTTCGGAATCTAAAAAATGGCTGATGGCAGCAATTTATTCCACCGTTGTTATTCCTGTATTTTTATATGCCGCACAGCTTGTTGTCCGAGTCATAAGACCGGATGATAAACACAACGATACCGATACCACAAACAAAGAACAATAAAATAATCGGGTATCATTTAGAAATCACTTGAATTTAGATAGGGAATTGACTATAATAGAGATATAAAAAAGAACAACCACCTCACACAAGAGGTTGGCCTTTATTGAACAGACAGAACCACCACCCAATACCGGTCAAAGTATACAAGGGTGGTTTTTCTGTACCCATTTCTGGGATTTAGAGAAAAACTTTACTTACGATTATTATAAATAAAGGTAAGCAATGCAACAATGAACATACCAAAAGCCATAAGGTCTTTAAAGTCAAAATTCATCTGCATCACCTCCCATCTTATGTAAAATGGAAGGCCAACTCCTTGTAATAACATGATTGTTCCCTGTGAATATTTTACCACAAGAACTGATGTTCTGCAATCAAACTTTCTTTTTATTTCCTCCTAACTAATGAAAAAACACTGTGTCCTTATTACTGCTCCATCCAGCAATGTAACCAAAACTATAATCGTATGTGTCCAGTTCCAGGTGCTGACATAAAAATTTTACCATACATAAAAATAAGCAGAGACAGTAAGAATATTAATTCTACTGCTCTGCTCAGCGTAATAGCTGCAAATGATCCTAGCGATAGATGATATCATCTCTTCCCGGTCCGTTAGAAACCATAGTGATAGGAGTCTCAAGCTCTTTCTCAATAAATTCAATATAGTTTCTGCAATTCTCAGGCAGATCCTCATATTTTTTAATTCCTCTGATCTCACATTTCCAGCCTGGAAGTGTGGTATAAACCGGTTTTGCCTTATTAAGCTCCACTGTATTGGGGAAATCTTTTGTGACTTTTCCGTCAATTTCATACCCGATGCAGACAGGAAGCTCATCCAGATAACCAAGTACATCCAAAACAGTAAGCGCTGCCTCGGTAGCCCCCTGGATTCTGCATCCATATCTGGAAGCCACGGCATCAAACCAGCCCATACGTCTTGGCCTTCCTGTGGTTGCACCATACTCGCCGCCGTCACCGCCGCGGCGTCTTAACTCGTCTGCCTCATCACCGAAGATCTCGCTGACAAATGCACCCGCACCAACTGCGCTGGAATATGCCTTTACAACTGTGGTGATGTTCTTGATCTCGTATGGAGGTATGCCGGCGCCGATGGCTCCATATGCCGCCAGTGTGGAGGATGAGGTAACCATAGGATAAATTCCATGATCTGTATCCTTTAAGGATCCCAGCTGGCCTTCCAGTAAAATGTTCTTACCTTCCTTAATGGCATCGTGAAGATATCTGGAAACGTCGCAGACAAAAGGTTTCACCATCTCACGGTATTCAAGCAGAGTCTTAAATAATTCTTCCGGATCAATAGCCGGTTTATGATATAAATGCTCCATTAAAACATTCTTTGTCTCACAAACCCGTGCAACCTTTTCCTTCAATGACTCTTCATCAAACAGCTCGCTTACCTGGAAACCGATTTTAGCGTATTTATCTGAATAAAATGGTGCAATCCCTGATTTAGTGGAACCAAAGGACCGTTTTCCCAGACGCTCTTCTTCATACTGGTCAAACAGAATATGATATGGCATCAGAATCTGTGCACGGTCAGAAACCAGAATGTTTGGCTTCGGAACTCCCTTGCTCACAAGATCTTCCACTTCCTTAATTAAATAAGGTATGTTTAATGCCACGCCATTGCCGATAATACTGGTTGTATGGTTGTAGAATACACCTGACGGAAGAAGGTGAAGGGCAAACTTGCCGTAATTATTAATAATTGTATGTCCGGCATTACTTCCGCCCTGATACCGGATAATGATATCAGACTCCTTTGCCAGCATATCTGTGATTTTACCTTTTCCTTCATCGCCCCAGTTGGCGCCTACGATTGCTCTTACCATTCGATTAATCCTCCTATGAGTGAAAAAATACCTTTTACTTCCCTATGATAGCGCAAAGATTCACATAAGTAAAGTCAATATTATTTATATTTGGCATAAGTCTAGATTATATCATTTGTCATAAGTTTCAGGATCTTCTTCCCTGCAGGGGAAACAGGAGTCTTACTGTCCGTGATAATGGCAAACTGCCGCCCCGGCATGGACTCTTTAAACTGCAGTTCTATCAGATTTCCTTTCTCAAGTTCCATTTCCGCAAATCCCGACATGACACAGCCAATTCCTAAATTCCGCATTGCAAACTGAACGATCATATCACTGGTGGAGAGTTCGAATTCCGGCTCCACTTCCAATCCCCGCTCTTTTAAGAAATCATCCATAAACGTACGGGTACTGGTATTCTTTTCCAGAAAGATACAGGGAAGCTCCTTCAGGATATCATAACTTAGTTTTTTCCCTTCCAGATGCTTAAACTTCTCTCCTGCAATAAAAACATTGCGTACTTCCTTTACCGGAGTGCTTTTTACCTCACTTCTCGCCTCAAAGGGCGTGCTCACCACTCCGAAATCAATTTTTCCGTCATAAAGGAAGCGAAGGGTTTCCGGTGTGGGACCGTTGGAAACCGTCACTTTAATTCCAGGATAAAGCTCATGGAATTTTTCCAGATAGGGAAGCAGATAAAACTGAAGTGTCATATCACTGGCTCCGATTCGCACCTCTCCTGTTTCCAGATCCCTCATCCGCCTTAGCATATTTTCCCCATGCCAGATATTTTCTAAACCGGATTTCACATATTCGAATAAAAATTCTCCCTCTCTTGTCAGCTTTACTCCTTTTGACATCCGCATAAAAAGCTGGCAGTCCAACGACTGTTCCAGCTGTCTTACTGCCTGGCTGACTGCCGGCTGGGAGATGCAGAGCTTTTCTGAAGCCAGTGTAATACTCCCTAAATTTGCCACATAATAAAAAACCTTATAATATTCCAGACTGCTGCTCATGGCTCCTCCTGACAAACGAAAAACTGCAGACAGACTCATTGACAAATATCAGTCTGTCCGCAGCTTTCTTATACATTGATTTCTGCTGTCATTCCAAGAAGTTCCTGGTTGTCCTTAAGAAGAGGACGAATCACCTCATCAAGGTATATTTCAACCTGAGCCGGGGCACAGCCTACATACTTCTTAGGGTCCATGCTCTTTTTCAGTTCTTCTAACGAGAGATTAAAGGATGGGTCTGCTGCAATGAGTTCCAGCAGATTGTTATCCAGTCCGTTCACCTTGACATTCTTTCCGGCTTCCATGGAAAGCTCACGGATCCGCTCGTGAAGTTCCTGTCTGTCGCCGCCAGCCTTCACCGCATCCATCATGATGTTTTCCGTCGCCATAAAGGGAAGTTCCGCCATCATATGCTTTTCAATAACCCTGGGATAAACTACAAGACCGTCCACCACATTTAAATAGAGATCCAGAATTCCGTCTATTGCAAGAAAACCTTCGGGCACACTCAGACGTTTGTTGGCAGAATCATCCAGTGTTCGTTCAAACCACTGGGTGGAAGAAACAAGCATGGGATTCATCACATCGGCCATTACGTAGTTTGACAGTGATGCAATTCTCTCACTTCTCATGGGATTTCTCTTGTAAGCCATGGCTGACGAACCGATCTGGCTCTTTTCAAACGGTTCTTCCACTTCTTTTAAATGCTGAAGAAGGCGGATATCATTGGAAAACTTATGGGCGCTCTGGGCAATTCCTGCGAGAACGTTAATAACCCGGCTGTCAACCTTACGGGAGTAGGTCTGGCCAGAAACCGGATAGCATCCCTTAAATCCCATCTTTTCTGCAATTATGGCGTCTACTTTTCTTACTCTGTCCATATCCCCGTCAAACAGCTCCAAGAAGCTGGCCTGGGTTCCGGTAGTTCCTTTGGAACCAAGAAGGCGAATGGTATCAAGAAGATAATCCAGATCTTCTAAATCCATGGTAAGATCATGGAGCCATAACGTGGCTCTCTTACCTACGGTCGTTGGCTGGGCCGGCTGAAAGTGGGTAAATGCAAGAGTGGGTAAATCTTTATAGCTGTCTGCAAACTTTGCAAGCTCACTGATTACGTTAATCAGTTTTTTCCGCACCAGCAAAAGTGCCTCTGTCATAACAATAATGTCTGTATTATCACCAACATAACAGGAGGTGGCTCCAAGATGAATGATACCTTTTGCCTTCGGGCACTGTACTCCATACGCATATACGTGAGACATCACATCGTGGCGGACCTCTTTTTCCCGCTGTATGGCAACCTCGTAATTGATGTCATCCTGAAACGCTTTCAGTTCCTCTATCTGTTCTTCCGTAATGGGAAGCCCCAGTTCTTTTTCTGTTTCCGCCAGAGCAATCCACAGTTTTCTCCAGGTTTTAAATTTCTTATCAGGAGAAAAAATGTACTGCATCTCCTTGCTGGCATAACGCTCAGACAGCGGGCTTTGGTATCGATCTGTCATGTTCCTTTCATTCCTCCTTGGGTTTCGTTGTAGAGCTATTTTAGCATATTTTTCTTACTATGGGAAGAGCAGGCAGGGACCGTCCGCCGGTTATATGATGCGAACCGGCCTGACAGCCCCTGATCTCTTTGTCCTTTTTATCTGCTGTATTCTCCGCGGATATCTTCTTTCGGCGGCTCAATGGGATAGTTCCCGCTGAAGCATGCCGTACAGATGGGCAACCCTTCTGCCATTTCCTTCAGTCGTTCCATGTTTAAATAAGACAGGGAATCTGCTTCCAGAAGATCCCGGATCTCTTCAATGCTTCTGTTATGGGCGATCAGCTGATCTTCATCAGGAATATCCGTTCCGAAATAGCAGGGGTGGAGAAAAGGAGGTGCACTGATCCGCACATGAACCTCACTGGCACCAGCCTCCCGCAGCATGTTCACGATCAGGGCGCTGGTTGTTCCCCTGACTATGGAATCATCAATCATGATTACCCGTTTTCCCACAACCGCTTCTCTTAACACATTCAGTTTAATTCTGACTGAAGATTCCCGGTTGCTCTGTTTCGGTTTAATGAAGGTTCTTCCCACGTAGGAATTCTTCACAAATGCCGTACCATAGGGGATCCCTGACTGAAGGGAATATCCAAGGGCCGCTGCATTTCCGGATTCCGGTACGCCTACCACCACATCGGCCTCTACAGGAGAATCCACAGCCAGTGCACGGCCTGCACAAAGTCTGGAATGATAGACACTCACTCCGTCAAAAACACTGTCCGGTCTGGCAAAATAGATATATTCAAAAATACATCTGGCCTCCTTCGATTTCTCTTTAAAACAGAGGCTGGTATCCGATACAATTCCGTCTTTTGTTATGGTTACAATCTCTCCCGGGAGAACATCACGGACAAATTCCGCACCGATGGTATCAAGAGCGCAGCTTTCCGATACAATGATATAAGCATTGTCCCGTTTCCCAATGCATAACGGCTTAAATCCATATGGATCCCTTGCCCCGATCAGTTTACGCGGACTCATGACAACCAGAGAATAAGCTCCCACAATTTTTTTCATGGCATTGGCAACCGCTGCCTCTACAGAAGGGGTCTTAACCCGCTCTCTGGCAACATGATATGCAATTACTTCGGAATCAATCGTGGTCTGAAAAATCGCTCCGCTGTACTCTAACTCTCTGCGAAGCTCCGGTGCATTCACCAGATTCCCGTTATGAGCCATGGCAAGAGTTCCTTTTACGTAATTAAGCACAAGGGGCTGGGCATTTTCCCGTGTACTGCTTCCAGCCGTTGAATAACGAACATGACCTACCCCGATATTGCCATGAAGACCTTCCAAAACCTCGGGAGTAAAAACCTCGTTACATAACCCCATCCCCTTATGCGCACTTACTTTTCCTTTCGGACCTTCGGTATCGCTGACAGCAATTCCGCAGCTCTCCTGTCCTCTGTGCTGTAATGCAAACAGACCGTAATAAATGGTGGAAGCAACGTCTCCGCCGTCGAAATCATAGATGCCGAAGACGCCGCACTCCTCATGTAACTCTTCTTCTATATTGAAGTTCAATTCGTTACTCATGAAATGTCTACCCTCTCTGTGCTGTTTACTGAATTCCAAGACGCCTGAATATCTCCTCATATGCATCTTCCACACCGCCTAAATCTCTGCGGAAACGATCCTTATCCAGCTTTTCGTGAGTATCCTTATCCCACAGTCTGCATGTATCAGGAGAGATTTCGTCGGCAAGTATTATCTGACCGTGGTAACGGCCAAACTCGATCTTAAAGTCAATCAGATCGATATTTAAGGTGTTAAAGTACTCGATGAGAACTTCGTTTACCAGAAACGCATACTTTGTAATGGCATCGATCTCTTCTTTGGTTGCAAGATTAAGAGCCAGAGCATAGTAATCGTTGATAAACGGATCTCCTAAATCATCATTTTTATAGCTGAATTCAAGTGTAGGACAGGCAAATTTAATTCCCTCTTCCATTCCCATCTTTTTCGCAAAACTTCCGGCAGAATAGTTTCTGATAATTACCTCCAGAGGAACGATCTCCACTTTTTTCACTGCAGTCTCACGGTCGTTTAATTCTTCAACCAGATGAGTCGGAACACCCTTGGCTTCTAACTTTTTGAAAACAAAATTGGTCATGCGGTTATTTATCGCACCTTTTCCAACAATTGTGCCTTTTTTGAGACCATTGAAAGCTGTGGCATCATCTTTATAAGAAACAATCAACACGTCCGGATCCTCAGTAGTATAGACCTTCTTTGCTTTTCCCTCATACAGCATTTCTTTTTTCTCCACGGTATCCACCTGTCCTTTTCTGAATTAATTTATAAGTTTTTCAAATAAAACTCTGGTGTTTCAGTAGAAATTATAATACAGTAAAAATCGGATTGCAACTGGTTTTATTATTATAAATACTAATGACCAATATACATATCTGTTTCTCAATCTGACTTTTTAAGGATCTGCCGCTCCACTCTCTGCCACAGTTTCAGTTCCCCTTCTTTTAAATCCAGAGAAAGTCCTCGCTCTCTCACCTCTCCATCTGCATCTTTCAAAAAAGGCATCCCGGCCATAGTTTCTTCCAGATATTCCGTCCTGACAGCATAGAGATTTCTCAGTTCACTGCAAATTTGTTCTCTCTGCCTGGGAAATAAAACCGCAGCTTCAAAAAGCAGACAGCAGTACAAAAGATAAAACACCCCCCTCTGCCTTTTCCCTGGAGCAAATGCCCACTTTAAGCTTCTCCATGTTTTTTTTCTTTTATTATAACTCCTGAAACGATAATTTTTCAAAACTGTATTCATAAATCAGCTCCTGTCCTGATCAAGTCATAGTATACGGCAAATGGGAAATTTAAAAACTGATATCCAGAATGAAAGAAATGTCTGACCTTATTATATACGATAGTAAAAAAAGCTTCAAGCATTACTTTCTGCCCGAAGCTTTTTGTTAAATAATTATTTTGCTGCTGTTGTACTCTCTGTGGTAGGCTGGCCATTGCTTTCACCGGTAATTTTATCAACGCCTTTTTCCACGCCCTTTACAGCATCATTAACAACTCCTGTGCTGCTTTCCTTACCTTCATCAGCCTTGGTTGCACCGCCTGTAGTTGTTGATCCGCCAGTAGTTGTCTGTGCTTTTGTACCGGCTGCTGTAGTAGTCTGTGTCGTTCCGGCTTTTGTTCCATCAGTTCCGTTGGTTGTACCGCATGCTGTCAGACACATAACTGACATAATGACAAGAATTGCAAATACATATGGTTTAATTTTTTTCATAATACTTTCTCCTTTCATATTCTATACTTAGTATGTGTCAAGGAGAAATGAATTATAGTGGAAAATTTTGGAAAAAATCAGGATTCTATTACGTCTTTCATGGTATAAAGTCCCGGTTTTTTCCCTGCTAAAAATTTGGCGGCAGATACTGCTCCCCGTGCAAAGATTGCTTTGGAATAAGCAGTGTGCTGGAACGTAATCACCTCATCGGTTCCGGCAAAAATCACATCATGCTCTCCCACAATGGTTCCCCCGCGGACTGCACTAATTCCGATTTCCTTCTTATCTCTTGCTTTTCTTACCTGGCTTCTGTCATAAACATAATGAAATTCCTGGTCCATGGCCTCATTAATGGAATCTGCAAGCGCAAGAGCCGTTCCGCTTGGAGAATCCAGTTTTTTATTATGATGCTTCTCCAGAATCTCAATGTCAAATCCTGCACCTGCAAGCACCAGTGCTGCATCTTTTATCAGCTTCATTAACAGATTTACACCTAAGGACATGTTTGCAGACCGGAGCACCGCCACCTGTCTGGATGCATCTTCTACCAGCTTTACCTGCTCCTCAGAAAGCCCTGTTGTACACAAAACCACCGGAATGTGTTTTTCGATACTGTAATGAAGGAGGCCCTCCACGGCCTTTGCAGAAGTGAAATCAACGATTACATCTGCTTTTACATCACAGGACTCTAAGGAAGAAAATACCGGGTATGAATTTTCTTTCGTCATGTTGGGATCAATCCCTGCAACAATCTCTATATTTTTTTCTTCCGCTGCAATACCGGAAATGACCTGTCCCATGGCCCCGTTACAGCCGTGCATTATCATCTTAATCATGATTTCCTCCATACGTATATCTTACACCGGTTATAAAATTCCATACTCTTTCATGGCAATTTTTAAATATTCCTGATTTTTTTCTTCCATCTCGGTCAAAGGAAGCCGCATTGGTCCTGCCTGCCTTCCCATGAGATTTAACGCTGCTTTCACGGGAATCGGATTCACTTCGCAAAATAATGCATTAATTAACGGAATTGCTTCCAGCTGCAGTCTTGCGCTGCGTTTCACATCACCATCCAGATATGCCTGGCAGATCTCATGTGTCTTGGCCGGAGCAACATTAGAAAGGACAGAAATAACACCTCTTCCGCCCAAAGACATGATGGGAACAATCTGGTTATCATTGCCGGAATAAACATCGGCTTTCCCGTCAGTCAGACTCAGCAGATCAGCGATGGCGGAAAAATCACCGCTGGCCTCTTTCACTCCTACGATGTTCGGAACGTTAAGACAGAGATCTGCAATGGTACGGGCTGTAATGGTAACACCGGTTCTTCCTGGTATATTATAAAGAAGAATGGGAATATTCACGGCATCTGCCACAGCCTTAAAATGAGCTTTTAAACCGTTCTGAGTCGCTTTATTATAGTATGGAGAAACCAAAAGAAGGCCATCCGCTCCCAGCTTTTGCGCTTCTTCAGACAGATAAACGGCTGTTTCCGTACAATTTGAACCGGTACCGGCTATGACCGGAATTCTTTTTTTCGTTACCTCACATACATATTTGATTACATCCAAATGTTCCTCATGAGTCATCGTCGATGCTTCCCCGGTGGTTCCGCACGCAACAATTGCATCAGTTCCCTCTGCGATCTGCTCCTCCACCAATTTTTCAAGTACCTCATAATTTACAAGTCCGTTCTCCTGAAAAGGTGTAACTAGCGCTACTCCGGCGCCTTCATAAATTGCCATGGTCTTATCCTCCTGATTCTTTATCGTTATACATAGTAAACTTCTAAGGGCCCTTTGCTTCTCTGCTCTTCCTGCCGAAACGAAAAAACAGAGCTGACAACAGGGTCAGCTCTTAAAGTCCAGAATCTGGTAATCTCATCTTTCTTTAAGTAGCTCCCCATCCATACGGATGACAGTCATATGGCTGTTAACCATATGCCCAGAACAGATATGTTCAGGCCATACCGTTCTTCGGCGTCTATTCCTTTCCCCTGTCCTCCTCTGTACCTGATACATCGGACAGCGTACTCTTAATCAACGCAACCTCTACTCTATTATGTATGTTACCATACTAACATTATTATTTTGTATTGTCAACTTTAACATGATTGATTTCCAGTATACTGTCTACATAAGGTTCTATCTTCTTTGAAAATATCTTACCGGTTAATACGACCTCCATCTCATCAACTTTGGACTGGAGAAGTTTTATAAGCTCTTCCGCTTCCAGTATCCCCTGGTCCAAAAGCCCAAGAATTTCATCCAGAATCAGCATATCACATTCACCTGTGGATACTACTTTTCTGGCAAAATTAAGACCATTGCGGATATTCATGCGCTCCTCTTCCTGCCGTTCCATAGAAAGGTTTTCAAAGAACCCATCGCACTTTTCAAACCGGAAAATCTTCATCTCCGGCTCCAGCCTCTTCATGATCTCCAGAGATCCCCGTCCCTGACAGCCTTTCAAAAACTGTATCATGATGACAGTCCTGTTCTTCGTCAGAGCCTCGATTCCCATGCCGAGTGCAGAAGACGTCTTGCCTTTTCCTTCCCCGCATATAACCTGTATCGTACCTCGATTCATCTTTCAGCACCTCATAACAGCTAAAAAGCAATTATTTAATTATTATGTTAGAACCTGCTTATCGTATCATATAATTAATATTTTTTCAAGTTTTCTTATTATTTTCTTAATATATTAATAATATTTACTCGGAACATTCCAGCTTGCTGACTGACACCTCGTAAGCCACCCTCTTTTCACACTCTGTATCCGTGAGCTTTTTGGTGTACTCTCTGCTCTGGACTCTTCCCCAGACTTTAACTCTGGTTCCTACGGTAAAACCAGAAGCATATCTTGCATTTCTTCCCCATGCAATACAGGGTATGTAATCGGACTTTCCATAAGGGCGGTTAACTGCAAGGAGTAAATCTGCAATTTCCCTTCCCAACGGAGTTTTTCTGTAAATGGGTGCTTTGCAGATATATCCATCCAGAAAAATCTGATTGGTTTTTGTGTAGTCTGTAAACTCTTCCATAAAGTGGATCTCCCGGACAAATACAGAAAGTACAAGGCGGTTTTTTGTTCCCTCGTGACGATTATAGGAACGGAACTGGCCTACCGCTTCTATCGTACAACTTTCGTAATTTCCTTCCACGTCGATGAGACGTTCTGAAATCATAAGCGGAATCACGTCTGCCTGATCACTGAGACGGTTCACCGCAATGTCCACCATATAAAATCCTTCTCCAAAAACCTCATGGCTGAAGGTGAAGCCGGAGACAATCTCTCCGATAACGCTTACTTTGTTGTTTTCAATCATTTTTTCTGACATAGTATTTCTCCTCTTCTTTCACTAATTTGCTAATATGCTTCACAGCTAATATTAAATTTATGTGGTAGAATACACTAAAATGATAAAAAACATACCAAAAATATCGACATAATGGAGCAGAATGCACAAAAAATAATGGAGAATGCTGACTGATCGGCGATATTTCGGCGATCTGCGTCAGCATTCTCCTGTATATAACAATTTATACTAAAGATTTTTTATTCTGTGAAGTTCTTTTTCTTACTGTTGGATCCAGAATCTTCTTTCTGATTCGAAGGCTGACCGGTGTGATCTCCAACAGCTCATCTACATCAATAAAGTCAAGAGACTGCTCTAAGCTCATCTCCTTTGGAGTGGTGAGTTTCAGTGCGTCATCTGCACCGGAAGAACGGGTATTGGTCAGCTTCTTGGACTTGCAGACATTGATTTCAATATCTTCGGCCTTGGGATTCTGTCCGATTACCATACCGGAATATACCTTGACTCCGGCTCCGATAAACAGTGTTCCTCTCTCCTGGGCATTGTAAAGTCCATAGGTTATGGATTCCCCTGATTCATAAGCAATTAAGGATCCTGATTTCCGATAGGATAAATCTCCCTTATACGGTGCATAATCATCAAATGCAGTATTCATGATTCCGTTTCCCTTGGTGTCTGTCATAAATTCACCGCGGTAGCCGATCAGACCTCTGGATGGGATGGAGAATTCCAGTCTTGTATAACCGCCGTTTGCCGGGCTCATTCCCTGAAGCTCACCCTTACGGCTTGTCAGCTTCTGAATAACAGCTCCGGTAAATTCTTCCGGTACGTCGATATAAGCAATCTCCATAGGTTCCAGTTTTCTGTTTCTTTCGTCATAATGATACAAAACTTCCGCTTTACTTACTGCAAATTCAAAGCCTTCCCGTCTCATGTTCTCAATCAGTACGGATAAATGAAGCTCTCCTCTTCCGGATACCTTAAAGCAGTCAGGAGATTCTGTCTCCTCCACACGAAGGCTGACGTCAGTGTTTAATTCGCGGAATAAACGTTCTCTTAAATGACGGGAAGTAATGAATTTACCTTCCTGTCCTGCAAGGGGGCTGTCGTTAACCATGAAATTCATGGCAATGGTCGGCTCGGATATTTTCTGGAACGAAATGGCCTCCGGATTCTCTACGGAGCAGAGCGTATCACCGATATGGATATCCGCAATACCTGAGATCGCTACGATGGCTCCGATTCCGGCTTCCTGTACTTCTACCTTATTAAGGCCTTCATATTCATACAGTTTGCCTACCTTAACCTTGCGGAATTTGTCGGGTTCATGATGATTTACGATAACACATTCCTGGTTCACCTTGATTCTTCCGTTATCTACCTTACCTACTCCGATTCGTCCCACATATTCATTATAATCAATGGTACTGATTAACAGCTGGGTAGAGGCATCCGGATCTCCTTCCGGTGCCGGAATATGATCAATGACTGTCTGGAATAAAGGAGCCATGTCAACACCCTCATCATCAAGCTCTTTTTTTGCAAATCCTGCTTTTGCAGAAGCATAAAGGAACGGACAATCCAGCTGCTCTTCACTTGCATCAAGATCCATAAGAAGCTCTAAAACTTCTTCTTCCACCTCTTCCGGTCTTGCTTCCGGTCTGTCAATCTTATTGATGCAGGCAACAACGGAAAGTCCTAACTCCAGCGCTTTTCTTAAAACAAACTTGGTCTGGGGCATAACTCCTTCATAAGCGTCTACAACAAGAATAACTCCGTTAACCATCTTTAATACACGTTCTACTTCACCGCCGAAATCCGCATGTCCTGGTGTATCAATAATATTAATCTTTGTTTCTCCGAAATGAACTGCCGTATTCTTGGATAAGATGGTGATTCCGCGCTCTCTTTCAATATCATTGGAATCCATAACGCGTTCTACCACTTCCTGATTCTCGCGGAATATACCGCTCTGCTTTAACAGGGCATCCACAAGCGTAGTTTTACCATGATCGACGTGGGCAATGATTGCCACATTCCTGACGTCTTCTCTTTTCATCTTCATAAATGTACTCTTCTTTCTGTTATTCAAGCATAATACAGGTCATTCACTCCCATATCATAAAAAACTAAGGACCTGCTATGCCCTTAGTTTCATCTACATTATCACGATTTATTAGTATAACACCTGAAATATAATATTGCAAGATTTTTTTCTTTTTTCTGCAAATGCACTATAACTCCGGAAACAATAAGACTTCTTTTTCAAGCATACTGTAATATACAGAACCGGATACCTCAAGCTTTGCTTTCCCGCCTGTGGCCTCCGTAATGTCCGCCTGAAGCTTTAAGATCTCTTCGTCCGGCACAAGGGCTGTAAAAGCGACCCGGTCCGTATACTCACTGTTTAAAACCGCAAGTTTCTGCTGGCCTAAAAGATACTGTATCTTACCGGCTCCGTTATAATCCGTATCAATCAGAAGTTTTTTTGCAGGAACCAGAGTCAGAACCGTACATGCCTTTAAACCTTCTTTCACCGCTCCGGAATAAGCCCTCACAAGACCTCCTGTTCCAAGAAGCGTACCGCCAAAATAACGGGTGACAACCACGCAGATGTTAACGATTTCTTCCCCTTCCAGAACATCAAGCATCGGTTTTCCTGCTGTCTGGCTGGGTTCTCCGTCGTCGCTGCAGCGCTTTCCTTCCCCGTTTTCCCCTAAAACCCAGGCATAACAGTTATGACTGGCATCCCAGTATTTTTTTCTGATTTCTTCTATAAAAGCCTGAGCCTCTTCTTCTGTATTAACAGGCCGGAAGCTGGCTATAAAACGGGATTTCTTTTCAATAAGCTCTCCCGTACCTTCCCTGTATAATATTTTATAAGCTTTCCTCATAAGCATCCTCATTTCTTCTATATAAACAATCCTTTCCCATTATATCCAAAATCAGGATCAGGATCAAGGTTTCCTGTATAAAAGTATAAATTTGTTCCTAAAATGGTAAGTGTTGAATTGCACGACAATTTTTGGTATAATGGACCGGTAAAGGAGGTTTCCTATGAATTACGGCAAGCAAGAGACAGAGAGAAAGATCAAATCTGCCAATTCAAAAGCGAGGAAATACACCACAAAGGTTTTTCTTGCCTTTTTTAAAAGTCTGTTTATCCTGTGCCTGTTTGGAAGCATTGTTGCTGCAAGCGTTGTACTTGGCATGGTGAAGGGGATCATAGACAATGCTCCTGACGTGGATATATCAACGATTGTCCCCAATGAATATGCCACTACCGTTTATGACAGTGCCGGCAATGTCACCGAAACCCTGGTAACTGCAGGTTCCAACAGGGAGGAAGCCACTTTCGATGAACTTCCAAAAAATCTGGTCAATGCCTTTGTTTCTTATGAGGATTCCAGATTCTGGGAACACAACGGAATTGATCTGCGCTCCATCATGAGAGCTGTGAAAGGTGTTCTCACCGGTGATTCCTCAGCCGGGGGCGGAAGCACGATCACCCAGCAGCTGATCAAAAACAGCGTGTTCGGCGGCGGCATGGAGAAGAGTTTCGGGGAACGTCTGGAACGAAAGCTTCAGGAATGGTTTCTTGCCATTAAACTTGACGGAGTCATGTCAAAGGAGCAGATCATAACCAACTACTTAAACACCATTAATTTAGGCAATAATACTCTGGGCGTCAAAGTGGCTGCCAAGAGATACTTTAACAAGGACGTATCAGAACTGACGTTGTCCGAATGCGCGGTTCTAGCAGGAATCACGCAGAACCCTTCCAAATATAATCCCATATCCGGTCAGAAGGGCAATTCCGACAAGCAGAAGGTTATTCTTCAATATATGCATGACCAGGGATATATCACAAAGGAAGAGGAAGACCAGGCTCTTGCCGATGATGTCTATTCCAGAATCCAGAATGTGGACACTGTGACCAAGGAAACCGCATCTCCATACAGCTATTTTACAGACGAACTGGTTGAAGAAGTCATAACTGCCATGAAGAACCAGCTGGGATATACGGATACCCAGGCTCACAATATGCTTTACAGCGGAGGTCTTTCCATCTACACCACCCAGGATCCCTCAATTCAGACCATTGTAGACGAGGAAATCAATAACCCGGAGAATTATACAGCAGCCAGGTATTCCATCGAATACCGCCTGTCCGTCACCCACAAGGATGGCACAACCACCCACTATTCCGAAGAAAATGTCAAACGCTATCATAAGGAAATGGGAGACAATGGCTATGACGGTTTATATAATTCCGAAGAAGAGGCACAAGCCGATGTACAGGGTTATAAAAACTATCAGCTGAAAGAAGGAGATACCATACTGGGAGAAAGCCTTCATAAGACCTTACAGCCTCAGGCCTCCTTCGTTATCATGGATCAGAAAACAGGAGAAGTTAAGGCAATCAACGGCGGTCGGGGACAAAAACTGGCCAGCCTGACACTAAACCGTGCCAGCAATACCTATCGGCAGCCAGGTTCAACCTTTAAAATCCTCACCGCATTTTCTCCGGCACTTGACACCTGCGGTGCCACCCTTGGTACGGTTTATTATGATTCGGTTTACACAATCGGCAATAAAACCTTTTCCAACTGGTATAGCTCCGGATACCAGGGGTACTCAAGTATCCGTGACGCTATCATTTATTCCATGAACATCGTGGCGGTACGCTGTCTTGTTGAGACGGTAAAACCCCAACTTGGCGTGGAGTACGCAAGAAACTTCGGTATCACCTCCTTAACAGATACCGATTATAACCCGGCACTGGCCCTGGGAGGAATCACCAGGGGTGTTTCCAATTTAGAGCTGACCGGTGCTTTTGCCACCATTGCCAACGGCGGTGTTTATACAAAGCCGGTATTTTTCACTAAAATCCTGGATCACGACGGAAAGGTTTTAATTGATAATACACCTGAGACCCATCGTGTTTTAAAAGACTCCACTGCATTTCTCCTAACCGACGCTATGGCAGCCTCCATGGAAAGCAGCCGGAAGTTTTCCAGCTCAGGTCCAAGTGCCACCAGCCCGGCAGCAAAAATTCCGGGAATGTCCGCTGCCGGAAAAAGCGGTACCACATCAGCCAACAACGATATCTGGTTTGTGGGTTATACCCCTTATTATACTGCCGGTATCTGGGCGGGATGTGATGATAACCAGAAGCTGACAAAGCAAAACGGTGGTGCATCCTTTCACAAGGCAATCTGGCGCAAGATCATGACCAGAGTCCATGAAGGAAAGCCAGACCCCGGTTTTCCCGTTCCTGACAGTATAGAAACCGCACAAATCTGCCGGAAATCCGGCAAGCTGGCAGTCTCAGGAGTCTGCACCGAGGATCCCAGAGGCAATGCAGTATATACAGAATATTTTGCCAAAGGAACGGTTCCCACAGACGTTTGTAATAATCACGTAAGAGCAACGGTATGTTCCGTTTCCCATCAGCTGCCAACGCCTTATTGTCCTGAGCGGACAACCGCCGTCTTTATGGTTCTTCCAAACGGTGAGACAGGTGAGACAGATGATTCCAAGTATGCAATGCCCGGATACTGCACCATACACTCAGCAAACTCCATGATTATTCCTCCCAGCAGCTACCCATACGAGGAGGAGACAGCTCCCCAGCAGTATGCGCCGGGTTATGTACCACAAAATCCCGGAAATTCCAAACCCATATACCCCTGGCAAGATTATTGACAACAAACACATAAGGGCACCAAACCTGCAAAGGTCTGATGCCCTTAAATTCAACTTTTCATCTTTGGCTTGAATATAATTGATCCAAGATATCCAAAAATCAGAGCGCCTGATATTCCCACTGCACTCGCAGTAAATCCGCCTTTAAAAACTCCCAGAAAGCCGTCCTCTCCCATGCTTTTTAAGACACCTTTCCACAGGGAATTTCCAAATCCCAGCAAAGGAACTGTTGCTCCTGCTCCAGCCCATTCACTAAAAGGCTGATAAATCCCCAGGGCCCCAAGAATGCTTCCGGTTACCACTAAAAGCACCATAATCCGCCCAGGCATAAGCTTGGTATTATCCATCACAACCTGAACCACTGCACAGATTGCTCCACCAACTAAAAATGCTTTTACATATTCCATAGCTGTCTCCTTTCCGAATTAATTGCCAATATGCTCAATCACAACTCCATGGGCGATACCGGGAATGGTTTCTCCTTCATTGAAGCTGACAGTGGACAGCAGTGCTCCTGTGGGCACAAATAAAACCCGCCTCCACGTTCCATCCTTAATTTTCGGCAATATATAAGAGCAGAGCGTTGATGCTGCACACCCACAGCCGCTTCCGCCTGCATGTGTATCCTGGGAATCCGGATCAAAAATTTCAATCCCGCAGTCTGTATGGATGGTTTCCAGATCATGCCCTTTGTTTTTCATGAAATCCAGGAGAATGGCGCGGCCAACCTGTCCAAGATCTCCTGTTATGATTTTATCATAATAATTTTCATCCACATTGAAATCATCAAAATTCTGCTGAATGGTATGAAATGCTGCCGGTGCCATGGCTGCTCCCATATTCATGGAATCTTTGATTCCCATATCAATCATTCGGCCGGTCGTAATGCCAGTAATAGCCGCAATTCCTTCTTTTTTGTTTTTTGAGAGAATAACTGCCCCGCAGCCGGTCACTGTCCAGGAAGCGGAAAAAGGACGCTGGCTTCCGTAACTCAGCGGAAACCGAAACTGTTTTTCAGCTGTTGCAAAATGGCTGGAAGCCATTGCCATTACTTTGTCCGCATAACCGCCTGCCACTGTCATGGATCCCAGATTTAAAGCTTCTCCCATGGTGGAACAGGCACCGAAAAGGCCAAACAGCGGAATCTCCAGATCCACAGTACCAAATGACGTGGCAATCAGCTGTCCCAGTAAGTCTCCGGCAAAGAGATACCTGATATCTTTTTTCCGGATATCCCCTTTTTCAATCGCAAGATCTGCTGTCTGCTTCTGAAGGGCACTCTCCGCTTTCTCCCAGGTATCTGCTCCGAACATATCATCCTGTTCCACTACATCAAAAAGCTTCCCAAGCGGCCCTTCTCCTTCTTTTTTTCCGACTATGGAAGCCATGCTTTCAATCACCGGAGGTTCTTCAAATTTAATGCTTGCTTTTCCAACCTGCATTTTTCTCACTCCATTTCTCTTTCAAGTTTGTTCTAGACAATGCCGAAAGCTTTCAGAACATAGGCAATCACACCCAGTATCCAGGAACTTAATATTCCGTAAAGAATTACCGGACCGGCAATTGTAAAGATTTTACAGCCAATACCAAATACCTGCCCTTCTGCTTTAAATTCCACAGCAGGTGCCACTACAGAGTTTGCAAAGCCGGTTATGGGCACCAGGGCTCCCGCTCCACCGAATTTGGTTATTTTGGGATAAATATTAAGTCCTGTGAGAATCACGCTGGCAGCAATTAAAATCAGCGTGGTCCAGGCTGACGCAGTATCCTTTTCCACTCCATAATTCATAATTAATGTGGTGCAGATCTGGCCTATTGTGCAGATAATTCCTCCCACCAGAAAAGCTTTTATAATATTGGGGAATTTTTTATTAACGGGAGTTACTTCCTTTACATAGGCTTCATAGGCTTTTTTATTTACTTCCATTCTTTTCCTCCATTCTGTAAAATACATGATGTTATTGTCCGAAACGTTCGGCAAAAAACAACAGGGAACCAGTCAGCTTTCCAAGGGCAATGGATAGAATAATATATTGCAGTCCTACTCCAAGATTTATTCTTCTGCTGATAACGGGAAGCGCTTTTAATGTTTCTGCCAGAGACATTACCAGACAGCCCACAAATATTCCCACTGACAATCCGAAAATACCCAGGAACAAATTTCCTCCAAATCCGATTGGAACTTCGTAAATATCACCAATATTTCCAAGTACACCGCCGAGTATAATACAGGTTTCATAAAGCATAATGTGTTTTTTTGTATGAGTAAATCCAATCAGGCGGGGAAATACACCGATAATCGCCAAAAAAGCAAAAACGCCGGCTGCTATAATGCCGCCAGCGCTTAATCCGATGAAGCATAGCAACACTTCTTTAAGAAGCATCAATATCAGACTCCTTTCTTCCCTCATTCTGGATCAAAGTTTTACTGACATTATCTTCATAAAGACGCATTTCCACCTCCAGAGGAGTTGGATCGGTATTAATCTTAATTTTTGCAAAATGATTAAAAAATCCAACAATCCCAAGAGCCAACCCTACCGAATAACTAATTTCCAGAATCGAAAACCCACTGGGCTCTTCTCTCATAATAATCTGGTAAATTTCCTTAAAAACGTTGGTTACGCTTACATCATTATTAAATGTCATTATTGCAAAAGCCGCACCACAATAACAGATAATACAGACAAAAATTGTCTTTATCCACTGCCAGACCCAGTTTGGTGACTTCGGCTTATGGTAATCTATAATATAATCAACCTTACCAACGTTATTGACAGAAATGGCCGGATCCATTTCCACCAGTTTTTTAATTACATCGAGTGTACTTTCAATATAACGCTTGTTACGGTCCGAATGAATGGTTTTTATTCTCATTGCATTGCACTTATTCATAACGGCAGAATCATCGCAGTAAACATCAGCAACATCTTTCAGCTGTACTTCCTTGTGATGTACCTCTGTAATCTCGCTGATATTTAAATACACGGTTTTACTCATGCAACCATCATCTCCCATCCCGGGGCCGCCTCAACAAGTGTTCCCTCCTTTTGTGTGCCATCCGGCATAACAGCAATCATATACCAGATTGCAGCTGCGATTGCAATCAGGCATATGACCAGAAGCGTCATGACAAGCTTATGTTTCATGGATTCCATACATGCTCACATCCTTTTCTCTGGTTTTTCAAAATTAGTATGAGCCGTATAAAATTTTTTATTCTATAATTTTTCACGCATCTGTTTTAAAATCTTTTTCTCAAGCCTTGATACCTGAACCTGGGAAATTCCAAGCTTATCCGCGATCTGGCTCTGAGTCTCATTGTAATAGTACCGCCGTATTATAATTTCCCTGTCTTTATCTGATAAATCGGTTAACAATTCCCGAAGTACCATACGGTTTAACAGTTCTTCCTGTGCAGAGCTTTCTTCTTCTATTTTATCGATGAGAAGCAGACTGTTTTCGTCATTTTTATTGACAGACCGGTATAAGGATTCCACCTCTGCTCCGGCTTCTATGGAAGCTGCCACTTCTTCTTTGCTGGCCCCGATTTCTCCCGCTATCTCTTCTACGGTAGGTTCTCTTCCAAAGCGGTAAACCAGCTCCTCCCTCACATTTTTCACTTTCAGTCCCATTTCCTTAATGGAGCGGCTGACTTTTATGATTCCGTCATCACGTAAAAACCGCTTGATCTCTCCTGTAATCATGGGAACTGCATAGGTGGAAAATTTGACTTCATAGGATAAATCAAATTTATCTATGGCTTTCATTAAGCCAATGCTTCCAATCTGAAATAGATCCTCAGGCTCATAACCACGCCCCGTAAATCTGCGTACAATGCTCCAGATCAAACCGAAATTCTCGGTCACAAGCCGGTCTCTTGCCGCTTTATCTCCTTCGTGAGCCATTTGTATCAATCTCATGGTCTCATCCATAGGGCTCACCTGCTAATCTTCTTTTTCATGATCACCGCAGTTCCCTTATCCGGCTCTGACTTCACTTCCACCTGATCCATAAATGCTTCCATAAAAGAAAATCCCATACCGGACCGGACCCCGTCAGGATCAGTGGTAAACATCGGCTCCATCGCCTGTTTAATATCCGGAATTCCTATCCCTGTATCCCGAATCGAAACGGTCAGTTCCTGCCCTTCCACTGTTACTTCTATGTAGATGATCCCTCCCTTCCCCTGGTATCCATGGATGACCGCATTGGTGACTGCCTCTGAGACAGCCGTTTTCACATCATCCACTTCCTCCAGAGTAGGATCCAGCCTTGCCATAAAAACGGCAACTGCTACTCTGGCAAATTCTTCATTTTGGGACAGGGCTTCCAATTCCATTTTCAGAATTTCTGGTTTGTTCTGTTCAGACATATGTTCCTCCTCAACCTGTGACTGCTGCTTCCTTAGAGTCATATAATTTCATTAATTTTAAAATTCCTCCCATTTTAAGAATCCGAAGAGCCTGGGTTCCTGCACCGTAAATGGCAACATTTCCTCCGCTTAATGCCATCTGCTTGTAACGGTTAAGCAGGATCCCGATTCCGGAGGAATCCATAAATCTCGTTCTGGAAAAATCAAATATAATGCGGCGGATATAATTCTCGGAAAGGATTAGATCTGTTTCATATTTTAACCCGGAACAGTTATGATGATCCAGTTCCTCCGGCAGATGAACAATTAAAGTATGACCGTCTGCCTCATACGTAAAGTGTGACTGATTCATATGCAATACTCCTCCATTTCTTATTGTCTGTCCGTAATACCAGAGAAGAGTGTTTTTTATATGCCGAAAAATAATCCGGGTGAATAAAAAAAGACACCACAAAAATATGTTTCTTCTGTAGTGTCTTTTCGAATTCTGCCATTAAAAACCTCGTTCTGATTTTGCCTTAGCAGATAACGTTTCGTCTTTGCTGTTATTTATGATATCAGAGAACAACGCATTGGCCTGTTCCTTCTGATCCATTCCCTTGTATATGACAGCAGTCTTAAATTTCGCCTGCCAGCTGTCTGGTTTTAACTCAATACATTTCAAATAATTGTTAAGGGCTGACTGACTATCCCCCGCTTCCATGGCTTTATCACCCAGACTTTCCAAAATGGGGCAGCCTTTCTGTGCCATATCCTTTTTTATCTCAACAATAATCGCCTGAACATCTGCGGAAGCAATCAGCTCCGGATTAAGTCCTGCATAGATCTTAACTGCAGATGGAAAATCATCCTTTTTATACGCCTGCAAGATACCGATCACAGCCTGATACTGGGCCAGAACGCTGTCAGAATTATTGGTTAAGGATGCCAGTGATTCCTCCGCTGTCTTTTTTTCTGATTCCAGCGTATTAAGCTTCTGAGTTAAAAGATCTGCCTTTTGATTGGCCTGGCTTAACTGCTCGCTGTATTTTAGCATCTCTTTGTTATGATTATCGTTAATGGCTTTCGTGTTCGCCGGCATAACCATGAAGAACACCACTGCAGCTCCAAGCAAAAGGCCTGCCAGAATATTTAAAACCGCCTGATCTCTGGTGTTTTCTTTATAGCTTGGGGGGATAATCACATCATCATCCTGCATCTGCCTGTGGGATGACACATTCTTAAGTTTTCTTTTTTCCGGTTCCCGCTCTGGTTTTGCTTTAGGACCGGTTTCTTTTACAATTGATTTATAATAAAGCGCTTTTGGGTGATTATGGTCAATTAAAAGCACCTTATTTACCGCTTTGCCCGCCTTCTGGTAATCCTCCCTGACGATGCACAAAAGAGCAGTTAAAAGCTGGGCTTTTACATAATTGGGCTTGTCCTCAACTGCTTTATTCAGCTGCAGAATGGCAAGATCCTCACTGCCGCTTTTGACGTAAGCCAGTGCCTGATTATACCGTCTCACTGCCTTCCGTTCCAGATCCATAGTGCCTTTTTTCTTCTGGATTGCTTCCAGGTAGTAGTCTGCACGGTTATCTTCAGGCTGTAAATTCTTGCTGATAACCCATTGAACCAGTGCGTCGCCAACCTCTCCCACCTCATAGTAGATGAGACCAAGAAGATTCCTTGCGTCTGTCATATACTTATTAAAATGAAGACACTTTTTTAAACAATCGGCTGATCCGGTTAAATCTCTTAACTTAGCCTTCTCCAGTCCCATATTATAATAGCTGTTTGCAATCACCCGGATTTTTCTTTCATAATCCATATTTTATCCGCCTATTCCTTGCTGACTTCTTTTATAAGATTCATCATAAGATCATTCATATCCGTTAAATCACTTCTTACAATGGCATCTTCAACTGCGTCGACCTCCAGGCTGGGCCTGTAGTCTTTTATCTCAGAATCAAAATCAATCATATCCATTCCTCCTTAATACCGCTTTTATCTCACCCATTAAATACAGGGAGCCTGCACAAAACAGCAGATGATCCTCATCCTGATTATGAAGCATATAGAATAATGCATCCTCTGCGTTCTGAAATCCTGTTATCCTGCAGTTAACCGCTTCTTCAAACTCATGAAAAACTGCTTCCGTTTCTGTCCCTCTGTCAGAATCTATATGGGTTACTGCCACTTCATGAAGCGGCAGACCGGCTGCAATAATCCTTATCATATCATGATAATTCTTATCGGATACAGCAGAAAATAAGAGATTTGCTCTTTTTTTTCTGACAGCACACAAGTTGGAGGCGGTCTTTACAAACTCCTCAATTCCTCCCGGATTATGTGCCCCATCGAGGAATACTCCAGGCTGTACCTCTTCCATCCTTGCTGGCCACCGCATCCCAAGGAAACCTTCCCTGATCTGCGCTTTTGCTCTTTCCGGTTCCATATCTTCTAACAGACCGGATACTTCTGCTGCCCGTAAAGCGAGAAGTGCATTCATAACCTGATATTCTGCAGGAGAAGGAATCACTGCTTTATACACATCTCCTTTTATACCAGTAAACTCTGCATGGAAGCAATTGTTTTCCGATCCGGTAATCCTGTAACACTGCCTGTCCGTCTCATAATAAGGGGCTTCCTGTTCCACAGCCCTTTTCCGGATCACTTCCGAAACATTCTGCCGGTTTCCGTCAAAAACCACCGGAATTTTCTTCTTAATGATGCCTGCCTTCTCAAAAGCGATCTTTTCCACTGTATCACCTAAATATTCCGTGTGGTCCAGACTGACGGAAGTGATGACAGATACCAGCGGGCGGCGGATGACATTGGTTGTATCCAGTCTTCCTCCTAACCCGACTTCCAATATAACAAGATCAACGTTTGACTTTTGAAATAAGTCCATGGCCATATAAAATAAAAATTCAAAATAAGACGGATGGCTGTATCCCAGTTCCATCATCCGTTCTGATAGTGCTTTCACTGTCTGGAAACTGTCTGAAAAATCTGATTCCGATACCATCTCTCCATTTACACAAAACCGTTCTCTGACCTCGATTAAATGGGGGGATGTGAATGTACCCACCTTATATCCTGCACTTAAGAATACAGACTGCAAAAAGGCACAGACTGAACCTTTCCCATTGGTCCCGGCAACATGAATGATTCTCATGGTTTCATCAGGATCGCCCATCTCTTCCAGAAACTTCCTGATCACTTCCAGTGAATTCTTCTTTTTCGTCCACATCGGGATATGGCTTAAATATTCCTCTGCCGTTTCTTCAAATCTCATCCTTAAAGTACCAACTTCCTGTCTAAATTCATAAAAACGGAATAATCCAGCTTCCTCAATTAATTATAATATAAGTCTGCCAATATGCAACCCATTTCTTTCGCAAAAAGCCCTTTATTTCTACATGTTGCCCGTGAATGCACCGTTCAGGAGGGAAAATAAAAGAGGGAATACCTGTTTGCCGGCATTCCCTTTCTCATTATTCCATATTACTTTTTATTCTCCGCAATAAGCGATGGCTTCAATCTCCACCAATGCATCTTTGGGAAGAGCTGCCACTGCGAATGCTGCTCTGGCAGGACATTCCCCCTGGAAAAAGGTTGCATAAACTTCATTCATAGCCGAAAAATCATTGATATTCTTTAATAATACGGTTGTTTTAACCACCTGATCCATGGATAAACCGCCGCTTTCCAATATGGCCTTTATATTTGTTAAAGACTGTCTCGTCTGAGATGCAATATCCTCACCTGCAAATGTACCGGTAGCCGGGTCAATGGGAAGCTGACCGGACACGAACACATAATCGCCCCCGCGAACTCCCTGAGAATAAGGACCAATTGCTGCCGGAGCCTTTTCTGTCGCCAAAACTTTTTTCATAATTAGGTATCTCCTTTCGTTCATTACAATGATATTTCTAGATTAACACACATTCCTTAAAAGTCAAGAAAATGTTTTTGGTATACTCAAAAATATTTAGTTTGAGGGTTGTTTTTACCTCTTGTCATCTGGTATTGAATACTATATAATATGACTAAGGGGATTATCACATGTGCGGAGCTTTCCCGTGCAGAACGGAGGACATATGAAAACCAACGAGGAACGATTGCAGAAAATCATAGAGCATCTGGATGGATTACGGTATATCACACCGGAAACCATTCCAAATATTGATTTATATATGGATCAGGTCACCACTTTCATGGATAAACATTTAAGTGATACGAAACGCTACCCGGATGACAAGGTCCTAACAAAAACGATGATCAACAATTACGCAAAGAATAATCTTCTGCCGGCTCCCAGCAAAAAGAAATATACAAAAGAGCATATACTTCTGCTTATATTCATCTACTATTTTAAGAATTTATTATCTTTTAATGATATTGAGCAGCTTTTCAGACCAATTACCGATAAGCATTTTAATCCAGCTGACGGCATGCCTCTGGAAGAAGTCTATAAAGAGATATTCTCACAGGAGGAAGCAGACTTAGAACGTATCAAATCCGACATACTTGAAAAGTATCAGCATTCCTGCAAAACTTACGAAGAGAAGGGAATTGAGGGAGAAGATTTAGAATATCTGCGTCTCTTTTCCTGGATCTGCGAGCTGTCTTTTGATGTGTATGTAAAGAAGCAGGTGATCGAACAGCTCATCGATGATTTAAGAGAGGAACCTTCATTAAAGAAGAAAAAATAAACGTACAGGGAACAAGAACCGGCAAACGGCTTGTCCCCTGTTTTGTTATATCTCTTTTTTCTCTTCCAGACGCTTAAATACCATATCATAGCCGTCATTCCCGTAATTTAAGGAACGGTTTACACGGCTGATGGTAGCAGTAGAGGCTCCCGTCTTCTCTGCGATTTCCAGATAGGTTCTGCCTTCACGGAGCATTTTAGCCACCTCATATCTCTGAGACAGGCTCAGCAGTTCATTGACTGTACATACATCCTCAAAAAACGTATAGCACTCCTCCGGTGTTTTTAAGGTTAAAATTGCTTCAAACAGATGGTCAACTGCATCTGTCTTAATTTTTTTATTCATATGAGATCTATCCCCTTTTTATTCCTTATGGTCTAACTGTATTTTAACATATTAACGTTATAAAATCCACCCCCTGAGACATCAGGAAAGCATAAATTTTTCCACTACCAAAGCGATACCATCGTCATTATTGGAAGCAGTCACATAATCAGCCGCCTTTCTTGCAGGCAGAACTGCATTTTCCATGGCCACGCCCAGTCCGGCGTACTCAATCATAGATAAATCATTATAACCGTCGCCGCAGGCAATCATCTCCTCCCGGCTCATATTAAGATGTGCAAGAAGCCGCTTAAGGCTTTCTGCCTTATCAATTCCTTTCGGCAGGATTTCAAGGAAATAGGGTTCTGAACGGTAAACACTGTAATCCCGTCCGAGCGCTGCCTTAACTTTTGGTTCTACCATGGCAAGATAGTCTCCCTCTTCCAGCATCAGATATTTCACTACCGGAAACTGTACGTAGCTTTCCATATCTTCCACTTCCCTCACAGCCAGTTTATTAATAGCAGATTCCTTACCTACATACTCATCTTTGGCATTCCCGGTTATGATTAAGTCATCTTCATAAGTTAAGATATTAACTCCATACTCCTTCGCCATACGGATAATCTTCTGGTTGGAAGATACCGGCAGTTCCTTTGCAAAGATTGTTTCTCCTGTTTTACAGTCTATGATGCGTCCTCCGTTAAAGGATAAGATGTAACCGCCTGTCTCATGAAGCTTTAATTCTTTTGCAACAGGCATGATCCCATAAGTGGGACGGCCGGAAGCCAGAACAATCACTCCGCCCATACGTTGCAATTCAAAAAGTGCTTCTTTTGTTCTGGGCGTGATCTCTTTATCCCGGTTCGTCAGCGTCCCATCCAAATCAAGCACTATCATACGATATTTCATTGCTTTCTCCTGCTTTTGTAAATTTTACTATAGCAGTATATCACAGTTTATCTGCATATACCATATTTAAATAAGAAAATATGGCATAGTTCGTAAACTCTGCCTGTCAGACTACATAGAATTTTAACAGGAGGATGAATGGAGGAGAACCAAATGAAAAAAGCAATTACAATCTTTCTGACTGCAATTATGGTTGTTTGCTGCTTAACCGGATGCAGAACAACGTCCAGAAAACAGATCAGGCCTCTTTTTTCCCATGTATCCGCCCAGACCTTTCAGGTTTAAAATTTTTCAAGACAAGGTACCTTCCCATATTATAACAATACAATGTAGTATTAAGATTTGAAAAAGGAGGATTTTATGAGAAAAGCCTGTTGTTGTGTTATAATGGCCATTCTCACCGGAGCGTCTTTACTCTGCTTAACCGCCTGTGGTTCAAAAGCAAAAGCATCAGAACTGACCCCGGTCAAATTAAATGAAGTTGCCCATTCCATTTTTTATGCCCCTCAATATGCAGCCATTGAATTGGGATACTTCGAGGACGAGGGTATCGATTTAACCTTAGTCAACGGTGCCGGTGCCGACAAGGTTATGACTGCCCTCATCTCCGGTGATGCAGATATTGGTTTTATGGGCTCTGAGGCCTCGATCTATACTTATGCAAACGGTTCCCAGGATTACGCAGTCAATTTCGCCCAGCTGACTCAGCGGGCAGGTAATTTCCTTGTTGGAAGAAGCGAACAGCCTGATTTTAAATGGACGGATTTAAAAGGAAAAAAAGTACTGGGCGGCAGAGCCGGCGGTATGCCGGAAATGGTATTTGAATACATTCTGAAAAAGAACGGGATTGATCCTGCTGCTGATCTGAGAATCGATCAAAGCATTAACTTCGGACTGACTGCAGCAGCCTTTACCAGCAATGATGCGGATTATACCGTTGAATTTGAACCCTTCGCTACAGGGTTGGAAAAAGAAGGCAGCGGTTACGTAGTCGCTTCTTTGGGCGTTGATTCCGGCTATATCCCATATACCGCCTACAGTGCAAAGAAAAGTTATCTGAAAAAGAACCCGGAGACAGTACAGAACTTTACCAATGCCATTCAAAAGGGTCTGGAATATGTAAATTCTCATACTTCCGAAGAAATCGCAAAGGTAATTCAGCCCCAGTTCAAGGAAACCGACGTAAAAACCATCGCAGCCATCGTGGACCGTTACAAAGCACAGGATACCTGGAAAAAAGATACTGTTTTTAACAAAGACAGCTTTGAACTTTTAGAGAATATTCTGGAAGAGGCTGGCCAGCTGAAAGACCGGGTTCCATATGCGGAACTGGTTACAACTGAGTTTTCTGAGAAGGCAGTGAAATAATCCAAAAATAAGGGGACATTGCGGCAGGCAATTGTCCCCTTGTAAATCACAATATGAGGTATAAACTATGAATGTTCCATTAAATCAGGTATTAAACCCCACAAATGAACAGCGGCGGGAAATGATCAGAAATTCATTGGAAACGGCCGGCCGGCCAGAAGATTACGAATATATTGTCCGTTTACTGAGTCCTCCCCCGGATATCACAAATTATGCGCAGCTGGGAGAACTGAAAGGTATAAAAATCGGCGTCATTGGAGGGGGCCTTGCCGGTTTGTCCGCTGCGTTCGAGCTTCGAAAGCTTGGAGCCGATATTACGATTCTGGAGGCAAATGACAGCAGATTCGGGGGAAGAGTTTATACCTGGTATTTTGATTCGGAAGGTAAATACTATAACGAATTCGGCGCTCACAGAATACCGGTCACCCATGAAACCACCTGGCACTATATCAATCTGTTCGGTTTAAATACCCGTCCTCTGACTGTAATGCGGCGAAACAATTTTTTATACGTACATAATACCCGTTTGAGAACATCAGACTCCATCGAGCAGATGCTTTATCCCTTATACGATTTAACTCCCCAGGAACGAAGCACTCCCTGGGCAGAGCTGAATGACTATGCCTTTTTGTATCTGATGATGCAGCTTCCGCCTGATATCCGGTCAGAGCTGATACAGATTTTACCGGAATATTCCCCGGAAATTCTGCCTTTGATGAACGATTCCGTCCGGCAGACTCTGGAAAATCTTGGCCTGAGCCAGGGAGCGATCAGCCTGATCTCAGGAGTCGATCCCGGGACTGGAGCACTGCTTGATATCAGTTATGCGGAAGCCGTCCAGGAGGAGTATACCATCGACTACCGCAACACCTATACCATAGAAGGCGGAATGGTAAACCTGCCCTATGCATTTATCCAGTCTTTCTTCACAGATAAATTACCCCAATATCAAAATATTCCAGCCTCCAGGCTAGGCACCGTTACTTACCGGCCCGGTCAGTCGGTTACAGGAATTTATCAGCTGCAAAACAGCAGTCAGATTACACTGGCCCATCGCAATGTTCGGGACTTAAGCAGATCTGTGGATGCTTTCGATTACGTGATCTGCGCAATCCCTTACTCCACTCTGCGGGAAGTGGATATCCGGCCACGTTTCAGTAATCCAAAAATGCAGGCTGTTTTAGAATACAATTATACGAATTCGCAGAAAACCTTCTTTTTATGCAGGGAACGATTTTGGGAACAGGATACCGATTATGGACGGATGGTGGGAGGATTTTCCCGGACAGACCTGCCGATTCAGTACATCTTCTATCCGGGAGATCATCTTCTATGTCCGGATCTTTCTTCCTGCTCTCCAAATGAACCGGGTGTACTGATCGCTTCCTATAATTATCATTTAAATGCAACAAGAGTCGGAAATATGCAAAAACCGCTTCGCTTTGAATTTATAAAAGAAAGCGTAGAGGAAGTTCACGGTTTGCCAAGAGGATTTTTAGATTCCATTGTGGAAGATCATAAGACAGTGGTTTGGGATAATGAGCCTTATAACCGGGGGGCTTTTGCTGAGTCACTCCCAGGTCAGAAACAATTGTTTGCTTATGAGATGCAAAAGCCTGAATTTAATCAAAGAATTTTCTTTGCAGGTGAACACGTATCCACAAAGCATGGCTGGATGCAGGGGGCACTTTATACAGGCAAAGAGGCTGCCAATCAGCTGGCCAATTCTTTTCACAGTCAGCCGATGTAGTATAATTCCAGGTGTAAAATCATAACTATCCCTTTTAATTCTTTCATATGGTGTTATAATTGTTTTTACAGGGCAATTTTTATTAGTCCCTGTAATATTATGATTGATCGGAGTGATACATATGAATATCGTACTATTAGAATCTCTCGGGATTCCTGACAGCCTGCTAAATGAATATGCAAAGCCATTGATCGATGCAGGTCACAGTTTTACAGCTTTTGAAAAAAATACTGATGCTAAAGTTCAGATCGAAGAAGCTCAGGATGCCGATGTCATTATGATTGCCAATATGCCTCTAAGCGGAGAAGTAATAACTGCCTGTAAGAACTTGAAATTTATAGATGTTGCGTTTACAGGTGTTGATCATGTGAGTCTGGAAGCTGCAAAAAACAATAATATTGCTGTCAGCAATGCTGCCGGTTACTCAACGGAAGCTGTGGCAGAACTGACATTAGGTCTTATGCTCTCACTTCTGCGCAATGTTATAAAGACAGATACCCGCTGCCGGGAAGGTAAGACCAAAGATGGTCTGGTAGGCTGTGAGCTGAGGGGAAAAACGGTTGGAATTATCGGAGCCGGCGCAATCGGAACAAGGACTGCAGAGCTTTGCAAAGCTTTTGGATGCCGTGTTCTCGGATACAAACGTACCATCACCGGAAACGAACCGGACTTCATGGAATTTGTATCTCTGGAAGAACTCCTCTCCAGCTCCGATATCGTAAGTCTCCACTGTCCGTTAAATGAGGATTCCCGTCACTTAATCAACAGGAATACGATCGCCAGAATGAAACAGGGCGCTTATATCATCAATGCTGCAAGAGGACCGGTGGTGGATTCTGAGGCCCTTGCTGAGGCTTTAAACAGCGGATATCTGGCAGGTGCAGGAATCGATGTTTTTGAGAATGAACCGCCCATTGATCCTGCCCACCCGCTTTTAAACTGCAGGAATACCATCGTCACTCCTCATATCGCTTTTGCATCTGCAGAATCCATGAAGTTAAGAGCAGAAATCGTATTTGAGAATCTGAAAAAGTGGATGGAAGGCGATCAGATTAATAAAATTATATAAGAATGAAATAGAGGGGCATCATACATTTTGATGCCTTTTTGTTATGGGAAAATGGATAATTCATGCAACAAAATCCACATAAAAGTCAGAAAAATATTTTTCAATTTGTGCAAATAATACTTGTAATTCAGAATCTTCATGCTATAATTTAGACAAGGGGATATAGCTCAGCTGGGAGAGCGATGCGTTCGCAACGCATAGGCCACGAGTTCGAGTCTCGCTATCTCCACGAAATGGAAGTATAGCTCAGCCGGGATGAGCGTTCGCCTCACACGCGAAAGGTCATGGGTTCGAGCCCCATTACTTCCATTTTTCTATAAACAGCCAAAACACCGGAATCACTTGTAAATACAGGGGATTCCGGTGTTTTTGTTTTTCTCTGAATACTATTGTTTTACTTACCGTGTTGCATTTTTTCCAACCCGCATTAAAAATCAGCAGTCACGTTTTGGGTGACAGTGTGGATTGTTGCAGCCGTCCCGGAAACCGGCGATGAAAGCTTCTTTTACTTCCTTACGACATGGATCTATATTGCCACAGCAACACCTGCAGCAACATCTGCAGCAACGTCTGCAGTCAAATCTATCATCAAATCTATCATCAAACCTATCATTATCAACAAACCTATCATCAGACCTATTATCAAATCTATTATCAGCACAACACATGTATTATACCTCCTTTTATTAGGTTTGTACTATAATATATGAATCGCCGGACAAGATTGTTAATAATGGATACTATCAGCTATGATACATGCTTTGCCACCCATTTTACGGTTCCAGCAATGGGAGGTGGAACTATATAAAAACCAAACTGCCATGTTATGAACATATAAGACCCGCATATAATTGTATTAATAGTATCTTTTGAGGGAATCCATGATCATACACGTTGTTCAATCCGGTGAGACCATATATTCAATATCCGAATATTATAAGATCTCTGCCGACAGATTAATAATGGAAAACGGAATTACAAACCCGGAAAATTTAGCAATTGGCCAAACCATTGTGATTGTACAGCCAGAAACCACCTACAGAGTCCGTCCTGGTGATTCTTTAGAGAGCATAGCAGAACAGCATAATGTTTCACCTATGGAAATATTAAGAAACAACCCCTTCCTCTCTGATCAGGAAAAACTCTATGCAGGGGAAACCATTGTAATACAATATCAAACAAGCAGATCACGATCCATAATCACCAGCGGATATACTTTTTGTTATATAGACAGATCCGTCTTAATAAAAACACTTCCTTTCCTGTCCTATCTGACGATCTTCAATTACAAGGCTACAGCCGGGGGGGAAATAATTCCTGCTACTGACGATACGGAACTTATTCAGCTGGCAGTATCTTATGGTGTTTCGCCGATTATGTTTGTTTCGACCATTACGGAAGATGGAATGGTTAATCGTGAAGCGAACTATTATATTTTAAATAATCCATCAATTCAGGATATGCTTATTCAAAACTCCCTTCAAGTCATAAAAGAGAAAGGATATCATGGTATAAATATTTATATTGATGACATCAATTATGATAACATTGACAGCCTTTCACAGTATTTGAAGAAAGCATACCAGGTTTTTCATTCAGAAGGCTATAGAATGCTGATTACCATTACACCTGTTACAAATGTTGATAACACTGGTATGAGTTTTGATCAGCTGGATTATTCAAAATTATCTGAATATGTCGACGGAATTATATTTGCCTCCTATGAATGGGCCAGAACTTTTGGATATCCAAGCTCAATATTTCCCGTTAATTTACTCATAGATTTATTAAATTATGTCGTAACTATTATCCCTCCCGAAAAAATATTTCTGGGAATCACCACCGCTGGTTATGATTGGACACTTCCTTATATTCCAGGCGCCACAGGGGCTACCGTAGTAACCAATAATGATGCGGTACAAATAGCTGCAGAAAACAATATTGCAATACAATTTAATGAACCGGCACAATCTCCTTTTTTCTACTATATGGATAGTGATGAGATTTTACATGTTATATGGTTTAAAGACGCAAGAAGCTTTGACGCCCGAGCGATGCTGGTTTCTCAATTCAATCTCCAGGGCCTGTCTCTTTGGACAATTATGAAATTCGATGCTCAGATGTGGCTTATTATTAATACTCAATACTACATTCAAAAGTCTTAGATTAATTACAGGTAATTCATACTTTATCCAAACCAAATGCTTTGCTGTTTTTCAGATTTTGTCGAAGCATTTCTTTTGCATACCTTTTTTTCTTTCGTCAGGCTGTCTGCAGGTGATCTTCCGTCCTCTCCTTTCATAATAGTATTTCTGCTGCATAAACTTATCATATATGCCCTCAGTATAAGACGGGAGGACTGTCTTTTGGAAAAGATTCTGGATAACGATTATTATGATCTGATAATTAATAATGTTTCTATTCCCACTTATGGTTCAGAAGATATAACCATGATTAATTTCAGGCATTCCCTGCTCCATATACCTGCGGCTGGTTCAACTCCCTGTCTGCTGGGAGAATATCCATACCACACCTTTCCGACTCTGTATACGCTCAACTCTACCATCAGCATAGAAAAGTCAGGGATTGGTCCTGTGCAGAGAAATCCTTTTCTGAATCTGACAGGCAGAGGAATTATTATAGGAATTATTGATACAGGAATCGATTACAGACACCAGGCATTTCTTTACAATGATAATACTTCCAGGATACTTTCCATCTGGGACCAATCCATCCAGAGCAATAATCCGCCGGCAGGCTTCACATTCGGAACAGAATATAACAGAGAATCCATCAACATTGCCTTAAGATCAGATGATCCCTTATCTATCGTCCCTACCACGGATACGATCGGACACGGAACCGCTGTTGCAAGCATCATTGCCGGCAGGAACAATCCGGAAAACGCTTTCACGGGTATTGTGCCGGAAGCAGAACTGGTCGTTGTAAAATTAAAAGATCCCAAGCAGATTTTAAGGGATATCAATTTTGTACGGCCGGATGTTATCTGTTATCAGGAATCTGATATTATGCTGGGTCTGCGCTATCTGGAAACATATGCCCAGAATGCAAGCCGTCCGCTGGTCATCTGCATTGCTCTTGGAAGCAGCCAGGGAGGCCATGACGGAACAGACGCATTAAGCAACTATTTAAATTACCTGGCCATACTGCCAGGCATCGGTATATCCGTTTCTGCAGGAAATGAAGGAAACAACAGTCGTCATTATTATAACAGTACAACGGCACCGCCTTATTATAACAACTTTGAACTAAGAATCGGGGAAAATGAGCCCATGTTTTTTATGGAAATATGGCCTTATGCCCTCGGCCGTGTATCCATTGATGTTTCCACTCCAAACAGGGAATCCACCCAGCCAATTTTCCCAACTATAGGTTCATGCAGAAGGTTTGATTTTATTTTTACCGAAAGTACATTATGGGTAAATAACTTCATATTTGAAGAGGAAACCGGAGATCAGCTGATTCTGCTCCGTTTTCAGGATCCCCTGCCAGGAGTCTGGAATATCCGGGTGCAAAGCATGGAAAATGAACCCATATCATTTCATTCCTGGCTGCCTTCGGGTAACATCATCTCAAACGACACCTTTTTTTTAAACCCGAATCCTGACACTACCATTACCTCACCCGGGAATGGAACAAACCAGCTGACCGTCACTGCTTATAATCAGTTCACTGACGGCATACTCATTGAATCCAGCAGAGGATATACAAGAAACGGACTAGTGAAGCCGGACATTGCAGCTCCTGGATATCAGATTCCCTGTGCAGTTCCCGGCAATCTCTATGGAACCATGACCGGAACCGGAGCGGCAGCCGCTCATACCGCCGGAGCAATCGCCATGATTCTGGAATGGGCAATTCCCAGAGGAAATTATACCTCTATGACCGGTAATGATGTGAACCGTCTTCTCATCCGGGGTGCTGCACGGGATAGCTCCATCATCTATCCAAACAATATCTGGGGATACGGCCGGCTTGACGTAAATAACCTGTTCCGGAGACTGACCAATATCTGATCCGGCTCAAATTAAAGGGGGCAGTAAGGAGGCCTGATTTTGATCAAAATACTGGATAATGGTTATTACGACTTGATTATTAATAATATTTCAGTCCCCTCTTACGATACAGGAGACAATATTACTCCACTGACAGAGCGAAGCTCCCTGCTTCATATTCCCACAACAGGGACCGATCCCTGTGATTTGGGAACACATCCCTATCACACGTTTCCCTCTCTCTATACCATCGAATCCACCATCAGTATAGAAAAATCCGGTATTGGTACTGTCCAGAGAAATCCGTTTTTAAACCTGACCGGTCAAAATGTCTTAATGGGTTTTGTAGATACCGGGATCGATTACCAGCATACCGCTTTTAAAAATAACGACGGAACAACCCGTATCGTTTCCATATGGGATCAGACAATACAGACCGGCGCAGTTCCGGAAGGATTTACCTTCGGCAGTGAGTATAGCAGAGAAGCCATTAATCTGGCTTTAGCCACGGAAGATCCGCTTTCCATTGTTCCGTCTGCAGATACCAACGGGCACGGAACCGCTATGGCAAGCATTGCCGCCGGAAGCTTCAGTTCCGATCAGACATTCTCCGGAGTGGTTCCCGATTCACAGTTAATTATTGTAAAGCTGAAAGATGCGAAAGAAAACCTAAAAAATGTTTTTTCAATACCTAAGGATACTTACTGTTTTCAGGAATCAGATATCATGCTTGGTGTCAGATATCTTGTTTCAACCGCTCAGGAACTCAATCTTCCTCTTGTGATATGTATTGCCCTGGGCACAAGCCAGGGAAGTCATGACGGCAAAGGAGTATTAAGCAGTTACTTGACTTATCTCGTACAGCTTCCAGGGATTGGTATCTCCGTTTCCGCCGGAAATGAAGGAAATATGCAGAGACACTATTTTAACAGCACAACGGTAGTTCCCTTTTATAATGATTTTGAACTGAGAATCGGGGAAAATGACAAAGAATTCTGGATGGAAATCTGGCCATATGCACCGGAACGGATTTCCATTGATATTTCAACTCCAAACAGAGAATCAACCCAGCGTATTTATCCTTCAATCGCAGACTGCCGGAAATTCAACTTCATTTTTACGCAGAGTATTGTATGGGTAAACAATATCATTTTTGAAGAAGAAACAGGTGATCAGCTTATTTTAATCCGGTTTCAGAATCCACAGCCCGGAGTGTGGTATTTACGCGCCCAAAGTCTGGAAAATGAGGCATTTTCCTTTCACTGCTGGCTCCCCAACGGGACGATCATTTCAGATGATACATTTTTTCTCATATCGAATCCGGATACCACTATCACCTCTCCGGGTAATGGCGCCTATCCGCTGACGGTCACTGCCTATAATCAGTTTACCGACGGTATCCTTCCTGAATCCAGCAGAGGTTATACCAGAAACGGACTGGTTAAGCCTGATGTTGCAGCTCCCGGCTACCAGATTCCATGTGCAGTTCCAGGCAATCAGTATGGAACTGCAACGGGCACAGGGGCTGCCAGCGCCCACGCAGCGGGGATTATCGCCATGGTGCTTGAATGGGGAATTCCAAGAGGAAATTATACTTCTCTCACCGGATATGATGTCAATCGCCTGATCATAAGAGGAGCCATGAGAAACACCTCTGAAGTTTACCCCAATAATATCTGGGGGTACGGACGCATCAATGTCAACAACTTATTTCAACGTCTCACCAATATCTGACCTATTTCATTTGATTTTGTACAAATGTGTCAATAAACCCACTCATTTTCTACGAATGCTATTATTTTTTAACAATTGTAATCCGATCTATATATAGTATCATGGCTATAACACAAAATAAAGGAGGTGAGTTTGCTGAGTATGCCAGACAAGATGCGCAAGCCGTAATAAACAATGGCATTTATGTCTTAGAAAACAGAATTTAAAATACTACCAGAAAACAGGGAGAATGACATGTATGGAAAAAGAAAAAAGAAAAAAAAAGAAACTTATTAATGCCGGAAAGAAATTACGAAGCCAGTCAATTAAAAAATCACTTTTAATAAGCATAATTGGATTGACTATGACGGTATCTGTTTTTTTCGGAATCATTAATGCAGTAATATTATACAACGATACCGTCGAAAACATGAATACCCGGCTAAATGAAAATGCCACCGCATACAGTCAGGCTGTGGACAATGCAATTAAAAACTACAAGATCAGAATAGAATCCATAGCTCAGAACACGACTATAACTGATCAGGGCAAATCAAACGAAGAAAAGAACAAAATCATGGATCAGCTGGCAAAAAATTACGGCTTCATTTCCCTTACTACAGCAGATTCAACAGGAAAAGCTTTAAACGGTTCTAATATGTCAGAAAGAGAATATTTCAAACAGGCTATCAGCGGCAATACTTATATCTCTTCCACTGTTATGAGCGACGTATTAAAAATACCGGTATTGGTAATCGCTGCAAAGGTAAATAACGGTCAATACAATGGAACCGTATCTGCTGCTCTTGATGCCAATACCTTCAGCCAGATGATTGACGGTGTGTCTGTTGGAAAATCCGGATATGGTTTTATTCTGGACAAGGACGGTAAAATTATCGCGCATAAAAACAGAGATCGTGTTAACGAGGAAGTCAACTACATAGAAATGGCGAAATCCGATCCCAGTTACACTTCAGTAGCAGAGCAAAACAAAGATATGATGGCCGGAAAGTCCGGGATAACAACGGTGACTTTTAAAGGGGAAAAAATGGTGACTGCTTTCAGGCCTATTCCTGATACGGATGGATGGTCAATCGCAATTGTGGCTAATAAAACAGAGCTAATGTCAAGCTTTTATACATCCATAGGAATCACCATCGGTTCGGTAATCTTTTTCATACTTATTTCAGTTATTATTTCATTCCAGATCGCCAGACCAATTGTCAATCCCATCATCAGCCTGGTAAATAGAATTGAGTTGCTGGAGGAAGGGGATCTTCATTCGGAAGTTCCACAGGTGAAAACCAAAAACGAATTATATACCCTGTCTAATTCGTTTACAAACACAATCAAAACCTTAAACAACTATATTTACGAAATTTCATATATTTTAACAAACTTGGAACGTGGTGATTGTACCGTTAAAAGTCGACAAGTATACAAGGGGGATTTTATACAGATTCAAGAATCATTAAATAAGATAATCATAAATCTAAATTCTGTATTTATAAAGATACGAGAATCATCTGAACAAGTGGCTGAGGGTGCTATACAGATATCCAGTTCTTCACAGGCACTTGCAACTGGTACAACACAACAGGCTGCGACTGTGGAAGAACTTAGCAGTGCGATATCAAATGTGGCAGTTCAGGCAGATCAGAATGCCGCTAATGTAAAGGCAGCTACCGAATATGTAAAACAGGTAAGTTTACGCATGGAGGATGGCAATACATATATGCAAAAGCTGAATGAATCTATGAAAGAAATTCAGATTGCTTCAGAAAAAATATCTAATATTACAAAGGTAATTGAAGACATCGCATTCCAGACTAATATTCTTGCATTGAACGCTGCAGTTGAATCGGCAAGGGCTGGCGCAGCTGGAAAAGGATTCGCAGTGGTTGCAGATGAAGTGCGCAATCTGGCAGCAAAATCCGCTGAAGCAGCAAAGCAAACCTCAGATCTGATTGAACACTCAGCCGCTACGGTTTCTGAAGGCAGTAAGCTTACAGGCGAGACCTCCATCATACTAAAAGATGTTGCGGAAAAATCACGGACTGTGGATCAGATCATCCAAAATATAGTGCTTGCTTCCAATGAACAGGCATTATCTATTGAGCAGATTAATCAGGGATTATCCCAGGTATCCAGTGTTGTGCAGACAAATGCAGCAACTGCGGAAGAAAGCTCCGCATCAAGCGAAGAACTGGATGCACAGGCGCAGATATTAAAACAGGAAATAGAAAAATTCAAGCTTCAGTAATTGAAAAAACAGCTTTCTATGATATTCCCCATCATAGAGAGCTGTTTTAAGTTTAATAAAAAATAGAAATCCCCTTACTCAATTTTCTGTAAATCTTCCAGATTACTACAGCGGGAAAGCTTAAAAAGAGATAGAGCGTTGTGAGTCCTCCAATAAATGCATATACCACCATAAGCAAAACGATAATAAAGTTCATAAGCGAAACCTCCTTCTACCCCTCTATTTTAGTAATATAAAACCTAAAAAGAAAGAGATTTAGAAGAACCTTAACGCTATTTTAATGAAATCGGTTATAGTCGAAATCTGTCGATTAAATCCTTTAAAATCTGAGCCTGACCGGAAAGTTCTTCACTGGTAGCCGCACTTTCTTCGGCTGTTGCTGAGTTCGTCTGGACTACGCTTGATATCTGGTCAATGCCCTGGTTTACCTGACTGATGGAAACAGCCTGTTCCCCCGATGCTTCGGATATCGCATTGATGAGAGCTACGGTTCTTTCAGAAGCAGCAGCAATCCGGTCCAGTGATTCTTTTGTTTCCGAAGCAATCACTGTGCCATGCTGTACAGACTGGTAGGAATTTTCAATCAGCGCAGATGTACTCTTCGATGCCTCCGCACTCTTGGAAGCCAAGTTTCTCACTTCATCTGCTACTACTGCGAAACCTTTTCCCGCTTCTCCTGCCCTGGCAGCCTCAACTGCCGCATTCAGTGCCAATATATTCGTCTGAAATGCGATATCTTCAATTGTCTTTATTATTTTTCCAATCTCTCCGGAAGTCTGGGAAATCTCAGCCATGGCTTCCGTCATCTTCTGCATCTGCTCTTTTCCGCTTCTCAGCTCTATTGCAGTTTCCTTTGCCTGGAGACTTGCCTCCTGTGCACTCTTTGCATTGCCTTCCACCTGCTTTGCTATGTCACCTATGGTCGCTGCCAGCTCCTCTATGGAGCCCGCCTGTTCCGTGGTTCCCTGAGACAGTGCCTGGGCTCCTGCAGAAACCTGGTCCGCTCCTGCTGCCACTTCCCCGGAAGAATGGCTGATGCTTAAAAGTGTATCTCCAAGCTGTACCTTTAACTGGTGCATCGCCTCATGTATCCCTTTAAAGCCGCCTGCGTATGCCGAATCACAGGTACTGCTGACAGTCAGGTTCCCTGCTGCCATCTCGTGAAGAAGGTAATCCACATCTCCGATAATCAACCCAAGTCTCTGAACAAGATCCCGGGTTGCATCTGCAAGAATACCTGTTTCGTCTCTGTTTTTTATATCTGCTACCGGGGAATCAAGATCACCCTCAGAAAGAAGCTTCAGCCTGCCTGCACATGCGGTAATGGGTCTTGCGATCTTACCTGCCAGAGCAGCTGATACTACTGCTGCAATAACCAGAAACAGTGCAATCAGTATCAGAGTAACAGTGCTGGCTGTTTTGGTTGATCCCATAAAATCTGACATGGGGGCACTGATTCCAATGCTCCAGCCATCCGTTCCCGCAACCGGGGCATAGGAAAGAAACATCTTCTGGCCATCTCTTTTATAACGGTCAAATCCGCTCTTTCCCTGTGTCATTTTCGATTCTAATGATGCCAGCTCTGCCAGTCCGGGGTCTTTTGCAGCACTTTCCTGTACGTTAATGTTACCCGAAACCTTCTCCATATCCGGATCCGCAATCACCTTTCCGGACTGGTTAAGAAGATAAGCGTTTGAACTCTTACTGATCTGAATAGAAGCAGTAATATCATTTAAAAACGTCTCCTTGGGCACAAAATAAACCACTCCCACCACTTTCGTTCCGGGAATTCCTTTCTCCCACAGAGGCGCTGATATAATAATGGTCATCTGTCCCGTGACCTTACTGATTAATGGTTCTGATACCGCCATCTCCCCTTTGATGGAACGTTTAAAATAATCCCTGTCAGAATAGTCTTTTCCATCAAAGATACTGATCCCGTCCGTTCCTATAATATTACCCCTCTGGAACTCGTGAGTCTTGGATCTCTGGTCAATAATGGACTTTTTTTCTTCTATGCTTGTCTCCGGATTAGCCAGTCTGGCAATGCTTCCTGCTTCATAAGCAAGGTTCTTATAGATATCTAATTCTTTTGCAACACGCTCAGATGCAGTCCCTGCCAGTTCCGTCATGGACTGGTTCATGGTCCCGATCATGCTGTAATAATTTAAATAAATACTGATACCGCCAACTGCTGTAAGAGAGAAAAAAACTGTTAAAGCCATGTAAAGAAATATCTTAGCTTTTATGCTCTTCATAGCAATTCCTCCTTTGTGCATTAGCAGATTCTGTGGAAAAATCTGCTTTTTAACTTTCTTTCAGTATACTTCACAAAGGTATAATTGTCCATTCTCTTTTAGAAATGCAGCTATTCCCCCATGCCTTTCAGGTAACCATCTGAACTGTCTATTTGGCAGAATTCTGCCCATAGTATGCACCGGCGCCATGCTTTCTCATATAGTGCTTGTCTAAAAGGGATGAAGGTGCCGGCTTGCAATCAGGATTAATCTGTTCGCACCTTGCCGCCATCTTTGCCACCACTTCTAAAACAACGCTGTTATGAACCGCCTCCTTCGCATCCTTCCCCCATACAAAAGGGCCGTGATTCTTACAGAGACAGGCTGGTACTGCCATATAATCCTTATCTTTTAAATACTCCGCGATCAGAAGCCCCGTATTCTTCTCATACGCCCCGTTTATCTCTTCTTCATTCAGGCAGCGCAGACACGGAATCTCCCCATACATATAATCCGCGTGTGTGGTACCGTAACAGGGAATGCCCCTTCCTGCCTGTGCCCAGCTTGTCGCCCAGGAAGAGTGTGTATGGACGATTGCCCCGATCTCCTTGAATGCTTTATAAAGCTCTAAGTGTGTCGGTGTGTCGGAAGACGGATTCAGTCTGCCTTCTATCTGATTTCCTTCCAGATCCATAACCACCATATCCTCCGGCTGCAGCTTATCATATTCCACACCGCTTGGCTTAATTACAAAATACCCCCGCTCTCTGTCTATGGCACTTACATTCCCCCAGGTAAATGTCACAAGGCCGTACCTGGGAAGTTCCAGATTGGCTTCATAAACCTGACGTTTTAATTCCTCCAGCATTGTTCCTTCCTCCTATGGTGTAATCCGGTACATGGCGATCTCATCGGTTTCCCGGTTTGCACTGATTAACAAATCTTCCCCGTCTGTTTTTATATGCAGAACATTGGCCGGTCCGCAGTCACGGTCAAGTATTTCCCACTGATACTCCTGTTTCTCTTTGTTCCAGGTAAAGCAGATCAGATTTCGTTCCCCCTGCCGGTGTCCCACCACCAGCGCAGGCTTTGTACACAGGCTGCCGCCGAAAATTGCATGGGAAAATTCTGCCGGCTTCTCATACTCATATACCTTCTGATAACTGCCCTCTGTTTTTTTGTAAATGGAAATGCAGTCACCATGGAAAGGCGAAAGGACCGCAAGTTCTTTTTCCCCATCCTCATCAAAATCCACTAAAACCGCATCACTGGAAGGGGTGTCAAGAAGCCTGCGTACCTCCCACTTCTCTCCTGGCTGTATAGGCGGAACAAACTGACAGATTCCTCCTTCAAAGGACACCAGCCCTGTATCCATTCCGTTTTCTTCCACCCGGTAATAGCCGTGATTTTTAAGCATCCCATCCTGTATCACTTCAAATTTCAAAGGATTGGACTCACAAAGACCGGAAAGATCCTCCGGGAGCACTGCCCCGTAAACCTTGCCGGGACTTGACCAGTCTTCCTTATACTCATGACCAGATTTTAAGGTACAGGCCAGAAGATAACGTATTTTCCCTCTTTTCAGTATGTCAAAGCGGTGAACATGAGGAAGTGATGCGACAGTTCTTATCTGCCATCTGCCCAGATCATCAGGAGTTACCAGAACAATGACTGCCTCCTTGGAATCATTGGGTGAATAAAATTTATGAGTTGCAAGAAACTGCCCATCTGTACCCGGAACCTGCACCATGGACATGGTACCGCCCGGTCCTTCCCAGATCGTATCCACTTTATTTCCATCCATATCAAAGAGCAGACAGGGATCTTCTTTTTCTGCTGCTACCAGAAAATGCTCTTTACCTTTATAAAAAAGAGGAGCAACAGAATAACATTTTGTTAAATGCTCCAACACCTTTTTTTCTGCTTTCATTTCACATATTCCTCCCGGCACTGTTTATCCAGAATCTCTGTCATTCGTTTATTGGCATCATAAAGATCTTTCATCCACTGGGTATTTCCTGTGTACCAGAACTCTGCCACATACTTTCTGATTCCCAGCTCCCAGGCTGTCTGAATGGCACTTTCAAAATCCACATGACCCGTACCAAACGGAATCTCCCGGAATTTTCCAGGTACTGTTTCTTTTAAATGCATGGCGACCAGATGACCTTTCCCTGCGCGTAAGTCATCTAATGCATTGATCCCGTATGTTTTGGCGGCGTTGGTGATATTTCCGATATCCGGATAGACGTTTAAATACATAGATGATATCAGCTTAACGTATTCCATGGATTTTTCCACCGTATTCATAAATTCGGTTTCCATGGTTTCAAATCCCAGTATAACTCCGGAGCAGGCTGCAATCTCCGTAGCTTTTTTTAAGTTTTCAAGAAAATACTGTTTCGTCTCTTCGTTAGAATCCTCATAATATACATCATAGCCTGCCAGCTGGATGATCCTGACACCCAGATCATCTGCCAGCTGGATTGCTTTCTTCATAATCTCCATCCCCTTCTCCCGTACAGCGGGATCATGGCTTCCAAGGGGATATTTGCGGTGACCGCTTAAGCACATGGTGCGGATAGGCAGTCCCACAATCTTCATCGTATTGATTAATTCCAGCCGTTCCGCCTGTGACATGGATAAACGGCTTAACTTCTCATCGGTCTCATCAATGCTGATTTCCACAAAATCATAACCGGCAGCTTTTGCCGCTTCCAGTTTTTCTTTCCATCCAAGCCACGCAGGCATGGATTTCTCATATAATCCAAGGGTATATGCCTTTTCCATAAATTTGCCTCCATAAAAGATGCAATCAACATGGAAGCCCGGGCATTGTTCCACTATGATTGGTTCAAAAATCTGACCGGCGGACCACAAAAACTTCCACCCCTTTTTCCCTGATTAAATCCAGAGCTTCTGAAGATGCTTTTTCGTCAGTAATTAAATACTTGATTTTTTCAATGGGGCAGCTCACAAAGCTGCTGTTTTTTCCGATCTTTGTATGATCAGCCAGGACATACACATCCTGGGTTGTATGGCCAGCCATCATTTCGTTGATGCTGACCTCGTTAAAGATCTCCGTTGTCATGCCATTTTCCCCGCTGATTCCAGAGCAGCCGATAAATGCCTTCTTTGCGTAGATCGTCTGTAAATTGCGAAGTGCAAAATCTCCCACCATGGCTTCTTTTGGATAGCGCAGTTCACCGCCTGTCAGCACAACGTTTACCTCCGGGGAGTGCTCACAGTGAATGGCTTTTCCGTTATTGGTAATGACAGTTACATTGGAACAGGTAATGTATTCCAGTATTTTTAATGCATTGCTGCTGGTATTAATAAACAGCGTATCATTATTGGTTACAAATTTTGCAGCAAATTCGGCAATCAGCCTCCTGTATAAGGACACCTCATCCGCAGGACTGCCGGAAGCAATGGCCCCTCCATGGGTACGGACCAGAAGCTTCTTATCTTCCAGATACTGTAAATCCCTTCGTATGGTAATAAGAGAAACCTCTAACGCTTCCGCCAGTTCATCTACCCGCACCCTGGGATTTTTCTCCATCAATTCCAGGATGCGGCTCCTTCTGTTTTCAACACAAGCTCTGTCTTTTTTCATTATTTTCCCTCTCAACTCATAAAGATATGATTCTTTATCCTCATTATAGCCTGTTCAGAAGCCTGTGTCACTTATTTTATGTTCGTTTTGATTGAAATTAAAGAATTCCATTTTCCTTCATTTTTTGTTCCATCTCCTGGGGAGACATGATATTTCTCAGACCAATCACCAGAGTGCCTTTTTCCTGTGCACCCTTAAACATACTGACGAAATTCTGTGCGCAAAAGACAACATCATACTGAGCGGCTGCCGTTTTTCCTTCCGATAAAGCGCAGTGGTGAACTTTGGCCGGCTTTAATCCCGCCTTATCAAGCACTTTCTGCATCGTCATTTTCATCATCAGACTGGAGCCTGCCCCATTGGCACAGCATACCATAAAACTCATATTTTCTTTTGACATAATCATTCTCCTGACTTCTATTTGATTCCCTTTAATTCTTTATAGGCTTCGTAATCCTCTGTAATAAGGAAATAACCTTTTTTGTCCTTTTGATACTGGATCTGAGGGATTGCCAGTAAAACAGCTACCACAATCACCACACCGGCGTAGCTTAAGAACTTCATAAGTGCTGTCATAACCGGCCATACAACGGCCCAGTCCCACATGCCTAAATATCCGCCGTAAGCTGCCATTCCAACCCAGCCTGCGATGATTGCCGATCCGAATACCTGGCAGATACCGGATAAGAACGGCAAGATGAGGGCTGCCTTAATTCCGCCTTTTTCATTGGCAAATACGGCAATGGTCGCATTGTCAAAGAATACAGGAACGAAACCACAGATGACCAGCACAGGGCTCTTTAATACAATCAGCGCGATAATTGCCAGAATCTGACCTGCAAAACCTGCAAGGAAACCAAGGGGTACGGCATTGGCAGAACCAAATCCGAATACAACTGCACAGTCAACTCCAGGAAGAGAACCCGGAAGAAGCTTATCTGCAATTCCCTGGAAGGAAGCGGTCAGCTCAGTCACGAAAGTTCTGACGCCCAGCTGAAGAATTGCTAAGTAAACGGAGAAATAAAGGCAGGTCTGAATTACATAGAAGAACATGCTGGCGCCCTCTTTCATGAACTTTTGTTCCACCAGATAGTCTCTTCCTAAAATGCAGAGAATGGCTCCGAAAAAAACGATCATCAGTATGGAGGTGCATACCATGTTTTCATTGAAAATGGACATGAATCCGGGAAGCTCGATCTCATCAATCTTCTTTACTTCTTTTCCGTTCTTCTTTTTGCCAAACAGTTTTTCTGCCAGCCATGTATTCAGTGCGATACCGAACATCTGCTGATGTGCCAGACAGAAGCCTGCACCATCGGTCAGCTCCTGGCATGGTTTAATGGTAAGGTTTGAACCAACTGCCCAGTATGCTCCAAGAATCAGTGCCATCACTACCAGAAGAGCCGCATTATTATTTAATAAAAACGGACAGGCAAAGAGGATGAGCCAGTAAGCAGTTGCTGCCTGCTGTACCTGGACATGGCCTGTGGTAAACAGGGCTCTTAACTTTGTTACCCTGCTGAAACGAACCAGGATAATATTTACGATGAAAGCGATTAAAAGCAGAATCATCGCATTGCCGAAGGTTTTTCCGAATACCTCTTCCACCCCCGCCGTTACCGCATTCTGTCCAAAGTAAGGATCAATTACCATGGCGTTCATATTGAAACGATCTTTTAAACCTACTAGCACAGGGCGGAAATTGCTGACCAGGCCTCCCGAACCAACGGTCAGAATTAAATATCCTACGATTGCTTTAATGACTCCTGCAAGAACATCATACCAGGGTTTTCCAAGCAGCACATAACCGATCATAACGATCAGACCAATCATAAACGCTGGCTGCTGTAATACATTAACTGCAAAATACGACCAAATCTTTAATAAAATATCCATAAGAAACCCTCCCCATTATGAATCCAGATAATCGTTCTGAATTCTGATTAAGTCCTCCGGTGTATTGGCACTTAAAAGCGCTTCCACCGCCCCTTCATTCATCAACAGTTCCGAAAGCCTTGTCATATTTTCCAGATGCTGATCCGGATTGCAGGAGGCCAGCGTAAAGAAAAGCCTTGCATCCTTTTCCTCATCCCCCGGTTCAAAGCTGACCGGCTTATTGAGCTTCATAAATCCGATTGCAGTTTTGTGCACCCCTTTTGCACCTTCCTGCGAATGCGGCATGGCTACGTTGGGCATGATAATAATATAAGGCCCATACTTCCTGATGCATTCAATGATTTCTTCCTTATAACCTGCATCCACTGTCCCGTCAGCTTCCAGGGTCTCGCAGCTCATCCGGACCGCATCCTCCCAGCTTGCCGCTTCCTCAGCAAATTTATAATGCCCCAGTTCTACAAATTCTTTTAACAGCATGACTAACCCTCCCCGATTGTTTACAGACAGGACCGAAATGGTATATTCTGCGGAGCTTCAAAGCAATCCTCAAACCCTCTTGGGTGATGGTAGGCCTTTTTCTCTCTGTCTGCAGGGTAGACATATTTTCCGCCCACTTCCCAGAAGAACGGATGGAACCGGTAATCCAGACGGTCCTTTTTCATATCATAAAGCACTCGTATTTCGTTGACATCTGCCATAAAATTGGACCAGACATCATAGTGAATGGGAATGACCACATCGCAGTTTAATGCTTCCGCCATGCGCAGCACATCACAGGAGGTCATCTTATCAGCCATGCCTACCGGATTTTCTCCATAGGAGCCAAATGCCACATCAACCTTGTGATCTTTTCCATGCTTTGCAAAATAGATGGAATAATGGGAATCACCGCTGTGGTAGATGTTTCCTCCCGGAGTTTTAATTAAGTAATTAACTGCCTTATCGTCCATATCGGTGGGGCAGATTCCGGTCAGTTCTTCCCTGTCCGCTCCGGTGGAGTCTGTTGTCACAAGACAGGTTCTGTCAAAGGAATCAAGCACTACGATCTCCACGTCCTTTATCTTAATGGTGTCACCGGGACGCACGACTCTGCACCGCTCTTTTGGAACTCCCCACTTGATCCAGGTCTCCACAGATTTTAAAGGACCGATAAATGGTACCGGAATTTCATTTCCCTCTTCGTCAGTGGTGGTCATGCCGCTTTGAATTACGTGAGCTGCATATTCTGCACTCATGTGATCCTGATGATAATGAGTTGCTAAAACTCCATCCACCTTTCGGATGGCAAATGGATCAATGACAAAAGGTACTGCTCTTAAATTGGGCTGCATCTTTCTGGCACCGCACATATTCGCCATCTGATGCCCTGCTGCCATCATTCCGTCTCCATGAGTCCGTTTTCCGTTTCCGCACCATAAATCGATGGTTAAATTGCAGCCGCCCGGTGTTTTAAACCAGATTCCGGTACAGCCTAACCACCACATCGCCACAGTGCCGGGTTTTACTTCCTCGCTTTCAATCTCTTCATTCAGCCAGGTTCCCCACTCCGGAAATGTGCTCATGATCCATGATTCTCTGGTCGTTTCGCTCACCTTGCTCATACTTACTTCTCCTTTGATCTTAATGCCTGTTTTTTATGTTCGTTTTGTTTCTGTAATGTCATATTAACATGATTAATATGGATTTTCAATAGCTTTATATGTTCGTTTTATATTTATATGTTCGTTATCTAATTTTTGTAATATCATACAGATTTTCGTCGTTTTTTTGTGCATATTTACATGGGATATCACCACTTTTTTTCCGCATACTAGATTGAAACAGGAGGTAAACCATCATGTTTCCCGATAGAATTTATTATGAACCAGATTCCCTGAACTATGAATTGGGCGGACTTTTAAAAGAGAAATATAAGGATATTCCATGGATACCCATTGAGAGCCATAACAAAATAGATGAACTGCGCACACGCCCCAACAAGGATTTCCCTTCATTAAAGCGGTTATTGGTGATCGGAGTCAGAAAAACCCATCACTATGTTCCTAACCATAAAGTTTCGGATTTTCTTGTTCCCTATACCTCTTCCGGCTGTACCGCCATGTGCCACTACTGCTATCTGGTCTGTAATTACAACAAATGCGCTTATTTACGTCTGTTTGTAAACAGAGAGCAGATGTTAAATAAAATTATCAGCCACCAGGCAAAATCCGTAAGAGATTACACGTATGAGATTGGGAGTAACAGTGACCTGATTCTGGAAAATACCATTACCGGCAATTTAGCATGGACCATTGAGCAGTTCGGAAAGAACAACAAAGGTTTTTTAACCTTTCCAACCAAATTCAATCAGGTGGACCCTCTTCTTCATTTAAACCACGGCGGGCGTATTATCATGCGCATGAGCGTCAATCCCCAGTCCATCATAACCAGGTTCGAACCTGGTACTTCCGGGTTAAATGCAAGAATTACCGCGTTAAATAAAATGTGCGACGCCGGTTACCGGGTTGGAATCCTCATTGCTCCCGTTATATTAACGGATGACTGGAAACAGCTTTATTCGGAACTGATCACAACCCTCTCCCTGCAGCTGAGTGAAAAGGTAAAAAGGACTGCTCTGATCGAAATTATTTTTATGACTTACAGCTTTGTCCACAATGCCATTAATACCGAGGCTTTTCCTGATGCAGACAAACTTTATGACAAAGAAGTCATGACCGGAAGAGGCCGGGGGAAATATTGTTACAGGAATGATTTAAGAGAAGACGGAGAGCTGTTTTTAAGACAGCAGCTGAATGAGAAATTAAAGGAAATGACCATTTTGTATATTGTCTGAGAGGGCAGAGACTTTGCAGCTTTTTTTGCAATACAGGAAAAGATATGATATAATGAATTCGTTTTTATTCTAAAGATAAAAGAAGGAAGATATCATGCATAACGATTTGTTCTCCATCGGCGGCTTTACGTTACACGGATACGGTCTGATGATCGGTATTGGAATCGCTGCCGCATACTTTACTGCAGAACACCGTGCCAATAAGGCCGGACTGGAACCGGATCATCTGTTCTACCTGCTGATCCTTGGAGCCGGCGGCGGCCTTGTCTGTGCCAAACTGCTTTACTACATTACAATATTTGATGAGATCAGAAATAATCCCAGGCTATTACTTGATATCTCTGCAGGATTTGTAGTCTATGGAGGAATCATCGGAGGAATTGGTGCAGGATTTATTTACTGCAGGATTAAGAAAATAAGCGCAATCCGTTATCTGGATCTTGTTGTTCCGTCAATTGCCCTGGCACAGGGATTTGGAAGAATCGGATGTCTTCTTGCCGGATGCTGCTATGGACGGGAAACCTCCGGCCCATTTTCCATCACATTTCAAAGCTCCCAGTTCGCTCCTAACGGGATCCCGCTGCTGCCGACTCAGATTGTATCCAGCGTTTTTGATTTTGCCAACTGTTTTGTTCTGCTGGCGCTGGCGCGTAAAAATCCGCCTGCAGGAAGAATCAGCGCTTTCTATCTGATTTTTTACAGCCTTGGGAGATTTGTGATTGAATTTTACCGCGGTGATTTAATAAGGGGATCAGTGGGAAGCTTATCAACCTCCCAGTTTATCTCCCTGTTTGTAGCTCTGGCCGGTTTCATCCTTTTATGGAATTCAGGCAGGAAAAAGAAGGAGCTGTCATAAACCTGATCATTGGCCCGTTTCAAGATCTAAGTTGTTTCCCTTTCGATGAGAGAAGCTTCAAATACCTTATGAAACGGGCTGCTTTTTTTATCCGGCCCTGCTTCAATATCAGAGATAATCATCCTGGTAACCTCCTCTCCCATCTCTTTTGCAGGAACCTCCATGGAAGTCATTGCAGTTTCCAGCATTCCTCCAATGGAATGTCCCGTCAGACTGATGACCTTCACCGCCTCCGGAACCTTTATCCCAAGCTCCTTTAACCCTCTGATTGCACCAAGTCCCTGCATATCCACAGCTACCATAAGTCCGTCCAGTGCTGCGTCTTTCTCCATAAGCTCCAGAACTGCGTTGTATCCGTCTTTAAAATAATTTCTTTGGGGAAATGAGGAACTGGCTACATATTCTGTGGATGACAGTTCCCGAATTGCTTTCCGGTAACCTTTATACCTTTCTTTATATGGAATAATTTCCATCGATCCATTAATAAAGCCAATCTGCCGGCAGCCCTTCCCATAAAGATATTTAACCGCCTGATAGCCGCAGGCATAATAATCCGCCACAACACTGCTTAATATGCTGTCCTGATTTCTTACGATCTGCATCACAGAGATACCGCTGCTTTTTATGTCCCGTAACAGCCTCCCGTTCTGTCCGGTTGCAGCAATTAAAATTCCGTCCACCAGTCCGTTACGGAGTCTGTTCAGACACTCTTCTTCTGCATCCTGCTTGTCTTTTGTATTGCATATAATGATACTGTATCCCATCTTTCTTGCCTGAATTTCTATCCCCTGTACCATTTCCCCGAAGATGGAAAAATTGATTTCCGGAATAACAACACCTATGGTATGCCGTTTTCCCTGTCTCAGCCCCTTGGCCAGCAGATTGGGCTTGTAGCTCAGCTGCTCAACTGCAGCATAAATTTTTTTCTTTGTTTCAGGGTGTACATAGGAAGTATGATTGAGCGCTCTTGAAACAGTGCTGACATCAACATTCGCCAGCCTTGCCACGTCTTTTAATGTTGCCATTTTACCGGTCTCCTTTCACAGTACAAAAGTCTGCCTTAAATTCTTTATACCACACAGAATATTATTGTCAACAAGATGAAATGATTTATGCACATAAAAAGTCTCCAGCGGCAATACAGACCTCCGAAGACTTTATTTTCCAAACTGATTTATCAGGTGAATAGTTTCATTATAGATTCAGCAAATTTAGGAATCGCCGTTTTAAGAGCCGAAATAGTCAGTACCAGACAGAACAAATAGCTGATTACCATGCAGATTCTTAAAATTCTGGGCTGTTTTACACCTTTATTTACATCCTTATTCCAAATCAGCATACATACAAACAGGCCCGATACCGGTGTTGCAACAGCTGTCATGATATTGGCAAATAAAATCAGCTGGGTCGGCGATCCATTATAGGAAAAACAAATAACAGCGGCAATTGCAAGAACAATCATAGATCCAATTTTTATACTTTTATGATCCAGATTTGTAGGCTTATCAAAACCGGCATTGAGCAAAACAACCGTTCGGTGAGTGTTTCCGAGGAGAGAAGAAAAAGCTGCCGCAAGAAGTGCAATACCCATAACCACATAGGCTGCTTTTCCCAGCAGCGGTACCATCATTTTCCCTAATTCAGCCGGATTTTTAATTACAACTCCCGCTGGGTGAAGTACAATAGCGCCTACAAGCATAACTGCACCGCTTATTAAAATAACTCCTACAATATGAGTGACCGAGTCAACAAGCATGGCACCGTTAAACAAATCTTCTTTATCCCATTTCTTTTCTTTTCCAAGATAAGTGCCATATAAACCCGTGGTAACAGATGCATTGGTGCTGATAAAGCCCAGTGCAGTTGCCAGACTTCCGGCTGGAAATGTCCAATGAGTGAGACCGCTTCCAAACTCTCCCCAGGAAGGCCCTCCTGCCTTGGCCAGCGTGGCATAATAAGCAATTATCATACCAATGATACAGATTGTTATGCCTTTTTCCACCTTGGAATAAACACCTTTGGTCAGGTAGCAGAATATTGTAACGGTAATCATAATTATTGCACCCAGTTTCCAGTCTATGCCAAAAATCAGATTCATGCCTGATCCTGACCCGGAGATATTTCCCATTGTGAAAAACATGCATGACAGAAATGAAGCAACTCCTACAAAGGCTGCTGCCGCTCCTCCATAGTAATGACGGATCGCATGGATAATTGGTTTACCCGTGAGCAGTGCAATCCGATAAGTTGTGAGTAAAAATGTAACACCCATAAACAGAATGGGAATAAACAGCCACATCGTTGCATATCCATATCTGGCTCCCAGCATGGCTGCAGTTGTGATGGCTCCCGGACCAATAACAATTCCGGTTAGTACAAGTCCCGGGCCGATTCTTTTCACTAGCTCCAGAAACGGCAGAGTTTTTATTGCTGAGCTGTCAAAGGCCGCATCTGATGCAGCAGCTGTACTAATATTATTTTCCATGAACTGACCTCCACCTATAGAGGTTCCGTTTATAATACCCCGTTATAAACGGAACCTTACTCTTACACATGTAGTTACGCTGTCATAAGAAACTGTTATCTTCTTTGTGTGTCTATTACTTAAAGAGTAATTTTTGATGTATAGCCGCTTCCTTTTAAGCCTTCTGATACCTGTGCTTTCTCCTCCGCTGTTAACGGAAGCACCGGACGGCGCATCAGAGCGGAAGAAAAGATACCTCTCTGAAAGAGCGCTTCTTTCATACGTGCATGAGCTTCTCCTGACGGCTGTCCTCCGCCGTAAATCGCTCTGGAGATCGGGAATATCTTATCATCGTATTCATGTATTTTTTTGAAGTCTCCTGCTTTATAAGCTTTAAATGCTTCTGTGATCAGTTCCGGAATACATGCCGCAAAGCCGATTAATGCGCCATCCATGCCGGGGAATGTAAGAGAAGACATCAGGCTTTCATCATGACATGTAATGAGAGAAACATCAGGAGCTTCTCTGCGAAGAACCCGGACATCATTTTCATATAAAGGAGTTACACGGGTTCCCATCTTGATTGCCTTTACATGATCGATTTCTTTGCACATCTTAACCAGAGTATCAACCGGATAAAATGCCTTGCTGATCGCCGGATATAAATGGATAATAATATCTATATCTGCACCATCTGCCACGTCCTTAATATAGTTAAAAGGTGCATCCGGATGCATTCCAAAACGCAGCCACATATGAGGAGGCATGAGTAAAATACCGTCCGCGCCAGCTTCCTTTACTTCCTTTGCCATCTCAATGGATTCTACTGTATTTTCACAGTTGATTCCTGAAATAATTGTCAGTCTGTCTCCTACCTCATCTGCTACAATTTCCACAACTCTTTTACGTTCCTGTCTGTTTAACCCGGTTATCTCTCCTGTATGTCCATTGCAGACAAGACCTTCAATTTCATCAAAGCCGGCAAGCCAGCTGACATATTTTCTGAGTTCAGCTTCATTAATGCTGTAATCATCATTCATTGGTACGCAGATTGCAGGGAATATTGTTTTCCAGTTTTTTACTTTAGACATTTTTTTATCTCCTTTTTATGCTAGAATGTAATGAATCAGTTTTCACATGTATTGCGCAATACATATGAATGATTTACCAGCCCGGATTGGATATAATATACAATTTTATTATGATACAAACGTTTGTATATTGTGAAACAGATTATATCATCCAAAAATGTCGTTGTAAATATAACTAAATACTCCTGCAATTAGTTGCATAAATTAGTGTTTATTTTCAAAGTCCATTGTATTTCGGCAGTGGATAATCAAGCTCATAGCATCTGCATAAATCGATAAATTCCTGAAAAGTTCTTGTTAAAAGCTTGTCCTTATGATGAACGATATAGAAGCATCTTTTAAACTCTGCCCCTTCGATCTTAAGCGGGTAAACCAGCTTTTTCTCCAATGGGCCGGATACCATACGCCTTGGAACCACAGCAATTCCCAGCCCATGAATCACTGCATTCACCAGAGCGGTTGTACTCATCCCCTCCCATACCGGCTTAACCGTAATGTCTTCCTTTTCCATCACCTCTTCAAACAGCTCTCTGGTCCCGCTTCCATGCTCACGCAAAAGAAATTTCTGTCCGCTTATCTCCTCTTTTTTCAGCACCTGACCCGGGTAATAGGGAGAACGGCCGGGAGCAATCACAGCCAGTGAGTCCTCCATATAAGGTTCCGCAACAAGAGAGCTTTCATGAACCGGACGCTCCACCAGCGCAAAATCCAGTTCGTTGTTTAAAAGCTTCTGCTCCAGCTGATGGGAGGTCCCTATAAACACCTGCACTTCTGCCTCCGGATACATGGCGGAAAACTTCTCCACATAGCTTGGCATAAACTGGGAACCAATGGTAATGCTTGCCCCAACACGTAAAACCCCAATGGTGTCCCAGTTTCTGATGCCCTTTTCCATATCATCAAGCAGCGCAAATATGCGCTGTGCATATTCCAGAAACTGTCTTCCTGCCTCAGTCAGATAAAGCCTCCGGGAAATGCGGTCAAACAATATGATTCCATAATACTTTTCCAGTTCCTGTATGGCTACAGAAACTGACGGCTGGGTCATATATAATTTTTTTGCTGCTCTGGTTATACTGTTATTACATTCACACACAGTGAGGAATATACGCAGATGACGGATCGACATAGTAATACCTCCGATTTATTATAGCTAATTTCATATGTTATTAATAAAATTATACTATTTTAATTATAAACGGGCAAGTGCTATACTGAAAAGAAGAAATGACAACATGTTAACAGCACTTGCAACCTGCACGAAAGGAAGTTTCTATGAAATATTTAATAAAAGCGGGAAAACTTTATCAGATCGACAACGGAAGACCGGGTGTAAAGCTGGCCTGCTTAAAAACGCCCTATTATCCTATAAAAAAAGCCATTCTTTCACCTGACGGCAGAATTAAATTGTATGCAGATATTAAGAGCTGTCAGGGCGGAGAAATGAGCGGAGACCGGATTTACGTTCTTTCTGATCCTCTCAATCAGACTATTTTATCCGGCATTCCCATATACTGCGATAATCTGTCTTTACTGAGCGGAATGTCAGTGAATCAGATCAGACTTACAATGGAACACAGGCTTTATGATCTGTTCATGAGAAGCACCCGGGAATACTGTATTATGGATGAAAACAGCTGGGTAGCTGTCAGGCTGGAGCACTGCTTTGAAGGCGGCGGGTGGTCTGTGGAAGCAGATCCGGTTTTTTCTCCTTTTATTTTAATGGGGTTCTTTATTTTCTGCAGATACTTAGACAAAGAGAACGAATTTATAACGGATTAGGAAAAGGAAATGAGTCAGATGAACAGAAAAATACTAATTAAAATATTCTTATCTACAATCTATTTAAGTACCTTTACCTTTGGCGGGGGCTATGTAATCGTCACTCTGCTGAAGAAGAAATTTGTTGACGAACTTCACTGGATTGACCAGCAGGAAATGCTTGATCTGGTGGCGATTGCACAGTCCTCTCCAGGAGCAATTGCTGTCAATGGGGCCATAGTTGTCGGATATAAACTGGCCGGATTGCCCGGCGTTTTTTGCGCCGTGCTGGGCGCAGTAATCCCGCCTTTTGTTATACTCACCGTAATCTCCTTTTTTTACACTGCTTTCAAAGAAAATCATATGATACAGGCTATGTTAAACGGTATGACAGCAGGAGTTGGTGCCGTGATTCTTTCTGTTGTTTACGATATGGGAAGTGATGTGGTAAAACAGAAAGACCCTCTTCTCCTCCTCCTTATGGCGGCTTCCTTTGCTGCTGCTTATTTTTATCACGTAAATGTGATCTATATCATTCTGGCTGCGGCATTGGCCGGCATATGCAGGACTATCATCAGAAAACTTAGAAATGAGGCATAACCATGATTTATTTAAAACTGTTCTGGGCATTTTTTCAGATTGGTGCATTCAGCTTCGGAGGCGGCTACGCTGCCATGCCGTTAATCAGGCAGCAGATTATTTACAATTATCAGTGGCTTACCATGAAAGATTTTACCGATTTAATTACCATTTCACAGATGACACCTGGACCAATAGCCGTTAATTCTGCAACCTTTGTCGGAAACCAGATCGCCGGAGTACCCGGAGCTTTTTTTGCAACGCTGGGCTGCGTCCTTCCCTCCTGTCTGTTTGTCACCTTCTTATCCTGGGCCTATAACCGATATAAAAATTTAAGTATTCTCCAGAATATACTGGAAAGCCTGCGCCCGGCTGTCGTATCCATGATAGCAGTCGCCGGATTGGATATACTTCTTCCAGCTGTTTTTCCATCCGGTATCATCTCTTTTCTGCCTGATGAGGTGAAGCTGCGCCCGGTACTCTATTTTGCCGCTGCATTATTTCTCCTTCAAAAGAAAAAGAAAGATCCTATTCTCGTCATGGTTTTGTGTGGAATTGCGGAGATGGCTGTTCAGCTTATCGCACCTGGTGTATAAAGTCATTTATCTCCTATTTTCATGATACAATTATGCATTTAACCGTTGTAATTATCTTATTCTCCCTCATACCTCATAATTTCAGTATCTTTTTTTACGAATTTTCTATTAACAAAATGTCGCATTGTGTCGATTAATAGTTGATAGTTAATAAAAAATGAATCTGATGGCAGGAAAGGAGGTCATTTTTAAATAGGTAAAAATTCGGCTGCATTTCATGCAGTTTATTTTTATGCGATAACTGGTAAATTTTTCCATGTCAGCAATCACTATATTACCGGTGCACAGGAGGGAAGTCTTTTTTACTATTTATTTAATTCGAGGGAGCATTTAGATGAAGAACAAGAAAAAAATTAATTTTAATGATATGAAGCTTGCGGCAAAGACATCCATTGCCACAGGCATCATACTGATTATGAGTTTAACCTTACTGATTTCAATCTCCGCCATACTTGCCAGCAATGCAATTTCCAAAGCCATCAATGGCGAGTTTACAGGAATTGCCGCTCAGAATGGTCTCATGGTTCAATCTATTATCGATGATGCATCTGGCACTGCCAAAGATTTACAGGATTACTTAAACCGCGTTTATAACGGCGGGGAAGCCACCAGTGACTGGAAAAACATCAACCGTAAAAGCAAACTATACAATGCCCAGCTGAAAGAAATCAATTACGAAGTGGAGAACTATATTGCAAATTCAGCCTGGGCAGCTCTTAATAACAATGATTCCCTATATGGAGTAGGAGCTTTTTTTGAGCCCGGACAATTCGATCCGGCAGTCAAAGATTACTCCGTATATGTTGACCGTGACAATGCAAAAAATAACACGGCCCAGTCTCTTGGAGCTTACAGTGAATACTCCAATCAGGATTATTACCGGATAGCACGGGAAACAAAAGCTCCATACCTGACTGATCCTTTTGATTACAAAGGGACGATGATGAGTACCATTGCATATCCAATTATGAACGGAGATAATGTAATCGGTGTGATTCTGGCAGATATTAACGTATCCAATTTTTCCAGAATCAAAACCTCTGATGCCAAGTATCCTTCCATGTATGTGGATATCTATACGGAAGGAAATATGATTGCTTTTGACAGTAAATCAAGTGACAGTATTGGAAAAAAGCTGGAGGACTTAATTCCCGCATCAGAATACGCAAAGATCGTGAAGATGCAGGAAAACAAAAAGGAATTCCACATTACTACACGAAAAGCCAACGGTTCTCTGGAGTCCAGGCATTACTACCCTATCACCTGCGGGTCCCAGACCTGGTGGGCCTCAAGCAGTCTTGACACAAGCGATCTGAATAAGGATGTGGTAAGAAGCGTGATTGTCATGATTGTACTGGCTGTTTTGTGCCTTATTTTTATTAATTCAGTTGTTATCGTATTTTTACGCAGGACATTGAAACCAATTGATGGAGTTGTGGCAGCTGCCCAGAACATTGCAGCCGGTAACTTAGATGTTCAGGTTGAAATCAAAAGCAATGATGAGATTGGACTGTTATCAAAAACATTTGTGGAAATGAGTCAGAATTTAAAGCGGATCATTCAGGATATTAATTATCTGCTTGGCGAAATGAGCCAGGGAAACTTTCAAGTCGAATCTGACTGCCAGGATAAATACACCGGTGAATACCGTTATATTTATGAGGCAATGCATAACATACGCCTGAATTTAAGCAGTACTCTTCTGGAAATTGACGAAGCTTCCGAACAGGTATCCACAGGCGCCTCTCAGGTAGCGGATGCTTCCCAGGCACTCAGCCAGGGAGCGACCGAGCAGGCCTCTTCCATTGAAGAACTGTCCGCAACAATAACAGAAATTTCAGAACGTATCAAACAAAATGCAGCCAACGCAGCTGAGGCGAATATCCTTTCTCAGGAAGCAGGCATAGGTATCAGCGAGAGCAATCAGAAAATGACAGAAATGACAGAGGCAATGAATGAGATTGCAAATACTTCCAATGAGATTGGTAAAATCATCAAAACCATTGATGATATTGCTTTTCAGACTAATATTCTTGCTCTCAACGCAGCCGTGGAAGCAGCGAGAGCCGGATCTGCAGGCAAGGGATTCGCTGTAGTCGCTGACGAAGTGAGAAACCTGGCAGGCAAATCAGCGGAAGCAGCTAAAAATACCACCGCTCTCATTGAAAATGCCATATCAGCAATAGGAAGCGGAACAAAAATTGCTGATGAAACAGCACAGGCTCTCCGGGTAGTTGTTAAAAAAGCGGAAATCTCCACCGGTAAAATCGCTGAAATTGCAGAGGCGTCCAATGTACAGGCCGAAGCCGTTACACAGATCACAACCGGAATTGACCAGATCTCTGCTGTTGTCCAGACGACTTCCGCGACTTCAGAAGAAAGTGCTGCGACTTCAGAGGAATTGTCTGCACAGGCTGTGAATTTAAAATCTCTGGTTGGCAAATTCCAGCTGGTAAATGGGAAAGACCAGTCAGCAGAAGTATCCGGTCTGGCAGATCACAGGGAAAGACCGTCTTCTGAGATTTTTGAAACAGACACAGATTTTAAGTATTAAAGTATTCAGCAGCAAAAAAACGTACATGATCCGGTCACTGAGTCATGTACGTTTTTCATATCTATTTCACTTTACAATTCCATCCCAAGCGCAATAAACCGGAACATACGAATTGCTCCCTGATAATATAAGTCTTCCGCGCGTTCAAACGCTTCATTAAGTTCCATAACCCCATTAACCGTAGTCATAATGGAACGGATTCCATAATCATAAATTTTCTCCGCTCCCGGGCCCATAGATCCGGTGAGAGCAACAGCTGCTATTCCTTTTCTTCTGCATCTTTGCCCGATTCCCTGCATCACCTTGCCAAAACAGGACTGCCAGTCTGCCCGCCCCTCTCCTGTAACTACAAGAGAAACACCCTCCAGACGGGAGTCAAAGTCAATTAAATCAAGCACGGTTTCAATACCGGATTTTAACTGCCCGCCGAGAAATACGCAAAGTGCAGCACCCAGACCGCCCGCGGCTCCTGAACCGGCGATTTCATCGGGATTGATTCCAAATTTCTCTATGATTCTATTCCTGTAATTTTCCATGCCTTTCTCAAGCTGGTCTAATACAGGGGGAGTCCCTCCCTTCTGCTTTCCAAACGTATATGCAGCGCCCTCCGGACCGCATAACGGATTGTTTACATCGCACATAACCGTGAGTTTTACCTGGCAGAGCCTGGGATCCAGACCGGAAACATCAATTGCTGAGACCCTGATTAAATCCTCTCCCGTCCCGCTTAGTTCATTTCCCTTATCATCTAAGAACCGGGCTCCCAGCGCTTTCATACAGCCCATTCCGCCATCATTTGTTGCTGATCCTCCTATGGCGATGGAAATGTCTGTGAACCCTCGTTTTAGCGCATCCTTTATCATTTCACCTGTTCCAAAACTGGTAGTGACCCTGGGATCTCTCTGACTCTCCGGTATCAGTGTCAGACCTGAAGCTGCAGCCATCTCGATGATAGCCCGTTTCTCATCCAGGCTGCCATAATACGTGTGAACCGTCTCTAAAAGAGGTCCATGTACAGTCACAGGCACTTTTTCTCCCCTGACAGCAGCGATTACTGCGTCTGCCGTACCTTCTCCTCCGTCCGCAACCGGAATTCCTTCCCACTGGCAATGTCCAAATATTTCCTTAGCCGCCTTACCTAACAGATCGATTGTCTGCGCACTGGAAAGGGTTCCTTTAAAAGAATCGGATGCAAATAACAGCTTCATATCAGGTTCCTCCTTTCCCCCTTCATGCCTGATTCCTAATGAAGAATCAGTGACAGAATAAATATTTCCAGTATTCCTGCTATTCCAAGAACCAAAGTTGCCATGGTCTGGGTCTTATATCCTTTTTCCGGCGTCATTGCTCCAAAGTTCGTCACTACCCAGAAATAAGAGTCATTGGCATGAGAAACGGTCATTGCTCCTGCACCGATTGCCATGCAGGCCAAAGTGATCCTGACTGGACTCTCCAGACCCAGCATGGGAAGAAGAGGCGCCACAATACCGGCTGTTGTAGTCAGGGCTACTGTTGAAGAACCCTGTGCACTCTTTAAAATTGCTGCCAAAAGGAAGGGGAAGAAGATTCCCATGGTACTTAATACAGAAGCATGATCCTTGATGTAATTGACCATGTCTGTAGACGAAATCACTTTTCCCAGAACTCCGCCCGCAGCTGTAACAAAAAGAATGGGGCCCACTGTTTTTAAGGTTTCATTGGTGATTTCATAAAAGTCACTCATTTTTCCTGCCCCTTTGAGCTGAATAATACTAAAAAGTGTACCAACAGCCAAAGCAATGATAGGAGTTCCTAAAAATTTAATAATATCTCCGCCAAGTCCGGTTATGCCTGCCATGGATACTGCGGAAGAAAGAGCCATCAGGAGAATTGGAACCACAATCGGAGCCAGAGCATTGGCACCACTGGGCAGTTTTCCAAATTCTGCAACCAGTTCTTCATAGGTTTTTCCAATCTCTCCCATATCTGCTTCATCTGCTGATTTCACCTTTTTTCCAATGTATCTGGCATAGAAATAGCCTGCAATTAAGGGGAAAACGGAACATAACGCGCCCATTCCCATTACAAGAAGGAGATTTTCACCGATTCCAAGGGTGGATGCCGCAGCAATAGGTCCTGGTGTCGGCGGAATAAATACATGGGAGATATATAACCCGGAGGAAAGTCCCACAGTCATTGCCACGGATGATGCTGCAGTTCTGTTAACCAGCGCTTTTCTGATTGGATTCAAAATAACAAATCCCGAATCGCAAAACACGGGGATGGAGACGACCCAGCCCATCATTTCCATTGCCAGAACGGGATTATTTTTCCCCACCAGCTTAATGACCATATCCGCAAGTTTCAGTGCAGCCCCTGTTTTCTCCAGGACTGTTCCAATTAAAGCACCCAGAATAATTACGATACCGATACTTGAAAAAGTGCCGGAAAATCCCGCTCCGATTACAGATGCGAGTCCGCTTACTTTTGTTCCATCTCCCAATGTTTTGTCTGCCAGCGGTATTCCTGCTATAAGGCCTAACAGCAAAGAGATGGTCATGATGGCGATAAACGGATGAATCTTAAATTTGGAAATAGCCATAATCATCAGAATAATCGCCAGGATAAATACAAAGATTAATGGTAAACCTGTCATAAAATGACCCCCTTTAATGAAATTATAATGCAACCAGCTTCTTGTCCTAATATTATCATCATCATAGTCAGGAAACCACTGCCGGGAATCCCAATATCATGGTCAAATTTTGTATCATCAGTACAAAACTAATGTTCTTTTGTTAAAAAAGAATAAAAAGTTTCCATAAAAAAACGGTCATTTGCCGCTTCAATGGGGTTGATATTAAAGTAATCTTTTATCTTGCCGTAACGGTACAAAAGTGTATTTTTATGAACAAAGAGCTCTTTTGAGGCTGTCACCAGATTATAATTGGCTTTTATCAGTGCACCTGCAATTTCGATAAATGACCGCTTCAGATCTTCATTCATTTCCTTCTCATAAGTCTGATACATCCACTGAAGCTCATTGAAAGGAACGATGGAACGCACATACTTTCCCGTGTAATCATAAAAAAATGCCGCTGTACTGCTCACTTCCTTTTCCTCCAGCCATGCACAATGCCTGTAAGCATAGTAATACTGAGTAAAATTCTCCTGAAAAGAACCAATGAAAAATCTGCAGTGCTTCTCCTGTTCACGCAGCCACTTTAATACAGTACTGAGATAATCTCCGATCAAATACTTATAATCAGCAAATAACTTGGTGCTGTCTGTTTTCATGGTTTTAAATATCAGTACATGATTTTCATTAAGAACTGCGCTGATATCCTCTCTTCCATGACGCGGTCCATGTTTCAGCATGTCCAGTATCAATTCAGCTTTTACATCCTCTGTTTTGCATAAGATCGGGATCCGGATTAAGTTTTCAGAATAATTAAGCTGATGCGCCATACTACGCAGTTCTCCCGGATCAGAATGTTCTACATGGATCAGCAGATTGGTAAAGTGTTCTTTTTTATCTCTTCTGCGCCGGATTTCCTCCTGCTGCTTTTCATATTTTAACATTGCCTCAATAGCCATTTTTGTAATCAATGCAACAGGCTTAATTTCAGCCGGCTCTCCGGTAATACCAACTACTCCTTCCCTCCTTCCGTCTATATTAATTACCATGTTAATACCGGGTCTGACACCCGGATAATCTTCCTCTCCAGATGTTACCACCATGTCTTCCTTTCCTGTCACAATATAATAGGCAACCTCATGAAAAGTTCCCACCCTGCTCTCATCCCGGCTTGCGATAATGACCCCCTGTTCATTCATAATATTGATATTGTACTGGGTATACTGGGTTACCTGTTCAATAAATTTCTTTGCCAGATCTGTTTCAATCATCTCTTACCTCCTGACGTTCTCTGCTGAATAAATAACAGCTTAACATATTTTTCCGTCTGCCACAATAATGCGGAAGCGATGATATTCTTTACTTTTTCAAACTGTTATGATACAGTAATTCTTGCCAGAAAATTATAAAAAGGAGAATATTATGCTGACAGATGATTACGCTACCCGGATCAATAATGGAATGGTGAGTACGCTGTTAAAACTGATTTTTAACATAGAGCTGGGAAAAAATGACGACAGGGCTTTTAAAAGCCGGGATATGGAAGAAAAATTTGAAGAACTGAAAAAGCTGATTGAGGATGGCTCCATCAATGAAGCCGAGAATACTCTTCTGGATGAACTTGATTCAGGCGATATGGAATACTTAAAACTGGCTTTGATGTTCTATTACACGTTAAATGATAAAGATGGAGAATTTTTAGATAACCACGATTTTTCCAAATCTGAAATATCCGATGGACTGCGTTATGTATCAGGAGTCTACGGATATGAGAGCATGGCGGAAGCGATGCTTGGAGACAGTGATGTCTGAATATAACTGCAAATCCCCCGTTCTGCATCATAGCCTGCAGAATGGGGGATTTTATAAAAGTTGATTTACCTGGACATATGTCCATTTAATTTTTCGACCAGCTCCTCAACTGGAACTCCGTGTACCATACAGGCTTCTTCCAGACTTTCCATGGTGGAGGAAGGACAGCCGAGGCAATGCATTCCCATTTCAAAAAAGTATGGTGCTGTGGTACTGTCTGCTTCTAAGATTTCTCCGATTAATGTTTCCTTTGTCACTGTAAGATTCATTTAAATTACCTCTCTTCTGATATTGTTTTTCATTGGCTCAATGGTTTCAAACAACCGCCCTGCTCCTTCTTTTGGCAGGAGCACCTGCTCCATACGGGGCAGCGCAATTCCTATGGTTTCTCTTATGACATCTTCAATGGTCTCGACCGCAATGATGGTAAGTCCCTCTTTTGTCTCTTCCGGCACCTCCTTTAAATCAATCACATTATCCTGAGGAATCAGAACTTTCTTAATTCCCGCTCTCTGAGCCCCCAGAAGCTTCTCTTTCAGTCCGCCTATGGGTAATACGGCTCCTCTTAACGTAATCTCTCCAGTCATGGCAAGTCTGGAATCCACTTTACTGCCTGTGACTAAGGATGCCAGAGCAGTAAAGAGAGCGATTCCGGCGGAAGGACCATCCTTTGGTACCGCACCTGACGGAACGTGAATATGAAGATCTCTTTCTTTAAAATTAAAGGTATTAAGAGGCAGTCTGGATTTCAGCAGGCTTAAGGAAATTCTGGCGGATTCCTTCATCACATCTCCCAGCTTTCCGGTTAATATGATATTGCCGCTTCCCGGCATGTCAGCCGCTTCGATGAATAAAATCTCCCCTCCTACCGGTGTCCAGGCAAGTCCGGTTACCACTCCAGGCGGGTTGTCCAGCTGTGCCTTCTCATGACGGGATACTTTTCTTCCCAGGAGGTCTTCCAGATCCCCAGCCTTTACAACAACTGGAATATCGGTCTTTTTGGATACGATTCTTTCTGCAGCAGTTCTGGCAAGAGATGACAGCTGCTTTTTGAGGCCTCTGACTCCGGCTTCCATCGTGTAATCGTTAATGACTGCTTTCAGCACTTCCTCTGCAATTACAAGTTCTTTTGAAGTCAGTCCATGCTCTTTTAATACTTCCGGGATCAGATGATCTTTACCAATATGAAACTTTTCATCTGCCGTATAGCTTGTGATGCTGATGATTTCCATTCTGTCAAGCAGCGGTCCAGGTATGGTCTCTAAGGAGTTTGCTGTAGCAATGAAAAATACATCGGATAAGTCGTAGGGCACATCCAGATAATGGTCTGTAAAGGTGTTGTTCTGCTCCGGATCAAGTACTTCCAGGAGTGCGCTGGCAGGATCTCCGCTATATCCTCCTGACATCAGCTTATCCACTTCATCCAGCACCATTACCGGATTGGTAGCGCCGGCTTTCTTCATGCTTTGAATGATTCTTCCAGGCATGGCTCCTACATAGGTTCTCCGGTGTCCCCTGATCTCCGACTCGTCTCTCACGCCTCCAAGGCTCAATCTGGTATAAGGTCTGCCAAGAGCCTCGGCAATGCTTTTGCCAAGACTGGTCTTTCCTGTTCCGGGAGGACCCACTAACAGGATTATGAAGCCTTTCTTTTCTTTGTTCAGCTCCATAACAGCCAGATGCTGTATGATTCTGTCCTTTACTTTATCAAGACCATAATGCCTCTCATTAAGGATTCTCCTTGCTCCGTCTAAATCAACGGATTTTGCAGGCTGTTTTTTCCAGGGCAGCTTAACCAGCAAATCCAGATAATTGCGCATCACCTTATAATCCGGCTGGTTTGGTCCCTGTTCCTCCATTTTTTCATATTCTTCCAGGGCTGACTCCTTTATTTCCTGGGGCATGCCTGCTTCTTCAATCTTTGAACGGTAATCATTGTCCTTCTTGCCGTCCCCTTCCCTGCCTTCGTTTAATTCTTCCTGAATCGCCTTTAACTGTTCTCTTAAAACTGCTTCCCGATAGCTTTTATTGGCTCTTTCAGAAAACTTCTCAGTTACCTGCATCTGCAGCTCGATCATTTCCTTCTGCTTCAGTATATGATCCATAAAACGGAGGCTTCTTTCCTTTAAGGACTGGATTTCTAACAGCTGATAACGCTCCTCCGGTGATATCTGTATAAACTGGGATAAATACATCATGATTGTGTTGATATCATGAAAACCGTTTACGATCCGCTGATACTGTTCACCACCTGTAAATTTACTGCTGATATCATTGCTGACTTTTTTAATATATCCCAGCATTTCCTTAAGGCTTCCCTCATCCAAATCTGCAAGATCCGGCGCTTCTTCAAATGCTGCGTATAAAACTCCTTTATCTTCACTGATCTGGTTCACCAGGATTCTGTCACCAAGTTCTACTGACAGGCGAACCCCCTTTTCCGTCTGTTCGACTGAGTTTATGGAAAAGGTGACTCCAATCCGGTGAAAATCATCTTCCTTCTTATCTTCCTGGCCCGAATCCTGTTTCAGCGGCAGCGCAATTTTTACGATTTCTTCCTCTTCCAGGCTCATGATCTGTCTTTCATTTAGATGTTCCAGATGTATTATTGTCGCCACACCAGGCAATAAAACTTTATTAAAAACCGGAACAATTATGCCGAGATTATTATCATTATTATTTTTCATAGTTTTATCCTTTCTGTGCGTATTTTAAGTGAATGTTCATTTAACAATCAGGATTTAATTTGCGAGATATCTTTTAAAGTATCAATAAAAGAACCTCGCTTATAAACATTACATCATAATTGCATTTTGTATCATGATAATCAGCTCTGTGAGCAGATCCTCTTTCTGAGCTTCATTCTTCCGGTTATCAACCGCAATGGCTTTCACCGGCTGGAAAATAATTGCCAGTAAATTATCTTCCCGGTAATCTCTTAAGATATGGTTCTGCTTCATCTCAGCCATCATATGATAAATCTTGCAGATGCCCTGTTTACCGGAACAGCTGTTGGCTAAAGACGGACAGTTGGAAAACTGTTCCACAAAACTGAAAATTTCCTTATTCTCCAGAATGTAGTTATAATAGCTTCGGATGAGTAATTCAATCTGCCTGTGGCCTTCCATCTCCTGCTTCATGCTGTCTAATAAGTAGTCGTAAATCTCTTCTGAATACTCCAGGTAAATGTCATGCAGCATCACATCCTTATTCTCATAATAGATGTATACCGTTGCCGGCGAAACCCCTGCCATTCTGGCTATTTTAGAGACAGAAGTGCCATGAAAGCCCTCCTGCAGGATCAGCTTGATTACTGCTTCCTTGATATTCCTCACCTTTTCGTCGTCTTTTCTTCTCATTCCATCACCTCTATGGCTTTATAATAAACGATCATTCACTTATTGTCAATCATTTTTTTCTCGAATATAAACAGAGGAATTTTTCTTCCTATACTGCAGCGGCGTAATCTGATATATTTTCTTAAATGACTCAATCAGACGTCTTTCATCTGAGAATCCGTTATTAAGTGCGATCTCCAGAATACTGTGATCCGTACCTATCAGTTCGTTCCTGGCTTTTAAGATTCTGTAATTTGTCAGATATTGTTTGAAATTAACCCCTGTATTTCTCTTAAAAAAACGGGAAAAATACTCTTTTGTAAAATAAAAACGCTTTGCAGTATCTGACTGAGTAATTGGTTCCATATAATGTCGTTCTACATGCTGAATGATTCCCTTTAAACGTTCATTATTCTTTTGCTGGTTGATGTTCATGACAAAATCCTTCATTTGGTATCCATCCTGGCACAGATAATAAAACAGCTCCAGAATCAGGCCCTTTATCAGCAGACTCTCCTCATGATTACAGGAGCATTTTGCTTTTTCAGACAGAGTGACCATGATGCGCTTCACCTCTGTGCGGTTGAGCTGGTCAGATACTACAAAATAATGACAATCCAGATCAGGAAAACATTCCTTTACGAAATCCCTGGATATAATAAGGACCACGGCGATCATTCCCCTGCTTTCACAAACAGTACGATCCGGAATAATGCTGTGAATGCTTTCAGAATTTACAACCACCAGATCTCCGGGGGCCGCATGAATGCAGTTCCCATCTACATAATGATCGCTTTGCCCCTGAAAAATATAAGCTATCTCCAGCTCCGTATGCCAGTGATTTAATAAGTTTTCTTCGCAAATCAACGG